>NZ_JALIFQ010000019.1:0-105818 GCF_022867815.1 Blautia sp. NSJ-175
GTGCAATCAAACTTAATCCTGCCTAAGACTATTGTAAGGCAAAAAGAGAAGTGAAAAAAGTAGTGGAGTCAGTATCCTATTTTCATTATAGGCTGAGATAAGCTTTCATGATTCGTTGACAACTGAATAAAGCAATTCAATACCTTTGACAGACAGCGAGCCGTTGAAACAGATACGCCATGACCTTTCTCCTGCAAAAGTGAGCGACAACCTATCTGTGTTCTTGTAAAAGACTTGTCCTCTTTTATCGCCATGACCTGTGCTGTCAGATAATGATACTCCCGTACAGCCACAGCTTGAGCGTTCAGAGCGTCGCACGCAATGGGTACGGCTACATTGATAATGCAGAGGTGGAAGTCCTGTGGGCTATGACAAAAGCCGTTGAATTGCTTAGAAAGATTTTACAGAAAGGGGGTATGTGTTATTGATAATGCTGTAAAAACAATTCAAAAGAAAAATGGCAAGTGTGGCATTGGCAACAGAGGAAAGACAAAGATTGTTGTAAAAGAGCATTTCTCCGAAAAGGGAAAGACAATGGAAGAACTTCTAACTGATGTCATGTTGGAAAAAGCAAAGCAGACAATCACATAAAATCAGTGCAGTTGTAAGAAATAGATTGAATGACAAAAAGTACCCGTGTTATACTTTACTTGCAAGCAGGTATTGTAAACACGGGTTAGTTATAAAGGAGGATAACTGACAATGAAACAACAGATTTACAATACTGCACTTTATCTTAGGTTAAGCCGAGATGATGAATTACAGGGCGAAAGTTCCAGCATTACCACACAAAGAAGTATGTTGCGTCTATATGCAAAAGAACATCATTTGAATGTGATTGATGAATATATTGATGACGGATGGTCGGGAACAAATTTTGAAAGACCGAGTTTTCAAAGAATGATTGAGGATATAGAGGCAGGAAAAATCAACTGTGTTGTAACAAAAGACTTATCACGACTTGGTAGAAACTATATTATGACAGGACAATATACAGAATTGTATTTTCCTAGCCATAATGTCCGTTACATAGCGATTGACGACGGTGTGGACAGCGAAAAAGGCGAAAGTGAGATTGCACCATTTAAGAACATCATCAATGAATGGGTAGCAAGAGATACGAGCCGTAAAGTGAAATCAGCCTTTAAGACGAAATTTGTAGAGGGTGCGTATTATGGGGCTTATGCTCCGTTAGGATATAAGAAACACCCCGACATCAAAGGGAAACTGTTGGTTGATGAGGAAACAAAATGGATTGTTGAAAAAATCTTTTCCCTAGCCTATCAAGGTTACGGAAGTGCAAAAATCACAAAAATACTGCGAGAAGAAAAAGTCCCAACAGCGTCTTGGTTGAATTTTACAAGGTACGGTACTTTTGCTCATATCTTTGAGGGAAAGCCCGAAAGCAAGCGTTATGAGTGGACGATTGCTCATGTAAAGGCGATATTGAAAAGTGAAGTCTATATCGGAAACAGCGTTCATAATCGACAATCAACCGTTTCTTTCAAAAGCAAGAAGAAAGTACGAAAGCCCGAAAGCGAATGGTTTCGAGTAGAAAATACCCACGAACCGATTATTGACAAGGAAGTGTTCTATCGTGTGCAGGAGCAGATAAAATCAAGGCGTAGACAGACAAAGGAAAAGGCAACGCCGATATTTGCAGGGCTTGTCAAGTGTGCGGATTGTGGCTGGTCTATGAGATTTGCGACAAACAAGGCGAATAAAACCCCATATAGTTATTATGCTTGCAGTTATTACGGGCAGTTTGGCAAAGGTAATTGTTCTATGCACTATATCCGCTATGACGTGCTGTATCAAGCCGTATTGGAACGCTTGCAGTATTGGGCTAAGGCAGTACAGCAGGACGAAGAAAAGGTATTGAACAAAATACAGAAAGTCGGCAATGCAGAGCGAATACGGGAAAAGAAGAAAAAGGCAAGTGCCTTGAAGAAAGCCGAGAACCGACAAAATGAGATTGACCGTTTATTTGCGAAAATGTATGAAGATAGAGCCTGTGAGAAGATAACGGAACGAAACTTCATCATGTTGTCGGGGAAATATCAAAAAGAGCAGATAGAACTGGAACAGCAGATAACCAACCTAAGAGAAGAATTAAGTAAAATGGAACAGGATATGATAGGTGCTGAAAAGTGGATTGAGTTAATCAAGGAGTATTCCGTACCAAAGGAACTGACAGCACCGTTATTAAATGCAATGATAGAAAAAATACTCATTCACGAAGCAACAACGAATGAGGATAACGAAAGAATACAGGAAATAGAGATATACTACCGATTTATTGGAAAAGTAGACTGATAAAGAGGGTTCATATCTTTAACTAAGGGAAACTGGTACTTCTTATCCTGAGATGGAAAAAATCCTGCAGCTCTGTGATCTGTTTTCCTGCAGTATGGATACCCTTATGCGGGGAGACGCACAGGCGGAGCGTGTAGAAGATTCCTCAAAATATGAAGAGCACATGAACAGCTTTGGAAAAGCAGTTACTTTATGTGTGGGATTACTGATAATAGGAGGTGCCTTCACCACTCTTTTTGAGGGGATGGAAGGTTTTATGAAAAATCTGCAGGATATTGTGATGCTGCCCTTTGTGATCGTAGCTGTACTGACGGTGGTGGTTGCAGGAATCCGGCACAGCGATTTTACAAAAAAGCATCCTTACATCCAGCCCTTCTACACGGAGGAGGAGACAGACCGGTTTAACCGCGTCTTTTCAGTGAGGATCGCAGCAGGTATCGGGATCATTCTGATGAGTATTGTGGCAGATGAACTGCAGAAGTTTCTGCCTGCGCCTTTTGGGGTGGAGGCATCCGCATTTTACAGCTTTGTGATGCTTCTCATGGTCAGTGTGGGTGTTATGCTTCTGGTCCATACAGGCCTTGCAAAAAGCAAATATAATATAGAGGAGTACAATAAAGAGCATGATCCGCTGTACCGTGAGCGTCTGACACCGGAGCAGCTGCGTATGCTGGATGAGGAAAGCCATATGCCGCTGGCTGCCAAATGGTCGGCCTGTATCATGATCGTGACAACGGCAGTTTATCTGCTCTGGAGTTTTTTACAGAATGCCTGGCAGGTGAGCTGGGTCCTATTCCCGGTAGGCGGCCTGTTCTGCGGAATCGCTTATATTGTGCTGGGACAGAAAAAATAGAGAAAATGGAGGAAGACACACATGAGTCTTGCAATTGCGACACTGAAGAAGGGGGAGGGACGTTCCCTGAAAGCGGGAGGTCCGTGGGTATATGACAATGAGATCGCCAGTATTCTGGGAAGCTTTGAGAATGGGGATATGGTGATCGTTCACGATTTTGACGGCTATCCCCTGGGCAGAGGATTTATCAATACCAACTCCAAAATCAGAATCCGTATGATGACAAGGAAGTCAGAGCAGGAAATAGATGAGGAATTTCTGAGGAAACGGGTGAGGGATGCCTGGGAATACAGGAAAAAAACAGTGGATACAAGCAGCTGCCGTGTGATCTTCGGTGAGGCGGATTTTCTGCCGGGACTTGTTGTGGATAAATTTTCTGATGTGCTGGTGGTACAGTCACTGGCGCTTGGGATTGACAGGCTGAAGGGGAAGATATTGGAACTTCTGAAGGAGGAGATGGCCCGGGACGGTGTGGTGATCCGCGGTGTTTATGAACGGAGTGACGCCAAGGTGCGAAGACAGGAAGGGATGGAGCTGGTAAAAGGATTTATCGGGGAACCCTTTGATACAAAGGTGGAGATCTGCGAGAACGGCGTGAAGTATCTGGTGGATGTGGAAGACGGACAGAAGACCGGATTTTTCCTGGACCAGAAGTACAACAGACTGGCGATCCAGAGATTATGCAGGGATGCAGAGGTGCTGGATTGTTTCACGCATACAGGGTCCTTTGCACTGAATGCAGGGATTGCAGGGGCAAAGAGCGTGCTGGGCGTGGATGCCTCAGAACTGGCTGTTGAGCAGGCAAGGGAAAATGCTGCGCTGAACGGGCTGTCAGAGACTGTAAAATTTGTGTGTGAGGATGTGTTTGAGCTGCTTCCCAGGCTGGAGGAGCAGGGGAAGAAGTTCGATGTGGTAATACTGGACCCGCCGGCGTTTACCAAATCGCGGAATTCTGTAAAGAACGCTGTGAAGGGGTATCGGGAAATCAATCTGCGGGCTATGAAGCTTGTGAAGGACGGGGGATTTTTGGCTACCTGTTCCTGTTCGCATTTTATGTCCTATGAGATGTTTACACAGACCATCGGGCAGGCGGCAAGAAATGTGCACAAAAGACTGCGGCAGGTGGAGTACCGGACACAGGCAGCGGATCATCCGATTCTTTGGGCCGCGGAGGAGTCTTATTATTTGAAATTCTATATTTTTCAGGTGTGTGAGGGATAAAAAGAAACGGACAGCAGACTATGCAGAGGGCCAGTCAGATATGGCTGGCCTGTTGGTACCGGCGCGGAGAGGCGCAGCGTGTATTAGTGGGGATTTGCTTTTGCGGTAAAGCTGTCATTTTTGATCTTTTGCTCAAAATCCGCTATGGATTCTGCTCTGGCTGCATATATAAGCCAGGTATTTAAAATGGCTGTATTTTTCTGTTCCATAATTACTTTTCGTAATTGTTCAGATACGCTGCCCAGGGAAAGCAGCAGTTCCAAAACGGCATCAGCCTTTCCTTCTGTCCTTTTTGCCTCCATCTCGTCTTTCATCAATTCTTCCAGTGCTTCACACATTGTTTTCACCTCCTTGAATTTTTCCTGATTGGCACGGACAATTAAATTCATTACCGATTTATACAGGATATTTCCTTTATGCTTTCCGTATTGCTCAAGTAAATGCTTTACGGTTTCGATTTCTTCCAGTTCATCAGTCAGGCTTTTCAGCCACAGGTTCTGGGTTTCTGACAGTTCTTTTGTCAAGATGAGCTGCATGGGTATTTTATCGCCCCTTTTCCTTTTTGATGATCAATACATCAATTTCCTTTGGCTTGGTTCCAAGCTGATGTTCATTCTCAAAAAGCAGAGTATTCGCTTCAGTCTCCAGTTCAATTTGTATCCCGGCATAAAAGGCCGGATGCCACTGCAGTACATGTGGTCTCTGTTCTTCCATGTAAAACCTCCTTTTTATTTAATTGTCACTTGCAGGAGGTTTTACACTCTTCCGAAAACCCCTGCTGATAAAGGTGATAAAAGCACGAATTTTCCGAAGGGACAGGCCGGATGGCAGTGGCCTGCTGTTATGAAATGTTCTAAGATATTCTGAATCCTGGGATGGATCCAAAATTAGATATATTTTTAGAAAATATGCTTTTTTCTATTTTAACACACCATCTGTCCTGCCGCAATAAAATTATAGTCCTATAAATCATTCTGTCCGGGGAGAGTTTATTCCCCGGGCTGATCATGGGAAGGAGCGGCTGCAGGATATGGATAACATGGGAGTGAAAGGTTTTTGATAAAAATTGTCAAAAAGCGTTGACAAGGGGAGAATTCCGTGATAATGTTTAAATTGCTTATATGACTGACGGAAGTGGAATGAACCACAGGGAGTATAAGTGTTGGAAGCCGACCGTCTGGGCAAGTATGTTCAGAGTGTGGGCTTTTTTTGTTGTTATGAAAAGTTGTCGGTTGGTCGGCAGCAGTTTATTATGGTCAAAATGAGAAGGAGAAGGAATTCATGAAAATGTTATCACTTGAAAATGAATTGAGAGAAAATGCGTACCCGGGCAGGGGAATTGTTATTGGTAAGTCTGAGGATGGAACAAAGGCAGTTACTGCATATTTTATCATGGGCAGAAGTGAGAACAGCAGAAACCGTGTGTTCGTTGAAGAGGGAGAGGGTATCCGCACCCAGGCATTTGACCCGTCTAAGCTGACTGATCCCAGCCTGATTATATATGCACCGGTACGTGTGATCGGAAATAAGACGATTGTCACCAACGGTGACCAGACAGACACTGTCTATGAAGGTATGGAAAAGGGAATCTCCTTTGAGCAGTCCCTGAGAACTCGTGAATTTGAGCCGGACGGCCCTAATTATACACCGAGAATCTCCGGTATCATGCAGGTGGAGAACGGCATATACCACTATGCCATGTCTATTTTAAAGAGCAATAACGGCAATCCTGAGAGCTGCTGCCGTTATACATTTACCTATGAAAACCCGGTTAACGGAGAGGGACATTTCATTCATACTTATATGCATGACGGCAATCCGCTGCCGAGTTTTGAGGGAGAACCGAAGCTGGTGGGAGTTCCCAATGATATCGATGCATTCACAAAAGATGTGTGGGAGAGCCTGAATGAGGACAATAAGGTATCTCTGTTTGTACGTTATATAGATATCGCAACCGGTGAGTATGAAACCAGGATCGTGAATAAAAATAAATAATAGAAAAGCATAAAGGAGAATCGGAATATGAAAGAATTAGCGTTAAAGTACGGATGTAATCCGAACCAGAAACCTTCCAGAATCTATGTGGCTGACGGCAGCGAGCTTCCGATCGAAGTTTTAAGCGGCAAGCCGGGATATATTAATTTCCTGGATGCTTTTAATGGCTGGCAGTTGGTGAAAGAGCTGAAAAAAGCCACAGGGCTTCCGGCAGCGACTTCCTTTAAACATGTGTCTCCGGCAGGCGCGGCAGTGGGACTTCCTATGACAGATGTGCTGAAAAAAATCTACTGGGTAGACGATATGGGCGAGTTATCACCGCTGGCATGTGCCTATGCGAGAGCAAGGGGCGCTGACAGAATGTCCTCCTTCGGAGATTTTATCTCCCTGTCTGATGTGTGTGATAAAGACACAGCAATGCTGATCAAGAGAGAGGTTTCCGACGGTGTTATCGCTCCCGGATATACCGATGAGGCACTGGAAATCCTGAAACAGAAAAAGAACGGCAACTACAATGTGATCAAGATCGACCCGGATTACCAGCCGGCTCCGCTGGAGCATAAAGAGGTATTCGGCATCACATTTGAACAGGGAAGACAGGAGCTTTCCATTGATGATGAGCTGCTTTCCAATATTGTGACAGAGAATAAAGAGATTCCTGCAAATGCGCTGATGGACCTGAAGATCTCTCTGATCACACTGAAATATACACAGTCAAATTCCGTCTGTTTCGTAAAAGACGGACAGGCGATCGGTATCGGCGCAGGCCAGCAGTCACGTGTACACTGTACCCGTCTGGCAGGCCAGAAGGCTGATAACTGGTGGCTGAGACAGTGCCCGAAGGTACTGGATCTGCCGTTTATCGACGGTATCCGCCGTGCTGACAGAGACAATGCCATTGATGTTTACATCGGTGAGGAATATATGGATGTTCTGGCTGACGGGGCATGGGAAAAAATCTTCAAAGAGAAACCGGAAGTGTTCACACGTGAGGAAAAACGCGCATGGCTGGACAAGCTGACAGATGTTACATTAGGTTCTGATGCTTTCTTCCCGTTCTCAGACAATATCGAGCGCGCTTACAAGAGCGGCGTAAAATACATCGCAGAGCCGGGCGGCTCCGTACGCGATGACGCAGTCATTGAGTGCTGCAATAAGTACAATATGGCGATGGCATTTACAGGCATTCGTCTGTTCCATCACTAATTGATTTCGCCTCCGCTTTGGGGCAGAGATAAGACCGGAATTTCCGGTTTTATCCCTGCCTCTTTTTTTATTATGGAAGAAATCGGAATAAAAAAATTCAAAGAAATTTGAAGGAAAAAGACATGAATTTCACTTGTGATATATACGTTTCTGACTTATAATGAAGTCACATAATGTACATTCATAAGAGGAGGAAAACAAGAGATGGAAGGCATGATGAAAGTAGCAATAATGACGGATATCCAGAAGATGGATTTTGAAGAAAGACCCATCCCCCAGCCAAAGGACGACGAGGTTTTGGTAAAGCTGGATTATGTGGGAATCTGCGGTTCTGACCTGCACTATTATGAGACAGGGGCAATCGGGGATTACGTGGTAAAACCGCCTTTCGTACTGGGCCATGAGCCGGGCGGAGTTGTAGTGGAAGTCGGTAAGGATGTTAAGCATCTGCAGGTTGGTGACCGTGTGGCACTGGAGCCGGGAAAAACCTGTGGACAGTGTGAATTCTGCAAGGAAGGCAAGTATAATCTCTGCCCGGACGTGGTATTCTTTGCAACTCCGCCGGTTGACGGTGTGTTCCAGGAATACGTTGCCCATGAGGCAAATCTCTGCTTCAAGCTGCCGGACAATGTCAGCACTCTGGAGGGCGCTCTGATCGAGCCTCTGGCAGTCGGATTCCATGCTGCGATCCAGGGAGATGCTCATCTGGGCCAGAAGGCTGTTGTCATGGGCGCAGGCTGTATCGGTCTGGTCTCCATGATGGCTTTAAAGGCCAGAGGTGTCAGCGAAGTTTATGTTGTGGACGTGATGGATAAACGTCTGGAAAAAGCCATGGAGCTGGGTGCCACAGGCGTCATCAACGGTGCAAAAGAGGATGTTGTGGCTAAGGTCAAAGAGCTGACCGGCGGCAGAGGAACCGATGTGGTGATCGAGACTGCAGGCGCGGAAGTGACCTCCAGACAGGCGATCCTTATGGCAAGAAAAGGCTCTACCATTGTGTTCGTGGGATACAGCAGGACAGGGGAAGTGACCCTGCCTATGAGCATTGCCCTTGATAAGGAGCTGACCTTTAAGACCGTATTCCGCTATCGTCATATCTATCCTATGGCAATCCAGGCAGTTGCGGACGGCAAGATCAATCTGAAAGGTATTGTGACAGATGAATTCCCGCTGGATGAAGCGGACAAGGCTATGGAGTTCTCTATGAACAACAAGGCGGATATTGTGAAAGCAGTTATTAAGATTCATGAATAAATAATTAGATAGAAGAGGAGAGCCTCACTGGCAGCGAAATGCCGGTGAGGCTTTTTCTGTGCCGGGAAATCAGGGAGGCGGGACAGAAAAAGAGGGATTTTATTAGTAAATTGAAAGAAATCATATGAAACTCATGAAACAAAAGTGAAACAAATGAAACAATATTGACATTTTACATGGCTGTTTCTATAATAAGTCTCATAAAGTTGGTTGAAAAGCACAAGGGAAGGGTAGAAAATACTGGAAAACATTGTAAAGTGCACAAAAGAGAGGTGATGTAAATGGGGCAACCATAAGAGATGTGGCGAAAAGAGCAGGAGTATCACCGGCCACTGTTTCAAGATATTTTCACGGGAAGAACATTGTGACAACAGAGGCGGCAAAGCGGATTGAGGAGGCTGTCCGGGAGCTTGCATATACACCTGTGTATAAGCAGAAAAACCCCGGTGTCATAGCTGTTCTGATTCCGAACCTGAAGCTGGCGTATTTCAGCGAGGTGCTGAGAGAGCTGCTGGAGGCCGTGCCGAGATACGGATACAGGATGGTATTTATCCCTGTTACGGAACAGGGGGAGGCATACAAACAATTTTTTAAAGAGCTGGATATTACGGGAGTTATCTATCTGGAGGAAAATGCAGACCAGGATATGCTGAATTACATAGCAGCCAAGAATATCAAGACGGTCATGTTCGGTGCGATCAGTGCTGACAAGAGATGTAAGATGATCCATATCAATGATTTGGCAGCCGCCCATGAGGGAGCCAGATATCTGCTTAACCTGCAGCACGAACAGATTTTGATCTTATCCGATTATCCGAAAAGCATCAGTTCCGGATTTCAGCGTATTACAGGATGCAAAAGAGCTTTTGAGGAATTCGGTCTGGAGTTTGATGAGAATAAGGTGAAATATGGTGAGCTGACATATGACAGCGGTTACCGGATGACTGCACAGGCCATCAGAGAAGGGATCACTTTTACGGCTGCCTTTGCTTTCAGCGATGAAGCAGCCCTGGGTGTGATCAGTGCGCTGTCTGAGGTGGGACTGAAAGTTCCGGAGGACGTATCTGTGATGGGATTTGACGGAATCAGCTTATCCAGACAGGTGACACCGAAACTGACTACCATCAGCCAGCCTATTAAAAAAATGATAGAACAGACACTGGATACGTTCCAGAATCAGAAAAAGGAAGAAAATATAGAGATCACACTGCCCTATCGGCTGGAACAGGGAGAAACCTGTGTTGTCAACCAGAAAAGTAAAGCAATATCAAAGGAAACTGTAAACAGGAAATAAAAATACGGAAAGATGAAAGGTATGGAGGTACAAAATGAAAAAAGGAATGTGTATGATGCTGACACTCTTAATGGCAGGTTCTCTGGCAGCCTGCGGAAACTCCCAGGCAGATGCAGGTAAAGACGAGGCAAAAAAGGATAACAGCTCAGAGAAGACAAAAATCTCATTTGCACTCTGGGATGAAGTGCAGAAACCGGTGTTTGATGAGATCGTAGAGAAATTCGAGACAGAAAATCCTGATATTGATGTGGAACTGCAGCTGACGCCGTGGTCACAGTATTGGACAAAGCTGGATGCAGCCATGGGCTCCGACAGTGCAGCAGATGTTTTCTGGATGAATACATATCTTCCCAAATACGCAGAGGCCGGTGTTCTGGAACCCCTGGACGAATACATTGAGAAGGATAAGGTAAATATGGATGACTATGTAAGTGTTGTAAAAGATGCTTACAATTACAATGATGTGCAATACTGTATGCCGAAGGGAATGGACACTGTACAGGTCTTCTACAACAAAGGTATTTTTGAAAAATACGGTGTGGAGGAACCACAGGCAGGGTGGACCTGGGAGGATATGAAGAATCTGGCAGGACAGTTAAAAGCTAAGATTGAAGAAGCAGGCTCCGATGAATACCCGATTTTGATGGAACTGGATCCACAGCCGTCTTTCTTTAATTTTATCAACCAGTCAGGCGGTTATGTTTTGAGTGATGATATGAAGAAAGCAGGTTTTGACCAGGAGGGAACCGTAAAAGCATATACAGATATGGTATCACTGATGGATGAAGGCCTGATGCCGGGAAGTGAAGTGCTCTCCGATACGAAGGGAACAGATCTGTTCCTGTCCCAGAAGGGGGCCATCCTTTTCATGGGCTCCTGGAAAACAGCAGTCATTGACGAAGCAAGCTTTGCAGAGCAGGTGGGAACCATTGCCATGCCCGCAAAGGAAAGCGGAAATCAGAGTGTCATCGGCGGCCTTGGATATGCAGTCAATTCCAGCAGCAAAGATAAAGATGCAGCGTGGAAACTGGTGAAATATCTGGCAGGAGAAGAGTCCAATAAGATGCAGGCAGAGGCGAAGATTGATGTCCCTGCACTGATCAGCGCACAGCAGTATTACAAAGCAGAGCATGTAGATGTAAATGTAAATGTCATATTCGATGTGGCTGAGACAGGATTCCCCTTCCCGACATCATCCAGCGTGGCAGAATGGCTTCCCACTGTAAATGAAATCTCAGCAAAGATTTTTGCAAAGGAACTGACTCCGGAAGAGGGATGTAAACAGATGCAGGAAGCAACACAGAGCGCATTGGACAGTGAATCATAAAACGGGATGGAAGTGCTGCACAGGACGAATCTGCAGCACTTCCGTTTTTAAAACGACAGGAGAGGGTGTTTGATGAAAAGACAGAAAAAGGGTTCCCTGAGGCGCCGGGAGATAATAACAGGATACCTGATGATCGCGCCGCTGATGGCAGGGGTGATCGTGTTTTTTATTGGGGCGTTTTTTCAGAACGTTTATTACAGCTTTACAAACAAGTCCAGTTTCGGAATACCTAAGTTTGTGGGCATGGAGAATTATGTGAAGCTATTCCAGGATGACGCATTTTATCAGGCGTTTATCAATACCATCCTGTATGTGGTCATCTGCGTGCCGCTGGTGGTGATACTGGCTGTGTTATTGGCTGTTCTGCTCAATTCCAAGGTAAAGGGGATCGGAGCCTTCCGGGTCTGTATCTTCCTGCCGGCCGTAACGCTGCCGGCTGCGATCGGACTCTTATGGAAGTGGCTGATGAATTATAAATTCGGTATTTTCAATGAGATACTGGGAAAATTCGGCGTGGAGCCGGTGGCCTGGCTGTCGGATTCCCGGATCGTGTTGTTTTCTATTTCCATAGTATTTATCTGGGCCAGCGTGGCATATCAGGTGATCGTGCTGCTGGCCGGACTGCAGGGGATTCCGGTATGCTACAGGGAAGCCGCTGAAATTGACGGGGCAAATGGAGTGCAGAGGTTTTTTAAGATCACACTGCCGCTGCTGTCCCCATCCATTTTCTTTGTGTGCGTCACAACAGTCATAAATGTTTTTCAGATCTTTGATTTTATCTATCTGATGATTCCCCAGGGAAGCAGCGGAACGGAGGCATCCAGGTCTCTGGTCACTTATTTCTTTGAGCAGTCCTTTGTAAAGTTCCATAAGGGCTATGGGGCGGCGATCAGCCTGATGCTGTTTCTCCTGATTCTGGCAATTACTGCGGTGCAGATGATATGCCAGAAAAAACTGGTATTCTATGATGATTGATGCGCAGCAGGACGCGGAAAGGAGAATGGAATGATGAAAAAAAGAAAATGGCCGGTGTATCTGCTGCTTATTCTGTGTGCGGTTGTGACGGTGGGTCCGTTTCTATGGATGATCTTGACTTCCTTTAAGTCATACGAGGAGAGCATTCAGATACCGCCTACGATTTTTCCGGAAGTTTTTACCGTGGGAAGTTACCGGGAAGTGGTAGATAAATTTCCGTTTTTTGATTTTTATGTGAATACGTTTTTAGTTCTTTTATTTACCATAGGGATAGAGCTGCTGATCTGCTCCATGGCCGCCTATGCGTTTGCCAGGCTGCATTTTCCGGGCAGGGATGTGATCTTTATCGTGCTTTTGGCGCTCTTAATGGTTCCGGGACAGATATTTCTGGTGCCCAATTATGACATTATGGTGAAGCTGCATCTGGCCGACACCGTGACGGCCCTGTGGCTTCCGAAGATATTCAGCGCATTCGGAACATTTATGCTGAGGGAATTCTTTAAAGGGCTTCCCAGGAGCCTGGATGAGGCGGCTATGCTGGACGGCTGCGGATTTTTCCAGATTTATTACAGAATCTTACTGCCGCTTTTAAAACCTGCGCTGTCATCTCTGGCAATACTGACTGCGATCTCCACATTCAAGGATTTGATGTGGCCGCTGATCGTGAATAACTCTATGGATAAGATGACTTTGTCAGCCGGGCTGGCTATGTTGATCGGGGAACATACAACTTATTATCCTCAGGTCATGGCAGGCGGCATTATCGCCATACTGCCCATGATCATAATTTTCTTCCTCTTCCAGAAACAGTTTGTGGAGGGGATTGCCACAACAGGCGTAAAACAGTAAAGGAGGCAATGAAATGATCGATATTTTGGCAGTCTGCGCACATCCGGATGACCTGGAGGTCTGCGCAGCGGGTATCTTTGCAAAGGCAAAGAAAGAGGGACTGAAAACAGGTCTTGTGATTTTTACAAGAGGAGAATCAGGAGGTTATGCACAGAAGTGCGTGAGAGAAGAGGAGGCGGAAAAAGCAGCCGCCATACTGCAGCTTGACTATTTTGCCATGCTGGATTTTCCGGATGCCGGCATGTATTTTTCTAAGGAAGCAGTGGACGCTCTGATACCGCATCTGCGGAAATGTTCACCGCGGTTTGTTCTCACACTTTTAGAGGAGGATTACCATCCCGACCACACAGCCGTGTCAAAAATAACAAAGGCAGCCTGCTTTACAGCGGGACTGAAAAAATATGCGGATGACGATACGGACTGGCATTATGATGCCCTTCTCTTTTTCGGGGCGGACAACAGGACCAACCGGCGCAGGCCTGATATCTATGTGGATATCACGGATGTCATAGAGATAAAGAAAAGTGCCTGTACGGCACACAGCTCCCAGGATGTGCTGCCTTATGCTATGAGCCTTGCCAGGGAATACGGGAGAGATGCAAAGACAGAGTATGCGGAGGGCCTGTTTTTAGGGCACAGTATTACAGTGGACAGTCTCTCAAATCTTATGAGAAAAAAATCTGGAGAATAGGCAGACGCTTCGGGGAGGTGTTCAGAGTGAAAATTGATTTTTACCAAAAGGTCCGGGAGGCAGAAGCAGAGATAAAAAGCTATTACATCCATCTCCACAGACATCCGGAACTCTCGGGACGGGAATATAAAACACAGGAATGGATTCTCGGACAACTGAAAAAATGGAAGGTAGAGTGCAGGCCCTGTGCAGATACAGGAGTATACGCAGTCATCAAGAGCGGGAGGCCCGGGCATACCATTGCCCTCCGCGCGGATATGGATGCTCTGCCGGTGACGGAACAGACAGGTCTTGCCTGGCAGTCTGAGAATCCTGGGGTCATGCATGCCTGCGGGCACGATGTCCATATGGCTGTACTTCTTGGGTGTATCAGGCTTCTGCAGGAGTGCAGGGAGTGTCTGCACGGCAATGTGGTCTTTTTATTCCAGCCCTCCGAGGAACAGCAGGGAGGTGCCCGGCGTATGATCGAAGAGGGAGTCATGGATGAGCCAAAGCCGGAATTTACAGCTGCGTTTCATGTCTGGCCGCAGAGAGCAGGCAGCATAACCTGTATGCCGGGACCTGTTATGGCACAGCCCGATGCGTTCGGCATTGAGATAAAAGGAAAGGGAGGCCACGGGGCATCTCCCCATCTCTGCAGAAATCCCATTCCCGCCATGGCTGCACTGGTAAATGCCATTGGTAATATTACAGCCGATACGGTATCTGCCCAGGAGGCAGCAGTGGTGAACATCTGCCGGATACAATGCGGAGAGAAATATAATGTTGTAGCAGAGACCGGATATCTGGAAGGCACCATCAGGACTTATGACCCGGATGTGAGGGAGAAAATCATACACCGCCTGGAAAGACTGACAAAATCCATAGCAGAAGCTTGGGAAATGGAAGGGACGTACCATATGAGTTCGGGTTATCCTGCAACGGTCAATGACAAAACAGCAGCACACTGGGCGGCCCGCGTGCTCAGGGAGAAGCTGCAGGAGGCGGAGATCATCACAGAGGGAGAACCGGCTATGCTGGGAGAGGATTTTTCATATTTCGGCGCCCAGTGCCCGTCCCTGTTTCTGCGGCTGGGCTGCTGGCGAAAAGAAGAGGCAAAGCAGTATCCGCTTCACAGCAGTTGTTTTGAGATTGATGAATCCATATTGGCGGAAGGCACGGCTGCATTCTGTGTTCTGGCATCCGAATTTGCAGAAAAGGGGTTTGAGACAGATGAAAACCATTGAGATGATATACAGAGTTACATGCAGATACTGCAGACAGGCTTTTGGGCTGATGGAGGAACTGCGAAGGAGCAATGAAAAATATGAAAAGATCGAGATACGCTTTCTGGATACAGAGCGGGACAGAGAACTGCCTGCAGGCAGGAAATTTACTTATGTCCCCTGTTTTTATATAGATGGCGAAATGGTTATGGAAGGGGTACCGACAAAGGAGAAAATAGAGGCGGTCTTCATACAGGCGCTTCAGGATACAGAAAGCAGAGAAAGAAGGGACAGAACCTGCAATAAACTGCTGAGAGAGGAAATCATGCTGGCTCTTGGATGTACGGAGCCGGGAACCATCGCCTATGCGGCGGCCTGTGCCAAAGAGATTCTGGGTGACATCCCGGAATATATGGAGATATGGGTCAGCGGCAATATATTAAAAAATGTAAAAAGTGTAATTATACCCAACACCGGAAACCTGAAGGGGGTAGCAGAAGCTGCCTTCTGTGGAATCGTGGGGGGAAATCCAAAACGCAAACTGGAGGTACTGAACACACTAACCGCCAATGACGCAGACACAGTGAGAAAGCTGGTGCGGGAGGAGAGTACATACAGTATCCATCTGGCAGAGGTGGAGGAACCTCTGTATGTGCGTATTGATCTGCGAAAAGGGGAACATACCGCTTTGGTGGAGATCCAGAAAAGCCATATCCATATAACAAAAGTACAGAAAGACGGCAGAGATATCACAAAGCAGTATCAGCGCCGGGAGTGCGTTGGCAGCACACAGACAAATGAGGATGATCTGAAATTAAAAGATATATATGAGTTTGCAGGTGAGACCAGTACAGCAGAATTAAAGGATATTCTGGACATGCAGATCGCCTGCAACCGGAAAATAGCGGAAGAAGGAATGAAAAACGATTATGGGGCAAAGGTGGGGAAAAATCTTCTGCGTTTATACAAAGAGGAAGACGCTGCAGTGCTGGCAGCTTATGCGGCAGCCGGAAGTGATGCCAGAATGGGCGGAAGCGTTCTGCCTGTAGTGGCAAACTGCGGAAGCGGAAACCAGGGAATCACCATTGCGGTCCCCATATCTATCTATGCGGAAAAAAAGGATAAGAGCCGGGAAGCATTGCACCGTGCAATGATCTTTGCAAATCTTATTTCTATTTATATAAAACGTGGAATCGGGAAGCTCTCTGCTTACTGCGGGGCAGTTAATGCCGGATGTGCCGCAGTCTGCGGCATCGCATATCTGGATCAGGCGCCGCTTGCTGTGATGGAGGATATTATCACAAATACACTGGCTACCATATCAGGCATGCTCTGTGATGGCGCAAAGCCCTCCTGTGCCGCAAAAATCGCCATGTCTGTGGAAACAGGCCTTCTGGCCTATGAGATGGCGAAAAACCAGTGCCGCTTTATGGAGGGAGAGGGTATTGTGGGTAAAAATGCAGACGAGACCATTGAGGCAGTGGGCAGAATCGGAAAAGACGGCATGAGAGAGACGGACAGCAAGATTTTGGAAATTATGATGGGAAACTGAAGGAGGAAGGCTTATGAAGTTAACAGTCATTGGCGGATGCGGTTCACGCAGTCTGATGCTGGCAAAATGTCTGGCACAACAGGCGGAAAGCCTTGGCATAACAGAGGTTGTTTTTATGGATACGGATCAAGAGCGGGTCAGGGTTTTCGGCTCAATGGTAAAGGAGGTCTTTGCCAGGACAGCGCCTTCCGTACATTATGTGTGCACAACAGATGAAAAGGAGGCTGTGTGGGAGGCGGATTTTATCATCACCACCATCCGCGCGGGAAAAGAGGAAAGCCGTATCATAGATGAGCGGGTAGCGCTGAAGCATGGAGTGATAGGACAGGAGACAACCGGGGTAGGCGGGTTTGCCATGGCCCTTCGCTCCATTCCCACCCTGCTGCACTATTGTGAACTGATCCGCAGATATGCTGCCCCTAATGTGATGGTATTTAACTTTACCAATCCTGCAGGGCTTGTGACACAGGCTTTAAGAGATCAGGGATATTCCTTTGTGTATGGAATCTGCGATGCTCCCTCCGGGTTTATGCGGCAGGTGGCCGGGCTTTACAAGGCCGAGGCTTCGGATTTTCAGGTGCATCTCATAGGTCTGAACCATTTATCTTATTTTACCAGTGTAAAAAAAGAGAACAGGGAGATGCTCCCGGAGATATTAAAGGATCCCAGGCTCTATGAGCAGACGGACATGCGGTATTTTGAACCGAAGCTGGCACAGCACATGGGATGCATGCTCAATGAATATCTCTATTATTTCTATTACAGGGAAAAGGCACTGCAGAATATACAGAAGACCGGCGAGACCAGGGGCGAAAGGATCAAGAGGATCAATGACTGTATGCTGCAGGAGCTGGGCCGGTATGATGCCGGAAAAGATTTTGACAAAATGCTGGAAATATACCGTGATCATACATATATGAGAGAGAGCAATTATATGCAGGGCGAGACATCTGTGGCGAGGGATGATGCCTGTATTCCGAAATTTGATCTGAATACAAAAGATGAAGGCGGATATGCAGGGGTAGCCCTGGCACTAATGCGGGCTAAAATCACAGGGAAAGAGGGAGAGATGATTCTCTGTATGCCCAACCAGGGAACTGTGGACTGGTTAAAGGATACGGATGTGATAGAAGTATCCTGTCATATTTCAAAAGCAGGGGCAGTGCCGAAACCCGGGCCGTATACTCTGCCCCAAAGCGCAAAGCAGCTCATCTGTGCAGTCAAGTATTATGAGAGAACAGCCGCCCAGGCCATAGTGGAACGCAATGCAAAGAAGGCCATAGATGCCCTTATGGTGAACCCTCTGGTGAATTCCTATTCCCTGGCAGAGGAACTGCTCAGGGAGTATCTGGAGATTTATGAGGAGTATACAGGAGGATGGAAGGTATGAACAGTGTAGGGGGATTTGGAATCGCCAATGTGGATATTATTTTCGGAAACGCCCGCAGAATGCCAAAGCTTGGTGAGGAGGTATACAGCGAGAGCTGTTCCAAACAGCTCGGAGGCGGAGCGGTGGCAACTCTTATCCAGTTGTCCAGGCTTGGCGTACCTGTAAAGCTGGCAACCTATATTGGAGAAGGGCCGCTGAGCAGATATCTGGTAAAAGAACTGGAGAAAGATAAGATCGAATACACCAATATGCTCTCCACGGATGAGGAGGACCCGGTTACCCTGAGCTGTGTGGTATCCTGTATGCAGGATCGGGGGATTGTCTCCTATAAGCCGGAGGAAGCGGCGTTTGCAGTGGAGAAAAAGAAAATATATGAGTTTTACGAAGGATGCCGGATCGCATTCCTTTCTCTTGAGCAGAAGGATCTGTGCAGGCCTCTGAAAGAGGCCGGATGTACTATTGTCCTGGATTCCGCGTGGAGTGACATGCTGAGCCTGGAGTGGTATTATGATGCTTTTCCGTATGTGGATTATTTTATACCGAACTCCATGGAAGCCATGAAAATAACCGGGGCGGATACACCGGTACAGGCATTGGAAAGGCTGTCCGAGCATTTGAAAAATCCTATTGTAAAAAACGGAAACGCGGGCTGCCTGTATAAGGAAAACAAAGAACTCCATATCATAGAGCCGCTCCCGGTGAGACATGTGGATTCCACCGGGGCAGGGGATGCTTTTGCAGCCGGCTTCATGTATGGGCTGTATTACGGATATGACCTGGGGGATTGTATCCGTTTTGGAAATATCACGGGAGGAAATGCCGTGACAGAGATGGGGTGTCTGTCCGCGGAGATGGACGAGGAGAAGCTGCTGAAATATTTTTATGAGATATACGGCAGAGAAAAGAAGATCAGCTGAGAAAACTGCGGACAGGTATTTGGCCGGTTCTGTATCATTTATGGTACAGAGCCGGCATTTTTTGCAAACAGGGCGTGGAGGGCTGGAATATGTGGACAGTACATGCGTTGTGTGCTATCCTTTGAAAGGACTTAATTTTACATAAAAGGATGGGATAAAATATGAAAAAGGATTCAGCGGGAACTGTCCAGACCAGGGATGCTTTCCGTTCAAAATTTGGTTTTATTGTGGCATGTGTAGGTTCCGCGGTGGGGATGGGAAATATATGGATGTTTCCCTACCGGACCGGGCAGTACGGCGGTGCGGCTTTCCTGATTCCCTATTTCATTTTCGTGGCGATTCTCGGTTTCTCCGGTGTGGTGGGGGAGATGGCCTTTGGGCGCGCCATGGGGACCGGGCCTTTGGGGGCTTTTGGGAAAGTGATGGAGATGCGCGGATGGAAGGGCGGGAGGCTGATCGGCATGATCCCGGTCCTTGGCTCACTGGCCATCGGCATCGGTTATTCTGTGGTGGTTGGCTGGTTTCTGCGGTTTCTGTGGGGATCACTTTCCGGGAGTATGTTCCATGCCGCGGATGTCTCCGCTTATTTTGGGGAGATAGCAGGTGACTTTGGAAGCGTGGGATGGCATATGGCCGGACTGGCTGTGACATTCCTTATTATGGCTCTTGGTGTCTCCAAGGGAATCGAGAAGATGAACAAGATCATGATGCCGCTGTTCTTTGTATTCTTTTTGTTTCTCATGGTGCGTGTGCTGACACTGGGAAATGCGGGGGAAGGGTACAGGTATCTCTTTGTGCCGAAATGGGAATACCTGGCACAGCCCAAAACATGGGTGTTTGCCCTTGGGCAGGCATTCTTTTCCTTATCTTTGGCAGGTTCCGGCACTCTGGTATACGGCAGCTACCTGTCAAAGGATGTGGATGTGGTGGGGAGCGCCAGAAATGTGGCATTTTTTGACACCTGCGCGGCAATCCTTGCAGGACTGGTGGTGATTCCCGCGGTCTTTGCCTTTGGGCTTGATGTATCCGCAGGACCGCCGCTCATGTTTATTACATTGCCGGAGGTGTTCCGGCAGATGCCGTTTGGAAAGGTATTCGCAGTGGTATTTTTTGTGGCTGTGTTGTTTGCGGCTGTGACTTCCCTGATGAATCTGTTTGAAACGCCTATAGAAGCGCTTCAGGCACAGTTTGGGCTTTCCAGGAAGATGGCGGTTGTCATTACTGCGTTTGCAGCGGCAGCCGTGGGTGTTTTTATTGAAAGCGCTGATATGGTCAGTGTCTGGATGGATGTGGTGTCCATCTATATCATTCCTTTGGGAGCGCTTTTGGCGGCGGTGATGTTTTTCTGGGTCGCACCCAGGGGATTTGCCAGGGAGCAGGTGCAGATGGGACGGGCCGGAAAGCTGGGAAAATGGTTTGAGCCTGCCACGAAATATCTCTTTGTGGGACTGACTTTTGTTGTATATATTTTAGGAATTTTTTACGGTGGCATCGGTTGATTTATGAATTTTGCAGGTTGAAGTGAAAAAGGGAATTTGTTATACTTAGTGGGACGAAAAAGGGAAACACTATAAGAAAAATTGACAGGAGAGGTAAAGGATGAGTATAAGAATCGGAATTTTAGGCTATGGTAATCTGGGACGCGGAGTGGAATGCGCAGTGAAGCAGAACCCGGATATGGAACTGGCTGCTGTTTTTACACGCCGTAATCCTGCAGATGTCCATATCATGACAGAGACTGCAAAGGTTTATCATGTGGATGAAGCTGTGAAGATGAAGGACGAGATCGACGTTCTGATCCTGTGCGGCGGAAGCGCGACGGATTTACCGAAGCAGACACCTGAGTTTGCACAGTATTTCAACGTGGTGGACAGCTTTGATACTCATGCAAAAATACCGGAGCATTTTGCGGATGTGGACGCAGCGGCAAAGAAGAGCGGGAAGATCGGCCTGATCTCTGTTGGCTGGGACCCGGGAATGTTCTCTTTGAACCGTCTGTATGCCAATGCCATTCTGCCGGAGGGAACGGATTACACGTTCTGGGGAAAAGGCGTCAGCCAGGGACATTCCGATGCAGTCAGAAGGATTGAGGGCGTTGTGGATGCAAGACAGTATACCATTCCTGTGGAAAAAGCGCTTACAGCAGTCAGAAACGGAGAGAACCCCACACTCACAACAGGTGAAAAGCATACCCGTGAGGTGTTCGTAGTTGCAGAAGAGGGCGCAGATAGAGAGAAGATCGAAAAAGAGATCAAGACCATGCCGAATTACTTTGACGAGTATGAGACAACCGTGCATTTTATCAGCGAAGAGCAGATGAAGGCAGAGCATGCAGGTCTTCCCCACGGTGGATTTGTGATCCGTACAGGAAAGACGGGATGGGAGAAGGAGCACAGTCATGTGATCGAATACAGCCTGAAGCTGGATTCCAACCCGGAGTTCACATCCTCTGTTATTGTGGCTTACGCAAGGGCGGCATATCGTCTGAACAGGGAAGGACAGAGCGGATGCAGGACCGTCTTCGATATTGCACCGGCTTATTTAACTGTAAAATCTCCGGAGGAACTTCGGAAACACATGCTGTAAGGTCAGCAGATGAGGAAAAATGAAAGCGAATATTGATATAAAAAAAGAAGCTAAACGGGTAGTGTTTGGCCTTGCTGGAGCTATCATTATGGCTGTTAATATCAAGACATTTGTCAGAGCGGGAGGATTGTATCCGGGTGGTTTCAACGGGGTGACTTTGTTGATCCAGACTGTTTTTCAACGGTTTCTGGGAATTGCACTGCCGTTTACTCTGGTCAATCTGTTATTGAACGCTGTACCGACAATTGTATGTTTCAAAGCCATCGGTAAGAAATTCACTGTAAGTTCTGCGATGATCATAGTATTGACCAGTATTCTTACCGATATCATCCCCTCCCAGCCGATCACACAGGACATTCTTTTGATCGCTGTATTCGGCGGGCTTATAAATGGTTTTGCTGTGAGCCTTTGTTTAATGGGCGGAACCAGCGGCGGTGGTACTGATTTTATTGCTATTTATTTTGCGGAAAAGAAAAATAAGGATGTCTGGAATTTCATTTTACTCGGTAATGGATGTGTGCTGGTGATCGCGGGTATTCTGTTTGGATGGGATAAGGCACTTTATTCTATTATTTTCCAGTTTACATCCACACAGATCATTCATATGCTGCATACGGCGTATAAGAAGGAGACGCTGTTTATTGTTACGGATTGTCCGGATGCAGTGTACCAGGAGATTTATGAGGTGACAAATCACAGCGCGACGGAGTTTGCGGCTACCGGGTGTTATTCTAATGAAGGCCGGAAGATGCTGTATTCCGTGGTTTCCAGCGCGGAGGCGAAGGTGCTGGTGACCAGGGTGCGGAAGGCGGATCCGAAGGCGTTTATTAATGTGATCAAGACAGATTTTCTGGAAGGGCATTTTTATCAGAAGACGGATTATTGATAGGAAAAGGACTGCTTAGGCGGTCCTTTTTTTGTGAGATTTTTTGAAAAATCAGTGTAGGACTGTAGTCTATAAGGCTTATTCCGGACGCCGGACCTGACCACAGGCTTCCCTGTACGGGCGAGAGCAGAGAACTTCCAAGCTACAGCGGATGGCGTTTGAGGGTAAAGGAACGGTTTTGGGAGGAAAGTCTGGAAAAGAAAGCCCGGAAAGAATAGGGAGGATAAGGTGGGAAAAATGTTTGGAAAGGGGAGATTTATGGTGGGATTTGTGGTATTATGAAGGATAGATTGTGAAAAATGGATTATGAAACTGGGTGGGTGAAATATGATTTATGTGAGTCATTTGCTGGACGATGTGGATATGAGAGATGTGATAGAGAGGACAGGGGCCGGAGTTGAGAGTATTGAGTTTTCAATCTCCGAGAATCTGGACCGTCTGGAGGAGAAGATTGACAATTATGAAAAGAGGCTGGAGGAAATGGGGTGTGGGAAGCTGGTGCTTCATGGGCCTTTTCTGGATCTGAATCCCATGGCGTTTGATTCGCTGGTCCTGGATGCTACCAGGAAACGGTATGATCAGGCGTATCAGGCGGCAGAAAGGCTGGGGGCTGAGAAGCTGGTGTTCCATACCTGTTATGTGCCGGATGTGTATCTGCTCATAGGATGGGCTGACAGGGTGGCTGAGTTTTATAAACGGTTTCTGGATGGCCGGGATGGGATTCAGATCGTGATGGAAAATGTGTTTGACAGGGAGGCAGAACCGATTCTGGAAGTGGCCCGTAAGGTGGATCATCCTGATTTTGGGATTTGTCTGGATATAGGGCATGCTCATTGTTATTCGGAGATGCCGGCCGCTGCGTGGGCGGAATTGTTTGGCAGTTATATCAGGCATATGCATGTGCATGATAATCTGGGAGACAGGGATACACACATGGGACTGGGAAGAGGAAATCTGGATTATAGAGAGGTTATCGGAATCGTGAAGAGGAATAATCCGGAGGTGTCTTTTACAGTGGAATGCAGCGGGAAAAAAGATGTGCTGCAGTCTGTTTCGGCGCTTCAGGTTTTGTGAAATTTATGATAAAAAGGGCAGCTCGGTTTGAATGGCCCAAAAAAAGTCTGACTTTTTTGGGGGCGCTTCAAACCTGGCTGCCTTTTATTTTCTTGTGTAATTATTTGCCGTCAAAGCAGTGGGTACACATTTTGCACGGGCTCAGTCCGATGGAAGTTGTCAGATCATCCAGACGGTGATAGTGGAGTGTTGTGAAGTTAAGCTGTCTGCCGATCTCCTCCAGCATTTCTTTATAGTTGGCGGAATCGGGGTTGGCGTAATCAGCAAGCACTTCCTCGGAGACATTGTCCCCTTCCCGGTCTGCAATAATGCGGCGGGTGATCAGATCCATTTCGGATTTGGAACGTGAGAAGTTCAGGTACGGGCAGCCGAACAGAAGCGGTGGGCAGGCCGGACGGATGTGAACTTCTTTGGCTCCGCTGCTGTATAAAAATTCAGTTGTCTCGCGAAGCTGTGTTCCGCGGACGATGGAGTCGTCGATCAGCAGCAGGCTCTTGTTTTTTATCAGCGCTTCCACCGGAATCAGCTTCATGCGCGCGATGAGGTTTCTCTGGCTCTGCTGAGTCGGCATGAAGGAGCGGGGCCAGGTCGGTGTATATTTGATAAACGGGCGGGAGAAAGGAATGCCGGATTCATTGGCATAGCCGATCGCATGGGCGATACCGGAGTCAGGAACGCCGGCAACCAGGTCTGGCTTCACATTTTCTCTCTGGGCATCGCGCTGTGCCAGCTTTTTGCCGCACTCATAGCGCATTTCCTCTACATTTATGCCTTCATAGGTAGAGGTAGGGTAGCCGTAGTATACCCACAGGAAGGAACAGATTTTCATTTCTTCCCGGGGTTTTACTAAAGTTTCAGCGCTTTCCGGGGTGAGGAATACGACCTCGCCAGGTCCGAGTTCACGATAGGTTTCGTATCCCAGGTTGAAGAAAGCAAAGCTTTCAAAAGATGCGCAGAACGCATCCTCTTTTTTGCCCAGGATGACAGGGGTACGGCCTACACGGTCACGCGCGGCATAGATTCCTTTCGGGGTGAGCAGAAGCAGAGTCATGGAACCGTCCACAAGCTCCTGCACATACTGTATACCTTCCACAATGGTGGATTTCTGGTTGATCAGGGACGCCACCATCTCGGTTGGATTGATGCTTCCGCCGCTCATTTCCAGGAAATGTGTGCATCCGTTTTTATAGGAAATATCCACAAGTTCATCCATATTGTTGATTTTTCCCACGGTAGTGATAGCGAAGCTGCCCAGATGTGACTGTACTAAAAGCGGCTGCGGCTCATTGTCAGAGATACAGCCAATACCCAGGTTTCCCTCCAGTTCGTTTAAGTCTCCGTCGAATTTAGTACGGAAAGGGGTATTTTCGATATTGTGAATCGAACGGTTGAATCCATTTGGTCCATAGACTGCCAAACCGCCTCTTCTTGTGCCTAGATGAGAATGATAGTCTGTTCCGAAAAACAAATCCAGAGTGCAGCTGGATTTAGAAGCTACTCCAAATATTCCACCCATTGATTTTTCTCCTTTTTCATAAGAATTCTGTTAATGTGACTACAGAAAGCATGCTGTGTGGTAACTTTCTGCGGTTTTTCCGATGCAGTCTTTATTATATACTCATAGGACAGCGTTCGTAAAGTCGTTTTGCCAACTTTTTTTACTTCGCAGGAGAGAAAAAATAGTGTATAATGGGGACGAAAGAAGTAAAATTCTACAATTTGAGGAGTGGGTCCATGAAAAATCAGACAGAATATGTGAAGCATACATTTGCGCCGGTTTATGACAGCAGTTCCAGGGTTTTGCTGCTGGGGACCATGCCTTCTCCGAAATCCAGAGAGGAAGGATTTTACTACGGGCATCCCAGAAACCGGTTCTGGAAAGTGATGGGAGAGGTGCTGGGTGAGGAGACTCCCGTGACGACAGAGGAGAAGAAGAATATGCTTCTGGCTCATAAGGTTGCCGTGTGGGACGTGCTGGAAAGCTGTGAAATACGCGGGGCGGATGACGGGAGTATTAAAAATCCCAGGGCCAATGATATGTCTCTTGTGCTGGATGCGGCACCTGTACAGGCTGTCTTTGCCACCGGCCAGAAGGCGGCGGCACTTTACCGGAAGTATTGTGAGCCGCATACAGGGGTGCCGGTGATACAGCTTCCGTCTACCAGCCCGGCAAACTGCGGTATGAAATATGAAACGATCCTGGAAGCTTACCGGGAGATTTTAAAATATCTGTAAGGGACAGAGAGGAGAAATATATGAAATTTATATCATGGAATGTGAATGGCCTGCGGGCTTGTGTTCAGAAGGGATTTATAGAGTATTTTGAGGCTGCGGACGCGGACTTTTTCTGTCTGCAGGAGACGAAGCTTCAGGAGGGGCAGATTGATTTTGCGCCGGAGGGGTATTATGCATATTGGAATTATGCGGTGAAGAAAGGGTATTCCGGGACGGCGATTTTTGCCAGGAAGAAGCCGGTTTCCGTGGCTTACGGAATCGGGATCTTGGAGCATGACCAGGAGGGCAGGGTGATCACTCTGGAGTATGAGGATTTTTATCTTGTGACCTGTTATACGCCGAATTCACAGAATGAACTGGCAAGGCTTTCTTATAGAATGGAGTGGGAGGATGCGTTTAGGGAGTATCTCTTGAAGCTGGATGAGAAGAAGCCGGTTGTTATGTGCGGGGATCTGAATGTGGCGCATAAGGAGATCGATCTGAAGAATCCTAAGACGAACAGGCATAATGCCGGGTTTACGGATGAGGAGAGGGGTAAGTTTACGGAGCTTCTGGAGGCTGGGTTTACGGATAGTTTTCGGTATTTTTATCCGGAGGAGACGGGGATTTATTCCTGGTGGTCTTATCGGTTTAAGGCCAGGGAGAAAAATGCGGGGTGGAGGATTGATTATTTCTGCGTTTCGCGGAGGTTGGAGGAGAAGTTGGTTTCTGGGGGGATTCATACGGAGGTGTTGGGGTCGGATCATTGTCCGGTTGAGGTGGTTATAGATTTGTAAAATAAAAGAGGGGGGGGTATAGGGCGGACGGGAAACAGGCGGTGAGCGGAGGGCAGCCGGGGCAGAGGGTATCAGGCAGGCGGAGCACTCCGCTGGGTGGAAGCTAACCTGCTCCCAGTCACTAAGCTCATCGCCTTAGGGCTCTTCGCTAAGTGTCTGGGGCAGGTGGATCTTCCGCCCGCTCCGCGAAACACCGCCTGCCTGATACCCTCTGCCCCGGCTGCCCTCCGCTCACCGCCTGCTTCCCTGGTGGCTGGTATCCCACGGTTTTTTGGCAAAGTAAATGGGAGCCTTTGTTTTGGATATTTTGAAATTGGTAGTATCTATATTTTTTAACAGGTGTACACGAGTTAAAATCTGGTTTTGGGCATTGGGATGGCCACTGTTTTGGGTACATTATAGGGTGATTTAGGGTGGATGACAGGAGAAGATTTGTTTAGAGTTAGAAAGAGATAGGGTAGGTAGAGAGAGATGTGTTTGGATAGGAGATTAGTATGAGTGTTGGGGTGAAGTTGACGGAGTTTTCTAAGAGTGCGGGGTGTGCGGCTAAGATTGGGCCGGGGATTTTGGCGGAGGTGGTGGGGAGGCTGCCTGCGGCCAAGGATGATAGATTGATGGTTGGGGTTGAGACGGCGGATGATGCGGCGGTGTATCGGGTGTCGGATGAGGTGGCTTTGATACAGACCGTGGATTTTTTTCCGCCTATGGTGGATGATCCGTTTACGTTTGGGCAGATTGCGGCGGCAAATGCGCTCAGTGATGTGTATGCAATGGGCGGGGAGCCGCGGCTTGCTTTAAATGTGGTTGCGTTTCCTAATTGTCTGGGAGCTGAGGTGCTGGGGGAGATTCTGGCAGGCGGGGCTTCTAAGGTGAAGGAGGCAGGGGCTGTGCTGGCAGGCGGGCACTCGATCAATGATGAGGAGCCGAAATATGGGCTTTGTGTCTCCGGGTTTGTGAAGCCGGACAGGATTTGGAAGAACGGGGGAGCAAGGACGGGGGATGTGCTGCTTTTGACAAAACCTCTGGGTGTGGGACTGATCAATACGGCTGTGAAGGCGGGAATGGCTTCTGAGGAGGCGGAGAGGAAGGCTGTTGAGAGTATGAGCTGCCTGAATAAGCTGGCTATGGAAGTGCTCAGGGAGGTCGAGGTGCATAGCTGTACGGATGTGACAGGGTTCGGACTGACCGGTCATGCTCTGGAGACTGCAAGAGCAAGCGGGAAATCGCTTGTGATCCAGACAGATAAGCTGGAAGTGCTGCCGGATGCTCTTTTTTATGCCTCTATGGGGCTGGTTCCGGAGGGAACTTACAGAAATAAGGCGTTTAATAAGAAGGATGTAAGGCTGGAGGAACAGGTGGATGAGGCGATGGAGGATCTGGTCTTTGATCCCCAGACTTCAGGAGGGCTTCTGGTGAGTCTGAAAAGGGAGGATGCGGAAAACGTGCTTGTAAGGCTTGCAGAGGCAGGGTACCCTTTGAAGGCTGGTATTGTGGGAGCTGTCACGGATCTGCAGGATAAGTATCTGATTGTACGATAGGAAGAGCGGACGGCACTGTGGGAGAAGCAGGGCAGACGGTTAAAGCATTGAGGGAACCGGCAGCAAGAGTAGGAGCTGCCGGTTCCCTTTAAAAACGCAGTGTGTTATTTTGTGAAATAGACATCAATGATCATGACCTCAGCGTCTGTTCCCACACGCATGGCCGGTCCCCAGACGCCTACACCGGAGGTTACATAGGAGTACATGTTGTCCTTTTTTAACTCGCCGCAGGAGTTTTCCCACATGAGTTTTGTGGTCAGGTTACCCGGGAACATCTGTCCGTCATGGGTGTGGCCGGAGAGGTCTATGTCGCAGCCGGCATCTGCCAGCTCCTGAAGCTGTTTGGGCTGATGGTCAATGACCAGTATGGGTTTGTCCCTGTCCAGATCCTGCAGCAGGTCTTCCGGGGACAGGCGGTCTTCCTTCATCTTTTTGGAGCGCTGGGGGTCCTTGCGGCCTGCCAGATAGAAAGAATCGTCAATGAGGACTGCCTTGTCATCCAGAATCCGGATGCCGGACTGTTTCAGGAAATCATCCATCCGGGTGTCTGTGTGCTGGCCGTTTTTGATGGGGACTGTGAATCCGGCCAGGAGTTTTTCCTTGAAGTCGTGATTGCCCCAGCAGGCATATACGCCGTAGGTGCTCTTTATCTCCTTTAAGATGGAAATGGTTTTTTCCGGGTACTGCACAGCGTCGTATTCGTTGTCGAAGAAGTCACCGGCAATGCAGACCAGGTCCACATGTTCAGCGTTTATTTTGTCTACCATGGATTTTACATGGTAGGTGCCGATGCTGTAGCCCAGGTGAAGGTCCGCAGTCAGGGCGATTCTCAGATGGTCCAGTTTTCCGCCGGATTTTTCCACTTGGGCCTCATAGTGGTTTACATAGACCTTGTGTTCGTGGATGATTCCGTAGGCACTCAGGCAGATGATGAGGCAGGCAGCCACACCGCCGCTCAGGATAAAGGTGCTCCTTTTGGAAAGAGTTTCCTGTTTGATCCGGTTTGTATGTCTCAGTATGATCCTTACCAGGTCAAAGATAAGAATGATAAGTACAATATACAAAAATGTGCCCAGCCAGTAGTTGAAAAGACGTTTCAGCCAGCTGTGCCAGGGATTGGCAGAGACCAGATAGGAGGTCAGGGGCGTCAGGCACATGAAAATATAAATGCTGAGAAAAACCACCCGGAATGGCCGGGACTTCAAATGTCTGTGGCAGGTGCCTGTCCAGCGGATGATCCAGCGGACAACATAATAATTGATCAAGAGATAAAATGGTGCGAGTATGATAGCCAGCATAGCAGACTCCTTTTGTGGGTTCAGTTTATTTCTTCCAGAATAGAATAGGTTGGAAGTTTTGTCAAGTATTTACATAGAACATATGTTCTGATATAATAGAGATTAAGAAAGATTAAGGAAGAGCAAGGAAGTGGGATAGAATTGAAGAACGTCATTTTTCATATTGATGTAAACAGTGCATTTCTCTCCTGGGAGGCAGTTTACAGGCTGAAAAACGGAGGGAGTGTGGACCTTCGTGAAATACCAAGCGCAGTGGGCGGGGACAAGTCGAAAAGGCGGGGTATCATTCTTGCAAAATCCATTCCGGCCAAGGCATTCGGCGTCAGGACAGGGGAGCCTATTGTGGACGCCATGCGGAAATGCCCGTCCCTGACGATTATTCCTTCACATCACGGGATGTACAGGGAATTTTCCAAACAGTTTATGGATATCCTGAGGGAATATACGCCGGAGGTGGAAAAATACAGCATTGACGAGGCATTTATGAATATGACAGGTATGGAGCGGCTGCTGGGAGACCCCGTGGCCTTTGCCTATAAACTCAAGGACCGTATTAAAACAGACCTGGGATTTACTGTAAATATAGGAATCTCCAGCAATAAGCTTCTGGCAAAAATGGCATCTGATTTTCAGAAGCCGGACAAGGTACACACCCTGTTTCCGGAGGAAATTCAGGAGAAGATGTGGCCTCTTCCCGTATCTGAGCTGCTGTTTGTGGGAAGGTCCACGGAAAATACGCTGAAGAAGCTGGGAATCTATACCATCGGAGATTTGGCTGCCGCGGATGTGGAAATTCTGAAGCATCATTTGAAAAAACACGGGGAAGCTATCTGGAATTCAGCCAACGGCAGGGACAGTGCAGTGGTGGAGGCAGTGCAGGAGGATAACAAGGGATACGGCAACAGCACAACCATAGCGTTTAACGTGGTGGATGAGGATACCGCCAAGCAGGTGCTGCTTTCCCTGTGTGAGACAGTGGCATCCAGGCTGCGCAGCGACGGCATGAAGGCTGAGGTGGTATCGGTCACGATCAAGGACTATGAACTGCAGTCGGTCTCTCACCAGACCGTGCTGAGAGCGCCAACCAATATTACCTCAGAGCTTTACCTGCAGGCTTGCAGATTGTTTGATGAGCTGTGGGACGGAGCACCGATCCGTCTTCTGGGCGTGCGGACAAGCCGTGTTTCCAGAGAAGAAAGCGGGCGGCAGTTGTCCTTGTTTGACCATACGGATTATGATAAACTGGAAAAGATGGACCAGGCGGTGGATGAGATCCGCAGGAAATTCGGGACAGGGTCTATTATGCGGGCATCTTTCCTGAAACAGCCCATCGAAAATATGGCCGGAGGCCATCCGGAGGGTAAACTTCCGGCTCCTGAGATAAGTGCCGCCGAGGGCATAACCCAAAACTGGGAGAAGAAAGAGAAGGAAGAGTAAAATGAGCGGGATAGTGGAAGAATTCGTAAACGGATACTGTAAGAACTATGATATGGCCAGGAGCGCCATATGCGAATTTGTACAGGATGAATATGGACTGCATTTTGACAGGATCGACTGTGATTACGGTAAGTGTCCCCACAGCGGAAACTGTGAGATGATGAAAAAAGTTTTTGAAATGGAAACAGAAAAATAACAGAGAAAGGACAATCGTATTTATGCTGACAATCAGAGATATCAGAGAAGAAGACAGAGAGATATTCTTTAAAATGGAGAAAGAATTTTACGGCGGGGAGGCCTGCATCCACACAGTGCCCCAGGAGCATTTTGAAGCAACGCTTCAGGAGTGCCTGAGAAGCAGGGAGCATGCCAGAGTGCTGATGCTGGAGGATGAAAGCGGTGTGGTTGGATATCTGCTCCTTGCCTTTACCTTCAGCAACGAGGCCGGCGGTCTTACGGTATGGCTGGAAGAGCTGTATTTTATGGAGAACGCCAGAGGAAAAGGATACGGCAGTGAGGTCTTTGCCTGGCTGGAGCAGGAATATGCCCATGCAAAGAGATTCCGCCTGGAAGCCACATACAGCAATAAAAGAGCAATCGCGCTGTATGAGAGGCTGGGATATGAAGAGCTGCATTATTTTCAGATGATAAAAGATTTATAAGATAAAAAAGATGCGGTTTGGATCGCACTGCGGCTGTCGTCTGGGAACAAAGAGCCGCGGCATCCCGGCCGCATCTTTTATGTGATGTAAAATTTTGTTATTCAGATATCACGCTGAGGCAATCATACGTTTAATGTCAGGTACCGCTGTGAGAAGCGGGTAGAGAATCAGGGAGATGATCAGTCCGCTGGCACCCTGGATCAGATTGGAGGGCACACTCAGGAAAGCGGCTGTGCCGTACAGGAAGAATTCACAGAGACAGTAGCCGCCAGCCACGAGAACCATATCAATGATTCCGCCTGCAAAGACGCCTGCCCAGGCTGTTTTACTGTCTTTTGCTATTTTTTTATAGGCAAGGGCAGCGAACAGTGCAACCAGACCCTTGATGGCAAAGGTGATGGGAACATAGACAAAGTATCCGCCCAGCAGGTCGGCCAGACAGGAACCGATTCCCGCTGCCAGGAATCCGTAGGCAGGCCCCAGAATGATTCCGGCCAGAATGACAATGGCATCTCCGGGATGAATGTAACCGCTGGTACCCGGTGTGGGAATGCGGATGGACATGGTGGCAACACAGGCCAGTGCCGCGAAAAGTGCGGTCATTACTATCTTTTTCGTTTTGTTTTCCATAAAACCACTCCTTTATATAGACTTTCTTTTACCCAATATAGCGGAAAATTGGCATTCTATAAAGAGCCAGTTTCATAAAAAAAGAGCAGTCCAGTTTTGGACTGCCCCGTAAAACCTAGTCGCGGAAGGTGAGGGAATCATCGCTCATGGAATCCACGATCGCCAGGGATTCCACACGGATGCCTTTTTCTCTCAGCGCGTCTCCTCCGTGCTGGAAGCCTTTCTCAATGACGATGCCGGCCCCTTCCAGGGTTGCGCCCGCTGTCTCCACAATCTCAATGAGGCCCTGGAGCGCGCATCCGTTAGCCAGGAAATCATCAATAATGAGCACATGGTCTTCAGGCTGCAGAAATTTTTTAGATAATATTACATCATATACTTTTTTATGAGTAAAGGACTGGACTTTGGTGGTGTACATCTCACCATCCAGATTCAGGCTCTGGGCTTTCTTGGCAAATACGACCGGGACGCCGAAATACTGTGCCACGATACAGGCAATGCCTATGCCGGAGGCTTCGATGGTCAGGATTTTAGTGATAGGGGAGTCGGCAAATCTGTTTTTGAACTCTTTGCCAATCTCGTTGATGAATGGTATATCCATCTGGTGGTTCAGGAAGCTGTCCACCTTCAGTATATTACCCGGCTTTACCGTGCCGTCTTTTAGAATACGCTCTTTTAAAAGCTGCATTTGAATTCCTCCCTGATTTTACGTGTCGGAAGCTGCGCCCTATGCTGCCGTATAAGGCAGATGTCAGAGGCCTTCCGTTTTTTCTGGTAACTATCATAATACGATATTTATCCTGGCTTGGCAATTTGTTTTTAAATTTTTTGTAAAATATGAGGGAAAAATGACACAAAATCTGCACGATTGTGATAAGATATAAGAAATTGGATTAAGACTGTCTACATGGAACGGCAGGTTCTGTGCGGCACCAGGAAAGGAAGAAGAGATATGAAAACATATGAAGTGATACATGAGATATTTAACCAGTGTCCCGGAAACCATTCCAGGGATAATTTCATCCGGGAAGTGGATATGGAGAGTCCCGAGGTATGGCTGGAGGCAAAATTCAGGTCTGAGAAAGAACTCCGCATGGAGAAAACAGAGAAGGAAGACGGGAGTGTGGTCTATGATGTGATGACAGCGGATGTACATCAGAGATTTACATTTTCGGAAATTTAGTTTCTTATATTATAAACAGGGAAGGCGTTGCTTTTTTTTCTGGGTTTGATATAATAGAGAAAGCGCGAGGAGGAAACCACAATGGAAGAGACAAAACATGTCCATACACACAGTCTTCCGGACGGTACAGTGATTGAGCATGTGCATGAAGATGCCGGCGCACAGGGGCATGGGCACTCCCATTCCCATACTCACACCCACACCCATACCAAGGCGGTGCTGAACCGTTTGTCCAGAGCCATCGGCCATCTGGAATCCATCCGCCGCATGGTGGAGGACGGCAGAGACTGCAGTGAAGTGCTGATACAGCTTTCGGCAGTGAAGGCGGCTATCAACAATACGGGAAAGGTGATCCTGCAGGATCATATTGAGCACTGTATCGTGGATGCAGTGGAGAGCGGGGATAAAGAGGCCCTGGAAGAATTAAATAAAGCCATTGACAGGTTTATGAAATAAAGTATAAACCGCAGTGGGAAAGGAAAGAATCATGAGTGAAGAAAAGAAACAATGCGACAGCAAGAGCTGTGATAAAAAAAGTTGTGAGGGATGCAGCCATGCAAACGGCGGCGGAATCCCCAAAGAAGAGCTGAATGCATATTCCGATATTAAAAAGGTTATCGGAGTTGTCAGTGGAAAAGGCGGCGTGGGCAAATCCTTTGTGACTGCGTCACTGGCCAATGAGATGGCATCCAAAGGTTACCGTGTGGGTATTCTGGATGCGGATATCACAGGGCCTTCCATTCCCAGGATGTACGGCATCAAAGGTTCTGCGACAGCAGATGACAACGGCATTTATCCGATTCTGACAAAGAATGATATTAAAATTATGTCCATCAATCTGCTTCTGCCGCAGGAGGAGGCTCCGGTCATCTGGAGAGGTCCGATCCTTGCCAACATGGTAAAGCAGTTCTGGACAGATGTTATATGGGGCGAGCTGGATTATCTGTTCGTGGATATGCCTCCGGGAACCGGAGATGTTCCGCTGACTGTGTTCCAGTCTCTGCCGGTGGACGGTATTGTCATTGTGTCATCTCCCCAGGATCTGGTGCATATGATTGTGAGAAAAGCTTACAACATGGCCAAGATGATGAATGTGCCGGTGATCGGTCTGGTGGAAAACTACAGCTTTGTAAAATGTCCTGACTGCGGTAAAGAGATTTACGTGTTCGGTGAGAGCAAAGTGGACGCTATCGGCGCGGAACTGGGTGTTCCGGTTATTGCCAAGATGCCTCTGGAGCCTGAACTGGCTGCCATTGTGGACGCCGGCGGTTATGCGGACGTCATCAATGAATATCTGAAAGGCTCCCTGCAGTATCTGCCGAAAGCCTGAGAAATGCAGGTGTGCAGCCTGAAAATGTGCGGCAGTAAGCACTTACAGAGGGCAGGAAACGGATACAGTGACAAAATTTGGGTGCCTGATTTAGGAATATTTCTCTGTGTAAAATGAAAACTGGTATATCATGGATAAAGGGAAACGTCAATCTGCACAGTTTAGACAAGTTTCGACAAAAATATTCCTGTTCTTTTTACTAAAAAACGTGTGAAAACAGCGGTTTTTGGTGAAGAAAGGAAAATTATGGCGAAATATTGACAAAATCAGGAAGAACTGTCATAATACGTCCTAACAACAAAGAATCAAGACATAACTAAAATATCAGTTGGCGTGTTGTTTCTTAAAGAAAGGATGGTAAATATGGTACAACGCCAGATTAAGCTGAACGAGACAGGCGACGTGAAAGAGTTTGTCAGCGAAGCGAGCAAATGTGAATTTGATATCGATGTTTTTTACAACAGAGTAATCATTGATGCGAAGTCAATCCTTGGGGTTTTGAGCATGGATTTGACGCGTGTGCTCACAGTAAGATGCAATGGGCATGATGAGAGATTCGATAGGTTTCTGGACAGATATGCGATTGCTTAGAGGGGGATTTCTCAGGAACTGATATGTTAATTTTTGAGCGGAAGAACACCGTTGGTGGGGCTTCCGCTCTTTTTTTGTTTGTGGAGACAGGTTGGCGGACGGGTAAGCGCACCGCCCACAGGAATTCCCTTCCCCCTCCCGCTTCCGCCGCGCTTACCCTGGGGCTGGCTGTGGTATGGGTGAAAAAAGAGGAGGGGAGTGAAAAAGATTGAAGAGAATAGGGCGGAGATGGAAGAAGAGGCTTTGGGGGAGAGGGGATGTACAGGAACATAGGTTCTGTGTTAGAATAAGGGTATGGATGAGATGAAGGAAGTTATCAGGATATCGGTTAGGAATCTGGTGGAGTTTATACTGCGCAGTGGGAATTTGGATAACCGGAGGACAGTGTCTGCGGACCGGGAGGCTATGAGGAAAGGGAGTAAGGTACACCGGAAAATACAGAAGCAGATGGGGCTGTCTTATCGGGCAGAGGTTCCCCTGGTGTGGGAGGAAGAATTTGATGAATTTGTTGTCCGGCTGGAAGGCAGGGCAGATGGGATCATAGAGGAGAAGGATGGAGTTACCATTGATGAGATCAAGGGTGTTTACAGGGATCTGGAATTCCTGGAGGAGCCGGTGCCGGTTCATAGGGCACAGGCTATGTGTTATGCCTATATTTACGGGACGCAGAAGGAATTAGAAAAGATCGGGGTGCAGATGACGTATTGCCAGCTGGAGACGGAACAGGTGAAGCGGTTCCGGGAAGAGATGTCTGTGTCTGCGCTGAAAAAGTGGTTCTCGGATTTGATGGGGCAGTATTATAAATGGGCTTATTTTCAGTATAAAAGAAGGATGGAACGCAGAGAGTCCATGCAGGGGCTGGAGTTTCCTTATGTGTATCGGGAGGGACAGAAGAATCTGACAGCCGGGGTCTATCACACATTCAGGAGCGGGAAACAACTGTTTATTCAGGCGCCTACCGGGATTGGGAAGACTATGGCAGCCCTTTTTCCGGCTGTGCGGGCTGTGGGGGAAGGTTATGGAGATAAGATTTTCTATCTGACAGCCAAGACGATCACCAGGACGGTGGCGGAGGAGGCGTTTTCTATTCTCAAAGGGAAAGGACTATCGTATAAGACACTCACGATCACCTCCAAGGAAAAAATGTGCCTGATGGATGAGGTGGAGTGTAATCCCGAGAAGTGTCCTTATGCCAATGGGCATTTTGACAGAGTGAATGACGCGGTGTATGAGCTTCTGACAGAGCAGGACACGTATCAGCGGGAGGAACTGCTTATGCAGGCACGGAAGTGGCAGGTGTGTCCTTTTGAGATGTGTCTGGATACTTCCACCTGGGTGGACGCGGTGATCTGTGATTATAATTATGTGTTTGATCCAAATGTGTATCTGAAGCGGTTTTTTGGGGATGGCGTGAAGGGGGATTATCTGTTTTTGATCGACGAGGCCCATAACCTGGTAGACCGGGGAAGGAATATGTACAGCGCGGTGCTCTGTAAAGAGGATTTTCTGGAAGTGAAGAAAGCAGTGAAGGAGCACAGCAGAAAGCTGGAGAGGATTCTGGAAAAGTGTAATAAGGTACTGCTGGAATATAAGAGGGAGTGCCAGGATGAGTACAGGGTAATGGAAAATATAGGGGCGCTGGCGCTGCAGCTTATGAATCTTCTGGGAGAGATGGAAAATTTTCTGGAGAGAGAGCAGGAGGAAAAGGTGCGCAGTACCGTGCTTGAGTTTTCCTTTGCGGTGCGGCATTTTTTAAATATGTATGATCTGGTGGATGAAAACTATGTGATCTATACGCATCACGGGGCAGAGGGGAGATTTTATCTGACATTGTTCTGTGTGAATCCCAAGGTGAATCTGCAGGAGTGTTTGAATAAGGGGAGAGGAAGCGTGTTTTTTTCCGCTACGCTGCTGCCTATGGGATATTACAGGTCGCTGTTCAGCACCCGGGAGGATGATTATGCCATCTGCGCGGCGTCTCCGTTTCCGCGGGAGAATCTGAAGCTCCTCATTGCCAGGGATGTGAGCAGTAAATATACCAGGCGGGGCGAGGAGGAGTATGGTAAGCTGGCGCAGTATATCCTGCAGACCGTGACCGTGAAGAGGGGGAATTATATGGTGTTTTTTCCTTCTTATCGGATGCTGCAGGATGTGTATGAGATCTTTGAGGAGAAGAGTCTGGGGATGGGGCTGGAGTGTGTGCTGCAGTCAGGAAATATGACCGAGGGGGAGAAGGAAGCGTTTCTGGAACGGTTTGAGGGAGAATCGGATGGGACGCTGGTAGGATTTTGTGTGATGGGCGGTATTTTTTCGGAAGGGATAGATCTGACCGGGGAGAAGCTGATCGGGGCAATTCTGGTGGGGACAGGGCTGCCGCAGGTGGGGTATGAGAGGGAGATCTTGAAAAATTATTATGATGAGAAGAATAAGGCGGGGTTTGAGTATGCCTACAGATATCCTGGGATGAATAAGGTGCTGCAGTCCGCCGGCAGGGTGATACGGACGAAGGAGGACAGAGGGGTTGTGCTGCTTTTGGACGAGAGGTTTCTGCAGAGGGCCTATAGGGAGTTGTTTCCGGGGGAATGGGAAGGGTATGAGGTTTGTTCGCTGGGGGATGAGAGGGAGAGGGTGGAAAAATTTTGGGAGGCCGAGACCCGGGACAGGTGATACAGGTTATGCTGACTTACTGACAAAAGGAGGGAAACGATTTGAAGATTTCAGTGTGCGTGGACGCAGTCTATGCAGGAAAAGACATGAGGGATGCCATTGATGATGTGCTGGCAAACGGGCTGGATACCATTGAATTTTGGGGCTGGGAGGATAAGGATATACAGAAGCTCAGGGAATACCAGGAAGAAAAAGGGTTCTGTGTTGCGGCATTCTGTACAAAATTCATCAGCCTTACGGACCCTCTGCTTCGCAGTGACTATGTGAAAGGACTGGAGGAGACGCTGGACATTGCAGAGCGTTTAAACTGCAGATGCCTGATAACACAGACCGGGGCGGATACAGGGGCAGGCAGGGAACTGCAGAGAAAGTCACTGGTGGAAGGACTGAAAGCCTGTGCGCCTCTGTTGGAAAAGAAAGGGGTCACCCTGGTGGTGGAGCCGCTGAATCTGAGAGTGGACCATCGGGGATATTTTCTCTCCGGTTCGGATGAGGCGGCAGAGATCATAAAAGAGGTGGGAAGTCCAAATGTAAAAATGCTGTTTGACATCTATCATCAGCAGATCACAGAGGGAGATTTGGTCCGGAGGATCCGGGAGTATCTTCCATATATAGGGCATTTCCACGCGGCAGGTAATCCGGGACGGCATGAGCTTTATCAGTCGGAGATCAATTACCCCTATGTATTTCAGGCAATCGAGGACGGGGCATATGAGGGTTACATGGGACTGGAATATTTCCCGGAGGACGTGCCGGGGACAGGACTTGCCTACGCAAAGAAGTTGGCGGGAGGGCTATATCGGCAGTAAATTCTGGGGGCATACAGAGGAAACAGCGTTACTTTGACTTGACCGTTCCCTTTTGGAAACGTATAATATATACATTCCCCGGGATAAAAGGGGAAGATTTGTAATTCAGAAGGGAGATATTTTTATGAAGGTAGTAAGCACAGATAAGGCTCCGGCAGCGATCGGACCATATTCACAGGCAATGATTTTAAACGGTGTGGTTTTCACATCCGGCCAGATTCCCATTGACCCGGCTACAGGTGAGATCACAGCCAAGACCATCGAGGAGCAGGCAGAACAGGTGATGAAGAACCTGGGCGAAGTGCTGAAAGAGGCGGGAAGCAGCTATGAGAAGACAGTTAAGACAACCTGTTTTCTGTCAGATATGGGCGATTTCGCAGCATTCAATGAAATATATGGAAAATATTTCACAGGCAAACCGGCACGCTCCTGCGTGGCAGTAAAGACCCTGCCTAAGAATGTGCTGTGCGAAGTGGAAGCCATCGCTGAAATTTAACAAAAATGCGGATATTGAAATGCCATAATCCCCCCATGGGGCTTGTGGCATTTTTTTTGTTCTGATAAAGTAAAGTGGTCAGGATATCAAAAGGCTCCGGGGCAGGGGGACTGTCTTGTTCTGCCCCGAAACCTTTTGATATCCTTGAGAGTATATAAAGGACGGAAGAATGAAAATGCTGTTGGAAAAAATAGAAAAATACTGGAGTACCCGCACGGAGGGGTATTCCGAAGTGAATCACAAGGAGCTGGAGGGAATGCAGAAAGAAGCCTGGCTGGATGTGCTGGAGGCAGAATTTCCCAAGATGCCCAAGGAGGAAATCAAAATACTGGACATTGGCACAGGCCCGGGCTTTTTCCCCATGATCCTGGCAGAGGCGGGATACCGTGTCACTGCAGTGGATTATACAAGGGAGATGCTTCATAAGGCTATGGAAAACGCGGGCAGTCTGTGTGAAAGGATTGACTTTTACCGGATGGATGCCCAGAACCTCGGGTTTGAGGACAATACTTTCGATGTGGTGATCTCCAGAAACCTGACCTGGAATCTGGAAAAACCGTGGCAGGCTTACAGGGAATGGTACCGGGTGCTGAAACCCGGCGGCAGGCTTTTGAATTTTGATGCCAACTGGTACGGCTATCTTTACGATGAGGAAAAGCGGAAGGCCTATGAGCAGGACAGGAAAAATGTGGAGCAGCATAGCCTGGATGATCATTACCTGTGCACAGATATTGACGCCATGGAGCAGATCGCCCTTGAGATGCCCCTGTCCGCCAAAACGCGTCCGGGCTGGGATGCAGAGATATTAAAAGAAACAGGATTTGCCGAGATACATACAGACACGAAGGTCTGGGAACGGGTCTGGAGTGAAGAGGAGAAGCTGAACTACGGCTCCACACCCATGTTTATGATCCATGGACGGAAAGGGGACAGCAAAGTTTATGCTTAATACGAAAACATTTACGATTGGCAATATGAAAGCGGGACCGGGGGAATCCTGCAGTGGATTACTGGAACTGGCGGAGGGAAAATTTAAACTGCCGGCAGCTATTTTAAACGGAGAAAAGCCGGGGAAGACCGTTCTCATCATGGCTGGTGTCCATGCTGGGGAATATGTGGGCATACAGGCAGCCATGGAGCTGGCGGAAAAACTGAAAATAAAGAAGATCAACGGGACGGTGGTGATCGTCAAGGTCATATGCAGGGAGGCATTTGAATGCAGGGGCGGAAGCCTGGGTGTGGAGGATGGAAAGAACCTGAACCGGGAATTTCCCGGAGATCCCGAAGGAAGTGCCACACAGCAGCTTGCCTGGGCAATCACCCGGGAATTGTTTCCGGCGGTTGATTTTTGTATTGACTTACACAGTGGTGACGATTATGAACAGCTTACCCCTTATGTGTATTATGCGGGTAAGGCCGAAGAACGTGTTGTGGCAATGTCAAGAAAAATGGCAGAGCAGGTGGACGTGCCCTACATGGTGCGCTCCACGGTTGCCACAGGCGGTGCCTACAACTATGCAGCGCATATGGGAATTCCCGGCATTCTCATAGAGAGAGGCGGCATGGGCGGCTGGACCATGGAGGAAGTCCGCTCAACCAGAAGGGATGTGCGGAATGTCCTCTGCTCTCTGGGTATCTACGAGGGACAGAGGGATTACCGCATCTATTATCCTCTCGATGTGGTTGATATCCGATACCAGGCTGCATCCGCCACAGGCTTCTGGTATCCCTATAAGATGCCGGGAGATATGATCCAGGGAGGCGAGGTCCTGGGTACGGTAAAAGACTATGAGGGAAATGTGACGGAAGTCTGCCGTGCGGAATGCGACGGCGTTATCCTCTACCAGACAGGCAGCCTGCAGGTACTGGAAAACGGTCCCATGATCGCATACGGAAGGATCGTCAGGAATTTTGACGACAGAAAAGAGCGGATCACGGAATACTGGGCAAAGCGCAGTGAGAGCTTCATGGAGCAGAGGCGCAGAGAGCTGAAAAGCCCCCTTGCGGACCGCTGGCTCAGGGAGATAGGACGAAAACTTCCGGACAGGAAGAACCTGAAAATCCTGGACGTGGGATGCGGATCCGGCTTCTTTTCTATCCTGCTGGCCAGGTTGGGCCATGAGGTGACAGGGACGGATCTGACCCCTGAGATGATCGTCAATTCCAAACAACTGGCCAGAGAGGAAAATGTGTCCTGCCTTTTCCTGGTCATGGATGCGGAGAAACTGGAATTTGAGGACAACAGCTTTGATGTTGTCATTTCCAGGAACCTGACCTGGACGCTGCCCCATGTGAAGGAAGCCTATGAGGAGTGGGGAAGGGTGTTGAAGGAAGGGGGAATCCTTCTGAATTTTGATGCCAATTACGGTGCCAGCAATTTTGCGGACACCTCGGAACTGCCGGGTAACCATGCCCATCACACCCTGGGAGATGAAATGATGCAGGAGTGTGAGGAAATCAAGCGCCAGCTTCCCATCAGCTCCCTGGTCCGTCCGGCCTGGGATGTGGAGACTCTGGGACAGATGGGATTTGAGGAGCTTTTCATTGATCTGGGGATCAGCAGGCGGATTTATCTGGAAAAAGATGAGTTTTATAACCCTACACCGATTTTCATGATCTGCGGCAAGAAGGAATGAGGAGATGAAAAAGTATATCGTAAAAAGGCTCCTGCAGCTGATTCCCATTCTGATAGGGATCACACTGCTGTCCTTTATTCTGATGCAGGCCTCTGCCATGGACGCAGTGGATGTGATGGAGCAGAACACGGGAGGAGCCATGTCTGAGGCGGAGAAAGCGGCAGCCAGGGAAGAGCTGGGACTGGACAAGCCGCTGCCGGAACAGTATGTTGTATGGCTGAAAGGCGTGCTCACCGGTGACATGGGGAAATCCTTTGTGTCGGGACAGCCGGTGTTTACCACCTTTGTATCCAAGCTTCCGGCTACCATTGCACTGGCAGTTACTTCTCTTTTACTGACCGTGCTGATCTCCATTCCCTGCGGAATCCTGTCGGCTGTAAAACAAAACCGTTTTTGGGATTATCTCATCCGTTTCCTGAGTTTTATCGGTAATTCCCTGCCGAATTTTTTTGTGTCTCTGCTGCTCATATATTTCTTTTCCCTGAAACTCGGCTGGTTTCCTGTTATGGGGAATGCCCGGGGGTGGAAGAGCATCATTCTGCCCACATTTACCCTGGCGCTGGCAATGGCAGCAAAATACACCAGGCAGGTCCGGGCTACAGTGCTGGAGGAATTGAATAAAGAGTATGTGCAGGGCGCGCGGGCACGGGGCGTGCGGGAAAACAGAATCCTGTATTTCAGTGTCCTGAAGGCGTCCATGCTGACCATAGTGACGCTTCTGGCACTGTCCATCGGTTCCCTGCTTGGGGGGACAGCCATTGTGGAGTCCATATTTATGTGGGACGGCGTGGGAAAAATGGCTGTTGACGCCATAACCATGCGTGATTATCCGGTCATTCAGGCGTATGTTATCTGGATGGCTGTCATCTATGTACTTGTGAATCTTGTCACAGATATCATTTACTGCTGTCTGGACCCGAGAATCCGTATGGGACAGGAGGAGGCAGGAGGATGAAGAGAGACTATACAAAGCTGAAATGTATTATTTTGTCCATCCTGGTGGGACTGTTGCTTCTGGCCGCGGTTTTTGCTGATCATATCGTTCCCTATGACCCCTATGCCCAGGACCTGGAGCATGCACTTCTGCCGCCCGGCGGTGCGCACCTGCTGGGAACAGACCGGTATGGAAGAGACATGCTTTCCCGAGTGATCATGGGAGGGCAGACCACCATATTTTCCTCCCTGCTGCTGGTGCTGATCATTATGACAGTGGGAACCATGATCGGGGTGTTCTGCGGTTATAACGGCGGAAAAACAGATACGGTGCTCATGAGGATATCAGATGTCTTCCTGGCATTTCCGGGCATGGTCTTTGCCATTGCCGTCGCCGGTGTCACAGGAGGAGGCATCATCAATGCAGTTGTAGCTCTGGCCTGTATATCCTGGCCGAAGTATGCAAGGATCGCCAGGAGCCAGGTGATGGCCATGAAGGAGGCGCCGTTCATTGCGGCAGCCCGGCTGTCCGGCTCCGGGACATGGAAGATCATCAGAAAACATATGCTGCCCAATATTGCGGGGCCTGTTCTGGTCACCGGTGTCCTGGATATAGGCACTATGATGATGGAGATCGCCGGCCTGTCCTTTTTGGGACTGGGGGCAGTTCCTCCGATCGCAGAGTGGGGATCCATGATGAGCAGCGGAAGAAGCATGCTCCAGACGTCCCCGTGGGTGATCCTTGCACCGGGCTTTGCAATATTTTTCACGGTCATGTTATTTAATTTGTTAGGCGATACGGTGCGGGACGTGATGGACCCGCGCAGAAATAAGAGACAGAAGAGAAAAGGAGACTGAAAATGCGTAAAAAGAGACTGTTTCATAAGAAAGCCGGTGCTGTACTTCTGCCGCTCTGTCTGGCGGCAGGGCTTTTATCCGGCTGCGGAGGCGGCAGCACAGATACGAAGACAGAAGATAATGCCTCAGCGGGGGAGAAGGTCTTTTATTACGGGGATACCACATTCAATGCGGAGAATGATGAATCGGATGTCAATCCCCACAACGGCTATTCCGGATGGGCGTGTATCCGCTATGGCATCGGAGAGACTTTATTCAAATATTCCGATAAAATGGAACTGGAACCATGGCTTGCCGCGGAATATGAAATGACAGATGAAAATACCTGGAAGATCACCCTGCGGGACAATGTGACATTTTCCAGCGGACGCAGGCTGGATGCGCAGGCGGCGAAAGAATGCCTGGATGACCTGGTGAGCGTCCATGAAAGAGCAAAGGGAGATCTGAAGATCAAGGAGATTTCCGCAGACGGACAGATTCTGACCATCACCACAGAGGAACCTGTCCCGGCACTGATCAATTATCTGTCAGACCCGTACGGCTGTATTGTGGATATGGAGGCCGGTGTATCAGAGGATGGAAATGTTGCTGGTACCGGTCCTTATATTGCTACAGAGGTCAAAACAGATACAGGGCTTACCTTAGTGAAAAATGAGAACTACTGGGATGGGGAGCCGAAGCTGGATACCATCCATGTGAAGACCATTTCTGACGGGGATACCATGACCATGGCCATGCAGTCAGGCGAACTTGACGCTGCCTACGGCCTTCCCTATGCCAGTCTGCCGCTGTTTGCAGAGAAGCCCTACACCATTTCCTCTGTGGAGACGTCCCGTTCCTTTTTCGGACAGATGAATTATGACACGCCGGCACTTCAGGATGAAAAGGTAAGAAAAGCCATTGCCATGTCCATTGACAAGGAAAATTTCACGAAAACGCTTCTTGACGGAAACGGAACTGCTGCAGAAGGCCCCTTCCCGGCAAACTTTGCCTTTGGCGATGACACCGTGACAGCGCCGAAATACAATCCGGAGGAAGCAAGAAAATTGCTGGAAGAGGCCGGCTGGAAGGACAGCGACGGAGACGGATATGTGGACAAAAACGGGGAGAATCTCACCATCCGCTGGGTGACATACCCAAGCCGTCAGGAACTTCCGCTGCTGGCAGAATCTGTGCAGGCCACCATGAAAGAGGTGGGGATCAAAGTGGACGTAAACTGTTCCGCGGATTTCCAGAGCTTTCTGGACAAAGGGGAGTGGGATATTTATGCGGGAGCGTTCGTCTGCGCGCCCACAGGAGACCCGGAATATTTCTTTACCACACACTGCCTGGATGAATCCTCCAAAAACCGCGGCGGTTACCACAGCGACAAGCTGCAGGCATTGGAAGAGGAAATGAAGTCTGCGTTTGACACAGAGAAACGCGCAGAGCTGGCAACACAGATGACGCAGACCATCCTGGATGACAATGCGTTTATTTTTGCTTCCCATCTGAAAATGTCAATCGTATCCGGCGAAGGTGTCACAGGCCTGGAAGCGCATCCCTGTGATTATTATGAGATCACAGTAAATTTGGATAAAAATTAAACGGCGGCTGTTGGGGCAGCGCAGTAAATGCGCTGACCTGCGGAATCGCTGCCGTGAACAGTACAAAAGAAAGGACTGGAAATATGGGACAGCCGATTTTATCTGTGGAACATCTGCAGGTGTGTTATACGGGAAAACCTGTTCTGGAGGATGTCAGCCTGACCCTGTTGCCGGGGCAGATCCTGGGGATTGTAGGGGAGAGCGGCAGCGGGAAAAGCACACTGATCAGAGCTGCTATGGGACTTCTGGGCAGCGACGGGGCAGTGACAGGCGGCAGCATCCGGTATAAGGATAAAAATGTTACGGAGCTTAAAGGGGAAGAACTGCGTAAACTGCGGGGGCCTCAGATGGGAATGGTCTTCCAGAACACAGGTGCGTCCCTTTGTCCCATACGCACCATAGGAGACCAGCTTTACGAGGCAGTTCTTCAGCATGAGAAAGTATCCAGGCAGGAGATCAAGGAACGGGCCATGGACTTGTTTGATAAGATGAAGCTTGCTGACGGGGAGAGGATCTTAAACAGCTATCCTTTTGAACTGTCGGGAGGCATGAATCAGAGGGTGGGCATCATGATGGCCATGATCCTGCATCCGGACCTTCTCTTTGCAGATGAGCCCACCAGTGCCCTGGATGTGACCGTCCAGGCACAGGTGGTGCGGGAAATGATGAAGATGAGGGAACTATTCGGTACAACGATTGCTATCGTCACCCATAACATCGGCGTTGTGGAATACATGGCAGATAAAGTGGCTGTCATGTATCAGGGCAGACTGGTGGAGTATGGGGATACAGATGCAGTGATGCACCATCCCCAAAAAGAGTATACCCGCAGATTGATCAATGCGGTTCTGCGGATTCACAGAGGTTAAGGCATGGGAAAAATACTGGAAGTAAAAGACCTGAAAAAGACATTTTATAAGGCAAAAAAGGCATATCCGGCTGTGAATGGCGTGAGCTTTTCGGTAAGCGAAGGTTCCTGTGTGGGAATCGTGGGTGAGAGCGGCTGCGGAAAAAGCACAACAGCCAGAATGATCACGCATCTTACAAAACCGGACGCGGGAAGTGTTCTTCTGTATGGACAGGAAATGGTGGGAGCCGGAAGAAAACAACGGAGGGAATTGTATAAAAATGTGCAGATGGTATTCCAGACACCCCAGGATTCGTTTGACCCCAGGTGCAGTCTGGGTGACGGTATCATGGAAGGCATGATCAATTACGGGATGAAGAGAAAAGATGCCAAAGAGAAGATGAAAGAGCTGCTTTCCATGGTGGAGCTGGAGGAGACATATGCAGCCCGCTTTCCCCATGAGGTCAGCGGCGGCCAATGCCAGAGGGCAGCCATTGCAAGGGCACTGGCAGTAGAACCGGGTCTGCTCATCTGCGATGAGGCAACCAGTGCCCTTGATGTGACGGTGCAGTCCCAGATTATAGGGCTGCTCCAAAAGCTGAAAAAGGAGATAGGGCTTTCCATCCTGCTGATCTGCCATGACCTGGCGCTGGTACAGAATTTCTGTGACTATGTGCTGGTGATGTATCAGGGCATGATCGTGGAGGAAGGGACTCCGGATGAGGTGATCATGCATCCGAAAGAGGAATATACAAAGTTATTGATAGATTCTGTTTTATGAGACGAAAAAGTCAGGTGCCGTCAAAATATTTCAGAAATTCATTTGCTGCCGCGGAGGTACTCTGCTGTTCGGTGTAAGCCAGAACCAGGTGTCTTTCGGGCAGCTCTTCTTTTATTTCAAGCCGGTACAGGCCCTTTTTCCTCTGTTCCAGGACGAAATCCGGGACAAAGGCAATCCCAAGGCCAATGTATGCCAGGTCCAGAAGCAGGTCATTACTGGACAGCTCCACCTCAGGCGTCAGGTTCAGGCCTTTCTGCAGGAACAGGCTGTGCAGGAATTCACTGGTTGTGCTTTTTTTGCTGAGCATGAGAAGGGGATACCGGTGCAGCTCTGTCAGGGAGAGCTTTTGATCCGTAAAATCAAAGTAATGCTTATTTGCGGCAAAGACATCCCGGAAAGTCAGAATTGTCTTGTAGTGTTCTTTTATCCTGAGTCTTGAATTGGGATAGTTGCAGACAATGAAGTCCACCTGTCTGTTTTCCAGCAGTTCCACGCATCCGATGGAAGTGGCATTGGTGACCTTGATATGGATATCCGGGAATTCCTGGTGGAAACGCCGCAGATACGGCACCAGAAAATATCTGCAGATGGTGTCGCTGGCACCGATCCGCAGAGGCGCCTCCGCGGAAGCTGTGTGCATGAGCTGGTTCTCACCCTGAAGAAGCAGAGAGACTGCCGGCTGTACATGGCGGAAAAGAGTTTCCCCCTCTGGTGTCAGCTCCACTTTTTTGGTGTTTCGGACAAAGAGGGGGTGGCCCAGCTTCTGTTCCAGGGATTTTACAGACTGGCTCACAGCCGATTGTGAGATAAAAAGCTGCCTTGAGGCCTCCGAAAAACTCAGTGTGGAAGCCACGTGATAAAATACTTTATAGAGTTCAAAGCTGATATCCATAAAAATCCTCCGTTACCGGGTTTATACCCGGCTTCCTGAAAATCCTTCATTACCGGGCCTATTCCTGGCTTTTTGAAGATATCCCGTTGCCGGGGCTATTCCTGGCTTCTTAAGTTTGGAGCGGAAGTATCCGCTGCCTTTTCCTTTGCAGAGTTCTTCTGTAGTCCAAGCATGACAAGGAACAAAACAGCCGGGAATATGAGAGCAGCCAGAATTCCTGTCTTCATGGAACCCACTGCATCTGTGACAAATCCCACAACTGAAGGGCCCGCAGAGCATCCTACATCACCGGCAAGGGCAAACATGGCGTACATCATGGTACCGCCGCCCCGGCACAGCACGGCTCCCAGAGAGAAAATTCCGGGCCACATCAGACCCACAGAGAAACCGCACAGCGCGCATCCTGCCAGAGACAGAAGCGGAAGGGGGGACAAACTGGTAATGAGATACCCCACAATACATAGAGCACTGGTTCCAAGCAGGCCGTGACGGATATTCAGCTTATCGCCCTTGATACCATACAGAAGCCTGGAAAGTCCCATGAAAAATGCAAAGGCGCAGGGGCCGAGAAGGTCACCCACGGTTTTGCTCACACCAAGGCCGTCCTCTGCAAACAGGGAAGACCACTGGCTCACTGCCTGTTCCGATGCACCGGCGCAGATCATCAGCAGAAAAAGAACCCAGAAGATACCGCTTTTGAAGATGCCTCCGGGAATCTTCGTCTCCTCGTCGTCCCCCTCGATGCTGTAGATAGGGATTTTGAAAAACATCAGGCAGGTGAACAGCGGAACCAGTGCCCACAGAGCCGGAAGGTACCGCCAGGAATCAATGCCGATCACAACAAAGAACAGGGTGGATAGAATCACCACACCCATATGCCCCCAGCAGTAGAAGGAATGTAAAAGGCTCATGGCAGATTCTTTATTCTCACTTGGGCAGGCCTCCACAATAGGACTTACGATAACTTCCAGGATTCCGCCGCCGATGGCATTGAATGCCATACAGATGAGGATACCCACATAGGCATTGGGCAGAACAAAGGGAAGCCAGGTAAATCCTGTAAGTCCCAGGGTGGTGACCAGAAAGGACGTGATCCCCACAGAACGGTATCCCACCTTTTTTATGATTCCCGGTGCCAGAAAATCTATGAGTATCTGGATACAGAAGTTTACGGTGATCAGCAGGCTGATCTTCTCAAGAGAGATGCCGAACTGGTTGTGAAAGGTGAGGAATAAAAGCGGCGGCAGGTTGTTGACGATCGCCTGGGTGATATAGCCCAGGTAGCAGCCGTAGATCGTGTGTTTTGCGGTCAGTTTCATGTTTGAATCTCCTTAGTAAATGTTGGTAACTTACTTGAGTTTAGCAAAGGGGGAGGGGCAAGTCAACTGGTTTTGTGAGAAAACTGGAAGAGGGGGAGTGAATGCGGACGGAAGAGTACGGGAGGGGGGTCTGGGGAGCCATATGCCTGCGGGCGAAGCGTTTCGCTGCCACGGAGCTAACCTGCTCCCAGTTACTAAATTCATCGGCAGTGGCCTCTTCATTAAGTAACTGGGGCAGGTGGATCTCCGCGGCGCTCCACTAGACATCGCCCGCAGGCATATGGCTCCCCAGACCCCCTCCCGTACTCTTCCTGTTCTTGGCTGCGGGAACAATTTTCTGGAATTATAAAATGAAAAAAATAAATTAAAAAACGAGTTTGCATATTAGTAGTAATTATAAAAAATATAAGATATATTAATTTTATTAATGAAGTGATCCATGTTATGATAAGTAAGAAAGCGGCCGGAGAGGAGTATAATTCCTAGCTGGTGCTGAATAACACAATTTATAAGAAACCGCAATGCAGGTTTTGGTGTGCCGAAGAAAAAGGCAGAAAGGAGCCAACATGAGCAGTGTAAGACGTGTCTATGTAGAGAAGAAGCCGGCATTTGCCGTACAGGCAAAGGAGCTTGCCCATGAGATCAGTACGTATCTGGGTATTAAGGATGTGGCGGGAGTCCGCGTTCTGATTCGCTACGACGTAGAAAATATTTCCGATGAGGCATTTGAGAAAGCATGTAACTGTGTATTTTCCGAACCTCCGGTGGATGTATTATATCAGGAAACCTTTGAGATGAAGGAAGGGGACAGAGTATTTTCCGTAGAGTTCCTTCCGGGACAGTTTGACCAGAGAGCAGATTCCGCTGTACAGTGTATACAGTTCTTAAAGGCAGACGAGGAGCCTATTATCCGCTCCGCCACCACCTATGTTATTGAAGGAAATATTACTGACGGGGAGTTTGAGGCTGTTAAAGAACACTGTATCAACCCGGTGGATTCCAGGGAAGCAGAGGCAGCAAAACCGGAAACACTGGTTACAAACTTTGAAGACCCTGCAGATGTAAAGATTTTTGAGGGATTCCGCCAGATGCCTGAGGCAGAGCTGAAAGAGCTGTATGCATCCCTGAATCTTGCCATGACATTCAAGGATTTCCAGCACATCCAGAACTATTTTATAAATGAAGAGGAACGTGATCCGTCCATGACAGAAATCCGTGTACTGGATACCTACTGGTCAGATCACTGCCGCCACACTACCTTCTCCACAGAGCTGAAGAACGTGGAATTCGGTGAGGGCGATTACAAAGAGCCTCTCGTAAAAACTTACGAGAAATACCTGGCTGACCGTCAGGTGATCTACAAAGACAGAGACGATAAGTTCGTATGCCTTATGGACCTGGCTTTGATGGCTATGAAAAAATTAAAAGCAGAAGGCAAGCTGGAGGACCAGGAAGAGTCCGACGAGATCAACGCCTGCAGTATTGTTGTCCCTGTTGATGTGGACGGCAAAGAAGAGGAATGGCTGATCAACTTCAAAAATGAGACTCACAACCATCCGACAGAGATCGAACCCTTCGGTGGTGCGGCTACGTGCCTCGGCGGTGCTATCCGTGATCCGCTGTCAGGACGTACCTATGTATACCAGGCTATGCGTGTGACCGGTGCGGCAGACCCGACAGTATCTGTTAAAGATACCATGAAAGGAAAACTGCCTCAGAAAAAACTGGTCAGAAGTGCAGCACATGGCTATTCATCTTACGGAAACCAGATCGGTCTTGCAACCGGATATGTAAAAGAAGTATATCATCCGAATTATGTTGCCAAACGTATGGAGATTGGTGCCGTACTTGGCGCTGCTCCGAGACGTGCAGTTATCCGTGAGAATTCTGACCCTAATGATATCATCATCCTGCTGGGCGGACGTACCGGACGTGATGGCTGCGGCGGTGCTACAGGCTCATCAAAAGTGCACACAGAAGAATCCATTGAGACCTGCGGAGCTGAGGTGCAGAAAGGAAACGCGCCGACGGAGAGAAAGATCCAGAGGCTGTTCAGAAGAGAAGAAGTAAGTAAGATCATCAAGAAGTGCAACGACTTTGGTGCAGGCGGTGTATCTGTTGCCATCGGTGAGCTGGCAGCGGGACTGCAGATCGACCTGGATAAAGTACCGAAGAAATATGCCGGCCTTGACGGAACAGAGATTGGTATCTCTGAGTCTCAGGAGCGTATGGCAGTAGTGGTTGATCCGAAAGATGCAGAGCAGTTCCTGGCTTATGCAAAAGAAGAGAACCTGGAGGCTGTTCCTGTGGCTGTTGTCACAGAAAGCCCGCGTCTGGTGATGAACTGGAGAGGAAAAACGATCGTTGATCTCTCCAGAGCATTCCTGGATACCAATGGTGCCCATCAGGAAACAGATGTATTTGTTGATGTTCCAAGCAAAGAAGGAAACATTCTGGATCGCGCAGAGGAGTCCGCAGATGTGAAAAAACGCTGGCTGGATACTCTGGCTGACTTAAACACCTGTTCTCAGAAAGGACTGGTGGAGATGTTTGACGGTTCCATTGGAGCCGGCAGTGTATTCATGCCTTACGGCGGAAAATACCAGCTCACCGAAACACAGACAATGGTTGCAAAAGTTCCGGTATTAAATGGCAGCACAGAAACTGTCACCATGATGAGCTATGGATTTGATCCGTATCTGTCAAGCTGGAGCCCATACCACGGAGCTGTGTATGCAGTGACGGAATCTGTTGCCAGAATTGTGGCTGCAGGCGGTGATTACAGCAAGATTCGTTTCACATTCCAGGAATATTTCCGCAGAATGACAGAAGACCCGCACCGTTGGAGCCAGCCTTTTGCCGCACTGCTGGGTGCTTACGCTGCACAGCTGGGATTCGGACTTCCTTCTATTGGCGGTAAGGATTCCATGTCAGGAACATTTAATGATATTGATGTTCCTCCTACACTGGTATCCTTTGCGGTGGATGTGGCAAAACAACGAGATGTCATCACACCGGAACTGAAATCCCCGGGACATAAGCTGGTGTGGCTGCGTGCGCCGAAAGCAGAGTATGACCTTCCTGATTTTGAGGCACTGAAAGATCAGTACGCAAAACTCCATGAGGACATTCAGGCCGGACGTGTTGTGGCAGCTTATGCCATTGACCGTCAGGGTATCGCTGCGGCTGTGAGCAAAATGGCATTTGGTAACCAGATGGGTGTGAAGATTGAGCACAATGTGGACGAGAGAGACCTGTTCAGCGCAGGTTTCGGCGATATTATCTGCGAAGTAAAAGCAGAGAAAGTGGGCGAGCTGGCTATCACTTACACTCTGATCGGTGAAGTGACAGACAAGGCGGCCATTGAATATAAAGACGTGAAGATTTCCATGGCAGAGGCTTTGGAAACATGGAAAACACCGCTGGAGAAAGTTTTCAAAACACGCTCCGGTTCCGAGACCGACGATATTACAAAAGATGAGGACAGAGGCCTGTACAATGCCGAAAGTATTCATATCTGCTCTCATAAGATTGCACAGCCCACTGTATTTATACCGGTATTCCCGGGAACCAACTGTGAATATGACAGTACAAAGGCATTTGAGAGGGCTGGTGCAAAAGTTATCACAAAAGTGTTTAAGAACCTGGATGCAGCAGATATCCGTGACTCTGTGGACGCTTTTGAAAAATCCATTGACCAGGCACAGATCATCATGTTCCCGGGCGGATTTTCCGCAGGTGATGAGCCGGACGGTTCCGCAAAATTCTTCGCCACTGCATTTCAGAATGCGAAGATCAAAGATGCGGTTATGAGACTGGTAAATGAGAGAGACGGTCTTGCCCTTGGTATCTGCAACGGTTTCCAGGCCCTTATTAAGCTGGGACTGGTTCCGAACGGTGAGATCACCGGACAGACTGCAGATTCACCGACGCTGACATTTAACACCATCGGACGCCACATTTCCAAGATGGTTTATACAAAAGTGGTTTCCAACAAATCTCCATGGCTTCAGAAAGCTGTGCTGGGCAATGTATATACGAACCCGGCATCTCATGGAGAAGGACGTTTCGTGGCAAGTGATGAGTGGCTGCAGAAACTTTTCGCCAACGGCCAGGTAGCTACCCAGTACTGTGATCTGGACGGCAATGTGACCATGGATGAAGAGTGGAATGTAAACGGCTCCTATGCATCCATCGAGGGTATCACAAGCCCTGACGGACGTATCCTGGGCAAGATGGCCCACAGTGAGCGCCGCGGGTGCGGGGTAGCCATGAATATCTATGGCGAGCAGGACATCCGGATCTTTGAATCCGGGGTGGAATACTTCAAATAATCATTTAGCAGTATAACTTATACAACAGGGAAGGCTGAGGGGAATAAAAAGTATACCCCTCAGCCCCTTGCTGATTTTTCCTAAACAAAAACAATTCTTTAATTACGAAACATTCTCATATCTATGGGATGTTTACAGACAAATCATGGTAATGATTTCTATTAGTCAATCGGCTTATTAATAATCCAGGATAAACTAATTCGATATATAAGAGCGTATAATGCAACTAAATTGACAATATGGTATATATGCCATATAATTTAAGTGTGGCAATAGAACGTCAGTATATGTCTGTTCTGTTGGTCAGAGAAAGGATATATTTGCAGAAGTATACAGTAGAATTTTATGAGAAAGTTAATGGAGAATGCCCGGTAGAGGAATTTTTAAATTCTCTTGATAAAAAGATGCTTGCAAAATTGCTGGGCATCATAAAAATACTTGAAGAAAAGGGAAATTATCTAAGAGAACCGTACAGTAAGCATCTGGAAGAAGGCATTTATGAACTTCGGGGAAAGATAGGAAATAATATAACCAGAGTTCTATATTTCTTTTATTTGGATGGAAGAATCATAATGACAAACGGTTTTGTAAAAAAGACAAATAAAACACCAAAAAAGGAAATATTGAAGGCAAAAAGATACCAATACGATTATATGAAACGGATAGGTGAGAAGATATGAGAAAATTTGATGACTTTTTTGATGAAAAAATGCAGGATCCGGAAATAAAAAAAGAGTATGAAGAATTAACGCCGGAATTTGATATTATCAGGGCAATGGTTGAGGCGAGAATGTCCTGCAATCTGACACAGAAAGAACTTGCGGAGAAAACAGGAATAAATCAGGCAGATATCAGTAAACTGGAGAATGGGACCAGGAATCCATCTCTTAAATTATTGAAACGTTTGGCAGATGGCATGGATATGAACCTTAAAATTGAATTTTTGCCAAGAAAAAATCTATAGGTAAGAGTCAAATCTGTAACTGACCCGGGTATGCAATTATGCAGAGAAATGATATACTCAAAATAGCATTTTACTACAAAAAATAAAATATACATTTGGGGGATAAAACAATGATATTATCAGGAAAAGAAATCAAAAAGCACATGGGCCGGGAGATCATTATCGAGCCGTTTGATGAAAAGCGGATTAACCCAAACAGCTACAACCTCTCTCTTGCAAATGAGCTTTTAGTCTACGACACACCGGTTCTGGATATGAAGAAACCAAACCCGGTCAAAGAGCTCATCATCCCGGAGGAGGGGCTTATATTGGAGCCAAACAAGCTGTATCTTGGCAGAACGAAAGAATATACCAGAACGGACTATTATGTGCCCATGCTGGAAGGACGTTCCTCCACGGGCAGGCTGGGCCTGTTTATCCATGTGAGTGCGGGATTTGGGGATATTGGCTTTGCGGGCCACTGGACGCTGGAGATATTCTGCATCCATCCGGTGAAAATATATCCCAATGTGGAGGTGTGTCAGATCTATTACCACGATATTGACGGGGAATATGACCTTTATAAGAGCGGCAAATATCAGAATAACACAGGGGTAGAAGCCAGTAAAATGTACCAGGATTTTGAAAAATAAAGGGATTTCGGCAGCAGTTCAGCCATCTGGACTGTCATGGACCGGCGGGCGGATCGTTTCATTTTCCGTGCGCCGGCCTGCATGGGGAAAAGGAGAAGGCTATGACACAGGAAGCGATTCGGAATCAGGCAGGGAAATATTTTGAAAAGGTAAAGGCACTGGCGGATTATCTGACAGAACATCCGGAAATCAGCGGGGAGGAAAAGGAATCCTGCGCGTACATAACGAAGTTTCTCAAAGAAATGGGGTACGAGATAACAACGCCGTATGCAGGGATGCCTCATTCGTTCCTGGCTGTGGACAAAGAGAAGAAGGAGTTTCAGGGGCCAAAGGCGGCATTTCTGTGCGAATATGATGCCCTGCCTGAGGTGGGGCACGCCTGCGGACATTCCTATAGCTGTGCCGTCAGTATACTGGGAGCGCTTGCCCTGCGGGAGGCATATCCTGACCTGCCGGTGAGGATTGATCTGATTGGCACGCCCGGTGAAGAATTTGTAGGCGGAAAATGTTATATGACAGAGAACGGGGGCTTTGACGGCTATCAGTATGCGGCCATGGTGCATCTCAACAATGAGAATGTCACCTATTTTCAGGTACTGGCCTCCAATGACAGATACTTTACCTTCCGCGGAAAAGCAGCCCATGCCTCCGCGTGTCCGGAGGAGGGGCTGAATGCCCTGAACGCGGCCCGTCTCTTTATGGAGGCCATGGATATGTGGCGGCAGCATATCACAAAGGACTGCCAGTTCCACGGCATTGTGGCAAAAGGAGGGGCAGCTCCTAATATTGTCCCGGATGAGGTGTGTCTGGATTATTATTACAGGGCAGCCACTATTGAAAATCTGTGGAAGCTCAACAGAATCTCAGAGACCTGCGCAAAAGGCGCAGCCATGGCTGCAGGAACGACTGTGGAGTGGAGCCAGCGGTATCCGGACTACGGGGAAATCTACTGGAATGATTATATGGACGAAATCATGCAGGAACTGTTTTCGGATACCAAAAGGGTGACCGTGAGATCAAAAGGTCCCGGAGGTTCCACGGATCTGGGAAATGTAAATCTTAAGATTCCCGTGTTCCATCCCATGATTGACATTACCGGCAGCCGGAAGGACATCGTGATCCACGACAGGGAATTTGAGGGACTTCTCCACACAGAAGCAGCCGCAGAAGTCCTGAGAGACGGCGCGTATATCATAGCCGGACTGGGATATAAGCTGGCATCGGAGCCGGAAGTGATGGAGAGAATAAAAGAGGACCACAGAAAATACAGAAATCTGTAAAAGGCTACCTATTAATTGCCAGAAACCTTCAGAAAATAAGAGAAACACTTACAACATGTAATGATTTCATAGAGGCCGGAATAAATAAATTATGTAAGCTTTATATTTATTCCGGCCCTAAAATCAAGGCTGTCTTGTGTTCGTTTTTAGTGCAAGGCGGAATGATAAGGATTTTTGTAAAATTTTGAAAAAAGGTATTGACAATTGACACAATTTAAGGTTATAATAGCAAAGCAGTCAAGCGATGGCAAACACTGCTAAATAAATGGGATCTTAGCTCAGCTGGGAGAGCATCTGCCTTACAAGCAGAGGGTCATAGGTTCGAGCCCTATAGGTCCCATTCTTTTGCCAAAAGCAGAAGGATAACAGATGGCGAGATAGCTCAGCTGGCTAGAGCATACGGTTCATACCCGTAGTGTCGAGGGTTCAAGTCCCCCTCTCGCTACTTGCTGTACAAGCAGCATACAATCAAATAAAAGTCTTGGGATCTTAGCTCAGCTGGGAGAGCATCTGCCTTACAAGCAGAGGGTCATAGGTTCGAGCCCTATAGGTCCCATTCTTTTGCCAAAAAGCAGAAGGATAACAGATGGCGAGATAGCTCAGCTGGCTAGAGCATACGGTTCATACCCGTAGTGTCGAGGGTTCAAGTCCCCCTCTCGCTACTATAAGAAAGCCCTTGCGGAAGAAATTCTGCAAGGGCTTTTCGTGTGTTTTTATGCCGGAGGTTCCTTTTTATCCTGATACATATGGGGTGTAAACATAAGTTTTATTGCACTTATCATGACAAACAGCAGGAAAACTGCTGCGGGAAGCCCCCCGATATTGGATATCATTTTCAGTCCGTCGACACCGCTGCCCACATTCATCATAATAAGTGTAATCAGTGCGATTTCCCCCGCCCAGAGTATTTTGATCCAGCTGGGAGATTCATCACCTTCATGATCCAGGCCATGGGTGGACAGGTCGGAGATCGCAATGACAGTGGAGTCGGCTGCAGTTACAAAGGAAAGAAATACAGCGATGAGGAAAATAAAAACCAGCAGGCCGGTAAAGGGCATGTTTTCAAAAAGCTGATAGATCGTGTTTTCAATTCCGGATTCAAACGCTTCAACCATTCCGCCATTTGACCGGTTCAGGGTAAAATGGATGGTGGAACCGGACATAATGGAAAACCACAGGATACTGAATACAGACGTGGAGAACAGATTCATGGCTACTAAATCCTTAATCCTCCGCCCATATGCGATTTTACCAAGAAAGACTGCCGTGATAGGTGCCCAGGACATCCAGCTTGCAAAGTAGAAGATAGGCCACTGGGCTGTCCAGGAATCAGTCGCAAAGGTGCCCGTATAAAGGGATTTGGAAAAAAAGTTATTTAGGTAATCCCCCAGGCATTCCACACCAAAATTACAGATAAACTGTGTTCCGCCAAATATCAGTACAAAGCCAATAATAAAGAAGTAAATGTAGACATTGATATTTGACAGCCGTCGTACACCGCGCATGATACCGGAGAGCGCAGAGACCAGAAAGGTGATAATGACTACAAGCATGATTGCGGACCACAAAAATGGAGTGGATTCCATGCCAAAGAGTTTATGGAGACCTCCGCTGAGGTTGAGAACTCCTACCCCCAGAGAGCCTGTAAGTCCGGCGACCAGCGTGAACAGGCAGATACTGTCAATCACTGCATTCAGATACTTATGTTCCCGTCCGCCAAGCAGAACCGTGACCATGGCGGCCAGCGAAAAGGATTTCTTTTTATTATAATACCCAAAGGCGAACATCACTGCAGGAAGTGTATAGATTGCATAGGGAAGTACAGTCCAGTGAGTATAAATTGCCGACATGGCAAATTTGGCGGCATCCGGTGACATGGCCTCTATATGGAGACTGTCTGGAGGATGCAGCAGGTGCTGTACCGGCTCTGCAGCGGACCAGAATATAATACCGCAGGCAATGGTGGTACAGATATTGATGCTGAACCATGAAAGGAGACTCATTTTTGGCTGTGCATCAGGTCCTCCGATCCTTACTTTGCCGAATCCGGAAAAATAGATGGCAATACATACAAAAAATATGAGGACCGGAAGTAAGATGAGCAGCCAGCCGAATTCATGGACAACGAAGCCATTTACTGTGTTGACGATCTCTGTGAACAGATCACTGTCTGCAATATTTATGATAATACACACAAAAAACAGAAAAAACGGCGGTAAAAATACTTCTGGTTTTATTTTTTTCATGCCATACCCTCCATTTCACACAGGCCCTGTCACTTTCCCTGCCCGGTTTCGGGATTGGCTTTTATATAGCGTTTATTTATGATGACAGCTATGATTATGGCAGCCAAACCACATGCAGCCATAAAGGCAAAGAGTTTGTTAAAACCTCCGGTGATATCCTTATCCAGCCAGACCCCCACCATGGATGTGATAAAAGCATCCGGTATATACGCGATAAACGCAATGATACCGCTGGCGGCACCTGTCAGTTCCCTGGGAATGACCGCCTCGTCCATGATAGAATAGTAGATGGACTTGATCATATAGTTGATTCCGGAAATGAGGACCGATACAACAATGGCTATCCATAAAAAATTACCCAGGAAAGGCATGAACGCACTGGCTGCTGTGGCTGCGGCAAGCACACAGATCAGGAAACGGGAACGATATTTAAACCTGTCGGCTATAATACCGCCGATCACCCCAAGCCCGATCGCCAGTATATACGTCCTCAGAATCTGCAGCCCGCTGGATACCGCTGTACTTGTGTGAAGAACCTGTGTGGTATAGGTGCCAAAATAATAGGCTCCGCCGCAGTTAAGCGCGTAACAGAAGAAAATGAACAGACCTACCAGCCAGACGCCGGGAAGCTTTAAGGCTGCCAGTATACTGCCCTTTTTTGCCGTTTCTTTCTTTTCCGTCTGGACAGAAGAGGGAAATACGATAAGTGCAAGGACAGCAAAAACGAAGTAAATGACAGCGGCTATGATCAATATCATCCGGTAACCGCCCATCTCATCAGAGAACAGACTGAAGATCCAGATAAACAGAAAGCCGACAGCCGCGGAGACAAGGCTTCTCAGGGATTCACTGATTCCGAACAGTCTGCCCTGTTCTGCATCAGAACCAAAACTCCTCATAAGAGTAATATAAGGAGACCAGAGTGTAGCCGTAGTGAATACGGCATAAAGTGCAAATATGATGATAAGACTGGTATAAGACGGAAAAGTTGCCTGCCACAGCGTTGTGGCGCCGGTACCGGCAAGAGATATTCCGATCAAGATTCTGGGACTGAATTTCTGCGCCAGAATACCGCCCACAGCATAACAGAAGATTGCCAGAGTTCCGTAAATGGACCCCAAAAATCCAAGCTGCGTATTCGTAAGGTTGAGTGCGGCAATGGTCTGATCATAAAATGAGATACGGATAAACGGAATGAAATAAATCATTCCAACCATAAAGCTTAAAAGAGTCACTAAAAGGTTACGTTTTGATTTCGTCAGATTCATCCTAATTCCCTCCCTGTTTTGTATATACTTACGAGTCGACTGCCATATCAATATAGGCTTCGTCAATGCCTTCTTTTAGAAGCAATGCCTTTAAATCTCTGCATATTTCTGTGGATATATCCGGTTTTTGGTACACTTTCAGAAGCTGTTCCATGCGTTTTTCGATGTTTTTTTCAAATTGTCCCACAGGGTCTGCAATGGCACCCCTCACACTTACATGAGGTGCCAGCAATTCACTGCGGCAGTAATCCAGGGTGTGCTCTTCTATAAGGTATTGTCCGGCGTGCCCTACTTCATGGATAAGGTCAAGGGGAACCGTATCAGCATTTACATCAATATCTTTCAGATACCGCTCGGTAAAATCCAGAATTTCAAAATCGGTTATCAGTTTTTCATAAGATACAGCCAGATAGCTGTCTATGATCCCGGCACTTTGAGTCATGATGTTGATTCCGCTCTCCTTACAGGCCATGCAGGTCATCATGGACTCATATCCGGCCTGTACATTAAATGATTTTGCATCGCTTAGCGAGCCTCCTGCCCGGCTTGGGATACCATAAAATTTTGCCATTTCCGCGCAATATTTATAACTGAGGGCCCCTTCCGGTGAGCCGATGGCGATGGCTCCGGTTGCCATGTCGGCATTCGTGGACTGGGAGCCGTAGATGACAGGGGCACCGGGTTCACACATCTGTGCCAGCACAATGGTTGCAAGTACCTCTGCGTTGACAACCGCGATCATGCCCGCCAGTGTGACAGGGGCGGTGGTACCGGCCATAGCGGCAGATGCGATGATCACAGGCTGGCGGTATTTTGCCATAGTAAGGACGGTTTCCGTCATGATTTTGTCGAGATACAGAGGAGTATTTGTATTGGCGATGGTACACAGGCGGGGTTTTTCCTTCAGCTCCTCAACCGTGACGCCAAAGCGGATACAGGCCATTTGGATCAGTGTTTCCATGGATTCGTAATCCCCTGCAGCAGCAAAAATACATTTTTGTGTGTGCAGCATACTGGCCAGGGCCAAGAGCGTTATGTAGGATTCCGTGGGGATGTCATTGGGCTGGCAGGCAAGTCCCCCGTTCAGGCAGTAGGAGGGATTTCCCTCAAACAGCTTGATCAATTTGATGAAATCCGAAAACAGGGCAGGCCTGGTCTGTCCATCCTTGTCCATAATAAAAGTGGCGCCGCCGCACGGTCCGTTATAGCGCCTGTTTCCGCCGATCTGCATATCAAATCTGGAATCAGAAGCGTAAAGGGGGGCAGTGGAAGGTGCTTTTCTGACCCACTCCATAATTTGATCCTCTGTGAAATACGCCACATTTCCATCTACCTTTATGCCGTGGTTTTTCAGTATCTCCAGGGCGTCCGGATGGTAGAATTTCATTCCTGTTTTATTCAGGATCTGCATGCTGGCTTCGTGAATCTTTTTTACATTGTCGTTCATTTGGAAAATAACCTCCTTTTTTGTGGTGAACATGTTAACCAGTAGGGTAAAAAAAATATTTATGGAACAGGACAAGAATTTTCTTATCCTGTTCGGGGCGGATAGATATAGATGAAATCCGCCTTATGTCCTGTCAAGTACAGACACAGACCATTCAGATGAGATACATGCGGATGTTTTTTTCAATCAGAGCATCACAATGGGCAACTGCCTTCTGATAGGCATCAGGGTCTTTTGGACTGTTGATATACTCACTTAAGAGTCCCCTGGCAATCAGGCAGTTGATCTGACTTACATATTCCGCATCATCATAGCTGAGCCGTCCTTCTGCAGCAGCACGGCGAAACCAGATGTAATCTCTGTCCTCAATACATCCGCTGAAAATGGAGCAGTAAAACATGGCAGTGTTTGAACCCTCCACAAAAACAGGATACATTTTAAGGTATTCCTGCAGTATGGATTCCAGATCATTGCGTATGTTGCCCCAGAACAAATTCAAAAATATATAGGGATGCATAAACGCATACTTGTCAAAAAGTCTCCAGGCGTTTATCTGTGCTTCGATAATATCATCCTCATTTTTCAGATTTTCCTCTAATTCCTCTATGTAAGGCTTCAGAAACCTTACAGATGCCAGGGCCAGTAAATAGTCCAGGCTTTCAAAGTGCTTGTACAAGGCGGCTGCCGAACATCCGACTCTTTTTGCCAGATCACGTACGCGGATATTTTCAGCGCCTTTTTCCAGAATCATATTATAAGCTGCTTCAATCAGCATTTGTTTGGTGTTATTTTCCGAGTTCATTTTTTTACCTGCTGTAATCTATATTTGTAAATGGCAGAATGGTCAAACCGATTATGTGGTGAACATGTTTACCATATAGCTGAATCATAATCTATATTTGTAATTTTGTCAACAGGTATTTTATTGTAACAGTGCCGTCAGGTCTGCGCATTTACTGCGCCGACCGTGCATAAGATTAGTGGCACCTTTATCGTGTAAAAATATCTCTTTTCGGGGGAGTTGGAGATACATAGCTGTCCAAAGTCAAATACTGTCTGGCATATTGTTTTGGTGACATGCCGACGGTTTTTGTGAAAGTATGTATAAAATGATTGTTGCTGTTAAAACCGGCACGCTCACCGGCCAGCATAACAGAGAGACCCTGCCTGAGATATGATTTCGCCAGGGTGAGACGTCTCCTGATGATATAATCCGTAATGGTCATCCCTGTCAGATCCTTAAAGCGGTGGCTCAGATAATATTTACTCACATAGAAATTCTGCGCAAGCAGATCCAGGCTTATTTTTTCGGTTATATGTTCATTAATATAGTCAATCACAGGATAATAAGCAGAGATCTGTTCTTCACTTGGAACCTGTGTAAGCAGCGGAGCATCGTAGAGAAAGTTAATATAGACCAGCACTTCTGCCAGCAGTGTCCTGGCAAAGATGTCTTTGCCGAAGGCAGAGCAGTCTGAGGCAAGATAGTATTCAATCTTGTTGATCAGCTTCAGAAGATGGTCTATCTGGTCAATATTCAGCTTGTTCATATGGTTGAACTGGTTATGGTTCCTGAAACATTTCAGCAGGTCAAAATCTTCTGTGGAGATTCCTTCCACTTCTTCCTGATAAAAACGAATAGAATAATACTGATAGATCGAGCGTGGTTTCGGCACACTTCTGTGCAGGTCACTGCTGTTTAAAATAAAGATGCTGCCTCGGGAAATGGGGTATATTTTGTCACGGATATAGAAGCTTTCGCCTTCTGACATTATGAGCAGTATTTCCATCTGGTCATGAAAATGAAACGGACTTTCCTGCCAGATCTCTTTTGTAAAAAAGCGTATTTCCATATCTGTTTTTCCCCCCTTTTTCCTGTTATGTACATTGTCTGCAGCTGTTCCGTCAGGTCTGTATATCTGCTGCACTGGCCGTGTACGAGTGCTGTCATCATTATTTTTTGAAAAGTATATCCCAGGCCGTTTCTTTTGTCAATAGATGTCGAATCAGGGAAAGATGGCAAATAATACCAATGTAAAATCGCAAAATAACACATATTTTACCGCAAAAAAAGCAAGATTCAGGAATCACAGAAAATCGAAAGAAAGGGACTGTATGAATTTTGGCGCAGAAAAACAAGGTTTTTGGAATAGTACCGACAGAGGCAGAAAAACAGCAAATTTAATGTTCTAACAAAGCAAGTTATAAGAACATTTAAACAAGGCGATTCGGTATAATTGATGATAGTTAATAGAAATTTAAGATAACGAAGGAAGTATTTACTGATTTTTTGGCATGACCAGGAGGTGTGAAGTTGGAAAAACTATTGGAAGTGAATGATCTGAGGACCTATTTTTTCACCCCGGATAAGACGATACCGGCAGTAGACGGGGTGAGTTTTCATATCAACAAAGGTGAGACACTCTGCATTGTGGGGGAATCAGGAAGCGGCAAAAGCGTGACCTCTCTGTCCGTCATGCAGCTTGTGCCCACACCCCCTGGAAAGTATGTAAGCGGCCAGATTCTGTTTGAAGGGGAAGATATTCTGAAAAAGACAGAGAGCGAAATGTGCGGTATAAGAGGCAATATCATCTCCATGATTTATCAGGAACCCATGACTTCTTTGAACCCTGTCTTCTCCATTGGGGATCAATTGATGGAAACACTGAGGATCCATCAGAAGCTGACCAAGAAGGAGGCCCAAAAAAAGGCGGTCCATATGCTGAGCCTGGTGGGTATCTCAGACCCGGAATCGCGTATGAGAGAGTATCCCCATCAACTGTCAGGCGGTATGCGACAGAGGGTCATGATCGCCATGGGGCTGAGCTGTGAGCCGAAGTTGCTCATTGCGGATGAGCCGACTACAGCGCTGGATGTGACAATACAGGCCCAGATACTGGACCTGATGAAAAAGCTGAAGCAGGAGCTGGATATGACGATCCTTTTTATCACCCATGATCTGGGCGTCGTGGCTGAGATGGCACAGCGCGTCATCGTCATGTATGGGGGAAGAGTGGTGGAGGAGGCAGAGGTGAGGGAAATCTTTAAAAACCCACGGCATCCCTATACACTTGGCCTGTTAAAGTGTATTCCCAGAATGGACAGCAGGCAGAAGCTGGAGGTGATCAAAGGTATGGTGCCTTCACCGGACCAGTTTGCCAAGGGCTGCCGCTTCCATCCCAGATGTCCTTATGCAAAGGAATTATGTACCCGTGAAGAGCCTCCCCAGCAGATGATCGGGACAACAAGGGTAACATGTCATTTTCCGCTGCATACAGAGAAGGAGGGAGAACGCAATGGGAGACAGTGATAAGAAAATACCGCTGCTGGAAGTGAAAGATCTCGGGAAAGATTTTGTCAGTAAGGGAAGCAGGGGAAAGAAAACAGTACATGCCCTGAACGGCATCTCCTTTACTGTTTACCAGGGGGAAACCTTTGGACTGGTGGGAGAGAGCGGCTGCGGTAAGACCACAGCGGGAAGAGTGATCAACTGCCTGACAAAACCCACCCGGGGGCAGGTATTGTTTGAGGGAAAAGACTTATTCCAGATGTCCAAAACGGAGATGAAAAAGGCCAGAAGAGAGATTCAGATGATCTTTCAGGACCCCTTTGCATCCCTGGACCCCAGAATGACCATAGGAAAGATCATTGAGGAACCCCTGGTCATACACCGCATAGGTTCCGGGAATGAGCGCAGGGAAAAAGTGAAGAAAATGCTGGAACGTGTAGGATTACAGCCGGATTACTACAATCGTTATCCACACGAATTTTCCGGAGGCCAGAGGCAGAGGATCGGTATTGCCAGAGCCTTGATCTTAAATCCGAAACTGGTCATATGTGATGAACCGGTATCAGCGCTGGACGTGTCTGTGCAGTCTCAGATTCTCAACCTTCTGGATGATCTGCAGAAAGAACTGGGGCTGACATATATCTTTATTGCCCACGGATTAAGCGTTGTAAAACATATATCGGACCGGGTAGGCGTTATGTATCTGGGAAAGATGGCAGAGGTGGTGAATGCGGAGCAGTTATTTGAAAAACCGGCGCATCCCTATACACAGGCTCTTCTGTCAGCGAACCCCATACCGGATCCGGATTTTGTAAAGCAGAGAATCATACTTGAGGGGGACATCCCTTCAGCATCCAACCCTCCGGCAGGATGTTACTTCCATACCAGATGCAGATATTGCAAACAGATCTGCAGGGAAAAAGAACCGCCGTATCGGCAGATAGGAGACAGGATCGTGGCATGTCACTTTCCGCTGGAATAGATGAAAGAGAGAACGGGAATTGAAAGATTGGTAAACTACCTTTTTACACATCAGGAGGCACTGCGGTCTGCCAAAGCAGAACAGGCAGCCAGAATGTGCATTTTAGATGAGATTGGGTGCGGGATTTACGGCAGCCGGACACAGGAGGGGGCCGGTATTATCAAGACTGCGGCAGAACTTGGAAACGGCGGGGACATTCCCGTATGGGGAACAGGTGTCCTGCTCACAGAGGATATGGCGGCCATGGTAAACGGCGCGCTCTGCCATATCAGGGAAATGGATGATGTCCATTACGCCATCCTGCACACAGGTGCTGTATGCGTGCCCTCCGCTTTGGCAGTTGCACAGCGCTGTGGCTCCTCATGGGGACAATTGCTGTGGGCCGTCACTGCAGGTGTGGAGGTGTCTGTCAGAATCGCGGAAGGCATGGATTTTTTAGATCACAGGGAAAGAGGCTGGCACGGAACCGCCACATGCGGTGCATTCGGAGCAGCGGCAGCCGCCGGAGTTCTGCTGGGTCTGGATGAGCAGCAGATGGTAAACGCTCTGGGGATCGCGGGAAGCAGGACAGGGGGAAGCTGGGCTTTTGCCGCGGACGGGGCCATGACAAAACGCATACATCCCGGTCTGGCTGCACGTGACGGTATCGTGAGCGCCTGTCTTGCAAAAAATGGGATCACAGGGCCCCATCAGGTACTGGAAGCTGCAGACGGTGGCATCTACCGCATGATGAGCAGGCAGTATTGTCTGGATGTGCTGGATGCCGTAAAAGAGAGGGCGGCTATAGAGGAGGTGGAGTACAAGTGGTTTGCATCCTGCAAATCCGTACATTCCCCATATACGGCGGCCCATGAGATTTTTAAACGGCACGGATTCACAGATGCGGAGAAAATCCGGGACGTGCGGGCAGAGGTGAACCAGTCCGCCATTGAGATGGCAGGCGGCACCTACCGCCGGGATTCGGTTGTATCCGCCCAGATCAGTATCCCCTACGGTGTGGCACTTGGCCTGATGGGCTTTGAGGGGAAGGCAGCAGACTACTCGGAAGAGCGCCTGAGGGATGAAAAGATCCTTGCTGTTGCGAAAAAAGTCAGGGTAGCGGAAAGCGAGGATATGAATCGTCTGAGAAGAGAGGAAAAACGCAGTGCCGCCAAAGTTACGGTTCAATGGAAGGATGGCAGCACAGATACAGAGACAGTAACAGCACCGAAGGGCTCCATGTTTAATCCTTTGTCAAAAGAAGATATCACGGGAAAGTTCATGGATCTGGCAGGCGGCATTATGGGAGAAGAGACAGCACGGGAAATCGCCTGCATAGCTTTAAAAAGCAATGCTTCGGATAGTGTTATGGAAATCACAGAAATCTTAAAAAGGAAAAAGTAGGAGGAGAAATGGAGAACAAGGAGAAAAAGGGAGGATTTTTTGAACAGATACAGGGGAATATCAATCCGGTAGTTCTGGAATATTACTACGGGCCGAAAATGAAGGAATCCGATACATCCTTTCCCTACCTGGTCCGTGTCATGAAAGCCCATGTCATCATGCTGAAAGAACAGGGCATTATCCCGGAAGAGGCAGCGCGCAGACTGCTTTCAGTCATGGAGGGATGGGGGGAACGGATTCCGACGCTTGACCCGTCCCTGGAGGATTTATATATCAATCTGGAACATCTGATCACGGTGGAGGCCGGGGAAGATATATGCAGTTATCTGCCGGTTGCCAGAAGCCGTAATGACGTGGAGGCTGCCATGTGGCGGATTGAGCTGCGGGAAAAACTGCTGTATTTGGCGGATGCTCTCCTGGAACATGTGGAGGTGCTGCACAGGCGTGCGGAGGAAACCGTGGACTATATTTTCCCGGGCTATACATATGGGCAGCAGGCACAGCCTGTCAACATGGGTTTCTATCTCTCAGGCATCGCGGCTCCTCTTCTGCGGGACGCAGAGAGAATCCTGCAGTGCATTGAACGGTTTAACAAAAACCCTCTGGGAGCGGCTGCCATGTCCGGAACAGAATACAACATAGACAGGGAACGGACAGAAGAGCTGCTGGGATTTGAGGGGGTTTGGGAACACACCGGGGATGCAGTGGCCAGCGCTGATTATATGATGGAGGCTGCCGGCATCGGAATATCTGTTCTGGTCACTCTGGCAAGACTGGCGGAGGATATTATCAACTGGTGTTCAAATGAAGCGGGGTTTGCGGACCTGTCAGATGACCTGATCGATTCAAGCAGTATTATGCCGCAGAAGCGCAATCCTGTCATTTGTGCAACAGTGCGTTCCCAGGCAAGGCTGCTGTCAGGAAGATACGCAGGAATATGCTCTGCATGCTCCGTGGAATTTCAGGCCAGCCGTGACATGACGGCAGCATGGTCTGATGTACTGGAATGTGTGGAGACTGCAAAAGGTATGTGCCGGATCAGCGCAGAATATGTAAAATCCCTGAAATTCAATAAAGAAGTTATGGAAGAAATCCTGTATAAGGGATTCTCCAATGCTACAGAGCTGGCGGACAGCCTGGTGCTGGAAGGAAAACTGTCCTTCAGACAGGCACACAGAGTGGTGGGAGGAGCAGTCAGCGAGCTTTTCCGTGCGGGAAAGGGTCAGGATGACCTGACCTGGGAGCTGCTGGATGGCTGGTGCCGTGAAATATGCAAAAAGGGCCTACCGTTATCAGAAGAACAGGTGGACAAGGCAAAGAATTTCAGGATCGCTGTGGAGAGAAGGGACTGTCAGGGCGCGGCAGCTCCATCTCAGGTATACAGAATGCTCAGGCTGCAAAAGGAACAGAGCGGTTCTGTAAAGAGGGCTGCAGAGAGAAAAAGAAGTGTATGGAACCATGCAGAAGAAATGATGCACAAGTGTGTGCAGGCAGTTATCTCAGATGAAAGGCCGTAAAGGCCGGGGAGGGTTTAGCAGATGAAGAGAAGAATGTGCTCCATGATTTTAACCGGTATTTTAGTATTTGCATTATCAGCCTGCGGAGGCGATTCCGGAAATAAGAAAGAGACAGATCAGGAACAGAAGCAGGAGGAAAAAACAGAACAGTCTGATGACAGCCAGACCGCGCAAGTGGCGGATGAGCTTATTGTACTGACAGGAAGTGACGCGTCTACCTTTGATCCTCACTTCTGCACAGACTCTGCAACAGAAATATTCAATAAGAATATCTTCAATAACCTGGTACGCTTCAATGAAGATATGGAGATAGAGCCGGATCTGGCGAAGGAATGGTCCATATCGGAGGACCAGCTGACCTGGACCTTTAAGCTGGAGGAAGGGGTCAAATTCCACGATGGTACGGATTTCAACGCAGAGGCTGTTAAGACTTCCTTTGAGAGAGTGCTGGATGAGAACCTGGGTTCCCCGAGAAGGTCTGTGCTGGCAGCGATCACCAAGATTGAAGCTGTGGATGAGCATACAGTCAATATTTCAACAGACGTGCCCTGCGGCGCTTTGCTGCAGCAGTTATGCCACCCGGTCGCAGCAATCATCAGTCCGAAATCCCTGGAGGATTACGGGGAGGAGATCTCCACACATCCGGTTGGAACCGGTGCTTTTAAATTCGTGGAATGGAAGACAGGAGAAGAACTTGTTCTGGAGAGAAATCCGGAGTATTTTAAAGGGGCTCCCGCTGTGGAAAAGGTATATTTCAGAGTAGTTCCCGAGGATGCCACAAGAGCGCTGCTGCTCCAGTCAGGACAGGCAGATGTGGCGCTGAGGCTTCCCGTGACAGAGACCGACAGACTGGAAAGCGACCCGAATGTAACGATCCAGAAGGGCGACACAGTCATGACCATGTACGTTGCCCTGAATAACAGCAAAGGCGTACTCCAGGATGAAAAAGTACGCCAGGCAATGAATTACGCGGTGGACAAGGATGTGATCGTAAATGATATCCTGGGAGGCATGGCCACGGTTTCAGACTCCCCCATCTCTCCATATACCTGGGGATACAATTCCAGTATGAAATACGAGTGTGACGTGGAAAAAGCAAAAGAGCTTCTGGCAGAAGCAGGATATCCGGATGGTATAGAGCTTGAGCTGTGGACACCGGTGGGCCGCTATCTGATGGATACACAGGTGAGTGAGAACCTGCAGGCACAGTGGGAGAAAGCCGGAATTCACGTGAATATCCGTCAGTGGGAATTCCAGGCATTGATGTCAGAGGTAAAGAACGGAGGATTTGACATGGTTCTTCTGGGATGGAGTCCATCTACAGGAGATGCTGACCAGGGGTTATATCCGGTATTCCACTCCTCCCAGTTCCCGCCGAACTCCAACAGGGCGTTCTATAATAATCCGGATGTGGATGCGCTTCTGGATTCCGCTAAGACGGAGGTAGACGAAAATGCCCGCAAGGATATGTATGCAGAGGCAGAGAAGACCATCATGGAAGATGCAGCATGGACCTTCCTGTATTATCCGAAACAGGCACTGTCCTACCGCAGCAATGTCTCCGGCATTGAGATGCTGCCGACAGAACATATCATGCTTGAAAAGGTTACAAAGCAGTAAGAATACAGAGTAATAGATGAGACCACCGGCCTGCTGTTTTGGCAGGCCATAAGGCCAAGGAGGCGGTTGTTTGCTGAAATATATAATAAAGAAAATCATTTTTACATGCATTGTATTGGTGGGGGCTGCCACGTGCGCCTTTCTGCTCCTCCATGCGATTCCGGGAGATACGGCGGAGGCGCTGGCAGGACCGCAGGCAACCGTGGAGGATGTGGATAATCTGCGCCGTGCCATGGAGCTGGACCAGCCGCTGGGAAAGCAATATATCAGTTATATGGGAAACCTGCTCCACGGTGATCTGGGATACTCATACAGGACCAATAAGCCGGTTATGGATATTTTAAAGTCCGCATGGCCGGCAACCCTGCAGCTTGCGGTATGCAGCATGATCGTGGCAGTGCTTTTGGGGGTTCCCATTGGTATCTTCGCGGCCATTCACAGGGGAAAGGCAGGAGATACCATTGCCATGATAGCTGCCTTTTTAGGAGTGTCCATGCCCTCTTTCTGGCTGGCACTGTTGCTGATCATAGAGTTTTCAGTCAATCATAACTGGTTTCCTTTCTATGGAAGGGAAGGAATCTCCAGCTTTGTTCTGCCTTCCCTGACTCTCGGTCTGGGAGTGGCTGCCAATATAGCCAGGCTTACCAGGACAAGCATGCTGGAGGTTCTGGGACAGGACTACATAAGGACAGCCAAAGGAAAAGGTGTAAAAAGCGGGAAAATCATATGGGTGCACGCGCTGAGGAACGCGGCGGTTCCAGTGGTCACCATCATCGGCCTTCAGTTCGGAGTGCTGCTGGGAGGTCAGGTGGTGACAGAGACTGTATTTTCCTGGCCGGGTATCGGCAGAATGATCGTGGATGCGCTGAATACCAGAGACCTGCAGATCGTGCAGGGTGGTATTTTGATTCTTGCGGCTACGTTTACTATTATTAATCTGATCACGGATTTGGTATATGCACTGCTGGATCCCCGGATCAGGTATTCATAGAAGGGAGGGAAGGATGTGAGTACATTTCGTAAGATCATGAGAAACCCCAGCGCGGTTGTGGGGCTGTGTATTCTTCTGCTCCTGGTGGTTGTGAGTATAGCAGGACCTTTTCTGGTGGAATCGCCTTATGAACAGAATACCGCGGTGAAGCTTATGCCGCCTTCCGCGGAGCACTGGTTTGGTACGGATGATTTTGGCCGTGATGTGTTCAGCAGGATTGTCACAGGGGCGCACTATTCCCTTCTGGCAGGTTTTATTTCCGTGATCCTGGGACTTACAGGGGGGCTTCTTCTGGGGGCTTTTGCCGGATTTTACGGCGGGCTGTTGGATCAGATTCTAATGACTGTCTGTGATATTCTGCTGGCGTTTCCCAGTGTTCTGCTGGCAATGGCCATTGTAATGGTGATGGAACCGGGAATCTATACTCCAATGGTGGCAGTGGGTATCAGCTCCATACCGGTGTTCGCACGCCTTGTGAGGGCACAGTTCATGTCACTTCGGGAGAGCTGTTTTGTGGAAGCCGTTCGCTCTGCGGGGGCAGGGGATCTGCGTATTATTTTCCGGCATCTGCTGCCGAATTCCATTGGTCCCATTATCATTCAGGTCACGCTGAGGATCGGTTCTTCTATTCTGCTGGCAGCTACCCTGAGCTTTCTGGGACTGGGAGCACAGCCGCCCACACCTGAGTGGGGAGCCATGTTAAGCGCTGCCAGAAATTATGTGTGGACCGCATCTTATCTGGCATTGATCCCCGGTATAGCGATCACCATAACCGTAGTCGCGGTGAATTTGATCGGGGACGCGCTCCGTGATTACCTGGACCCCAGAACCAGAAATATGTAGATGTTGTCGGGAGGATAAATATGGCGAAAAAAGTACAGGTCACACTGACAGCAAATGAGGGAAAGCGTCTGATCGCAAAAGCGGCAGGCAGAATGCCTGAGATACAAAATCGTCTGAAAAATCATAAGATTCTTCTGTGCGGCGGAACTACCGTGTCGGCTCTCTCAGAGGAGCTGGGTTTTGGGCCTCTGCGCATTTCCGGCAGAATTGATGCCAGCGGTACCAGGACAGCCCTGAAGAAGGCTAAAGCGCCGCATAATCTGCTGCTGGACCATGGAAAAGGACAGAATGTGGACAGCAGTATCCAGAAGGTGGCAGAGTCCCTGAATGATAAAGACCTGGTAGTTGTGGGGGCCAATGCCATTGACCCTATGGGAAGGGCAGCGCTGGCTTTTGCGGCACTGGGGGGAGGCAGCAGGGGATATGCCCTTCACAGTGCATATATGCAGGGCGTTCCCATGCTGATCCTGGCGGGCATCAACAAACTGATCCCGGATCTGGGGGCAGCCCAGGCTCACAGCGGCAGAGCAGGTATTGATCTGTCCATGGGGGCTGCCATCGGATTATACAATCTGTTCGGCCCTGTCATCACGGAGCTGAAAGCATTTGAGATTCTCTTCGGCGTGGAAGCTGTGGTGATAGCGGGAAGCGGCTTCGGGACCGGCGACGGAACCAGGACATTTGTCCTGCGCGGGGAGGAGGCATCTATCCAGCAGGCATGGGAGCTGTGCCTCGGCCTGAAAGGGGCAGGGGTGTCAGCCTGCGAGGACAGCCTGTTTACCTGTGTGGGAGGATGCAGACACTGCCAGCGTCACGTTGGCTGCTATTATAAAGAACTGGCCCAGGGCGAAGACTGAACCCGGGGATGGGGTTCGCAGATTCAGAATGAGAGTCTGCAGCCGGCAGAAAACCTGCCGTCTGCGGGCTTTTTTTGGTTGAAAAAACCTTGCTCTCAAAACCCCGGGGGCGGCTTGCGGGCCATTTTTCCCTCTGTTATACTCCATTCAAGACAGACCGGAAGCGGGATATCTTCCGGGATGAGAAAAAGTAAATGTGCAGACTACTGAATAGCTGCAGTGCGAAACAGAAAAAGGAGCAGAACACATGAAGAGAAAGATTGCGGCAGTCCTCTGCTGTCTGGCCATGACTATGACCTTGCTGGCAGGATGCGGGAGCGGAGGGGATTCCGGTACGAATTCCGCCAAGGAGACGGAACAGAAGAGCGATGAGACAGAACAGAAAAGTGAGGAGACGTCAGCGAAGGCAGATGCGTCTGCAAAAGATGAGGTGACCATCGGATTTTCCAATGACGCGGACAGCTGGGACCCCTGCACCGGGTTCGGCTACACCGGGTCCCCCCTGTATTCCTCGCTTGTGAGAGTAAACGGGGATGACAAGCTGGAAAATGACCTGGCTACAGAGTACAGTGTCAGTGAAGACGCTTTGACCTGGACCTTTAAGATCAGAAACGACGTGGTATTTTCAGACAAAGAGCCGTTAAAGGCATCGGATGTGGCGTTTACCTTCAACACCACAAAGGAAAAGGCAACCTACATGGATCTTACCATGCTGGAGAGCTGTACAGCAGCGGATGACACCACAGTGAAGTTCAAATTGAACAAGCCCTGCGTGACCTTCATCTATACAGTTGCCCAGATTGGAATTGTCCCCGAGAAATCCTACAGCGACAAGTTCGGCCTGTCCGCAGAGGAGACCATTGGCTCCGGTCCGTACAAGCTGACACAGTGGGACAAAGGACAGCAGTTCATCCTGGAGGCCAATGAAAATTACTACGGAGAACAGCCTGCCATCAAAAAGGCAGTGTTCCTGGTACAGGAGGAGGACGCCAGATTTGTCTCCGCAAAAGCAGGGGATGTGGATATTGCCCTGACATCCGCCACCATTGCGACCAATGAGATAGATGGTATGCATGTGGAGGAAGTGGAGTCTGTAGACAACCGCGGAATCACCCTTCCCACCGTGCCGGATGAGGGAAAGACAACCGAGGACGGCTACAAGATCGGAAACAACATCACTTCAGATGTGAATGTGAGAAAAGCCCTGTGTTACGGCATTGACCGGGAGAGGATCATGGAAGAGGCTCTGAACGGATTTGCGAAGCCGGCCTATACAGAGTGTGACGGCATGCCCTGGTGGAATGAGGAAACGGTCATTGAGACAGATGTGGACCACGCAAAACAGCTTCTGGATGAAGCGGGCTGGAAAGACGAGGACGGCGATGGGATCAGGGAGAAAGACGGCACAAAGCTGGCCTTTAACCTGATGTATTTTGCGGGGGATTCCATGCGGCAGGCAGTTGCCATGTCAGTGGCAAACCAGGCAAAGGAAAACATGGGATTTGACATTACGGTGGAGGGCGTCAGCGCAGACGACACCGTAAAGAGGATGTTCTCAGAACCCATGATAATGGGCTGGGGTTCAGACAGTCCCATGACTTCCTATATGCTGTACCACAGCAGCAATGCAGGTAAGACGGACTTCTATAATCCGGAATTCTATACCAGCGAAAAAACAGACGAATATCTTGACAAGGCCATGAATTCCTTCAGCATAGAGGAGTCTTACCAGTGGTGGCAGAAAGCACAGTGGGATGGGGAGACCGGTACTTCCATGAGAGGGGAAGCGCCCTGGGCATTCTATGTGAACATGTCCCATCTCTACTATGTGAAAGACGGATTGGACATCGGAAAACAGAGAATCCATGCGCACGGTGCTGCGTGGCCTCTGGTTGCCAACCTTGCAGAGTGGACCTGGAAATAAATAAAAGCAGGAGAAGCTGCTCCGGACGTAAATCGGCAGGAATGATTTTACGTTCGGGGCTGTTCGTGTCCTGGAGCGTTTTTGAAAATTCATTCCGACAATCTGCACGCTCCGGTATGTTTTTTACAAGAGAAAATGAAATGGAGAGACAGAATGAAAAACAAGTATTATCTGAAATTGACGGGGAAATATCTGCTCCGCATGGTAACACTTCTCATAGCGGTCAGCATCATAAGCTTTCTTCTGGTCAGCATGTCTCCGGTGGACCCGGTGCAGCAGTATGTGGGGGCTGTGCCGAATGTGAGTATGGAACAGAGAGCTAAGATAGCGGAATACTGGGGGCTGAGTGATCCGCCGGTAGAACGTTTTTTCGCCTGGGGCAGGTCTGTTCTGCAGGGGGATTTCGGTGTGTCTCTGATCTACAGAAGACCGGTGCTGGATATCATCAAAGAAAAATTCGTCACCTCCCTGGCGCTCATGGCGGCGGCCTGGCTGTTCTCGGGGATCATCGGGTTCACGGTGGGATGTGTGATGGGGGCCTTTCACGGGAAAGGGCCGGATAAGGTCTTAAAGAAGGCCTGTCTCATCATGTGCTCTATTCCAACCTTCTGGATCGGAATCGTATTCCTCATGGTATTTTCCGTGAAGCTGGGCTGGTTTCCCATGGGCATGAGCGTGCCGAAAGGCGTTCCCACGGACCAGGTGACCATACTCCAGAGAATCCACCACCTGATCCTGCCCGCCCTTACACTGAGTTTTTTGTCCTTTGCCAATGTGGCGCTCCACACCAGAGAGAAACTGGTGGACGTGCTGGAAAGTGAGTATGTGATGTTCGCAAAGGCCAGGGGCGAATCCAAATGGAGTATCCTGAAAAGGCATGGGCTGCGCAACATTATGCTGCCGGCCGTGACCATGCAGTTCGGCTCTTTCAGTGAGCTCTTCGGCGGCTCCGTACTGGCGGAGAATGTGTTTTCCTATCCCGGCCTGGGCGCTGCGGCTTCCGCGGCGGGTATGGGTTCTGACGTGCCGCTGCTTTTGGGGATCACCCTGTTCTCAGCGCTCTTTGTCTTCGTGGGAAATATGCTGGCAAATATCATATACGGGGTCGTGGACCCGCAGATAAGGGAGGGATACAGAAATGAGTGATATGACTGCAGCGGTATCCGGTGCAAAGGGAAGAAGGATTTTCGTGAACCGGAGAACAAAGACCATACTATTTGCCGCCCTGATCTTTTTCGTGATCCTGGGCGTATATCTGTCGGGGGCCTTATTGAGTGATGACCTGATTCAGGCGGATTTTTCAAAAAAAGCGCTGAAACCTTCCCTGGAGCATCCTTTCGGCACAGACCTTTTGGGAAGGGATATGCTGGTGCGCACGGTAAAAGGGCTTTCGGTCAGCATTTCCGTGGGTATGATCGCCTCAAGCGTGAGTGCCGTGATCGCTCTGTTCGTGGGCGTGGCGGCAGCGACGGGGCGTTCCTGGCTGGACCATTTTATCAACTGGGTCATAGACCTGGTTATGGGAATCCCCCACACTGTGCTTCTGATTCTCATCTCCTTTGCCTGCGGAAAAGGGTTAAAAGGGGTACTGATCGGCGTGGCGGTCACCCACTGGACAGGGCTTGCCCGTATTATAAGAAGTGAGGTACTCCAGATTGGTTCTCAGCAGTATATAGGCGTTTCAAAGAAGCTGGGACATTCCAGCTGGTGGATCACCGTACATCACATTCTGCCCCATATGGTGCCGCAGTTTATCATCGGTCTGATCCTTCTCTTTCCCCATGCCATTATGCATGAGTCCGGCCTTACCTTCCTGGGATTCGGCCTCTCGCCGGAGCAGCCCGCCATTGGTATCATCCTGTCGGAATCCATGAAATACCTGTCATCCGGCATGTGGTGGCTGGCATTTTTCCCGGGCCTAATGCTTGTGGTCATTGTACTGCTTTTTGACCGTCTGGGTGAAAATATGAAGAAAATCTTAGACCCGTACAGCGCACATGAATAGGAGTAGAACATGAAAAAAGAACGAATGGAAAATGCGCCTCTGCTGAAAGTGGAAGACCTGTCCGTATCCTTCCACATGTATGACAAGGGGTTGGAACAATATGATCTGAAGGTAATATCCAACCTGAGCCTGGATGTAAAACCGGGGGAGATCGTGGCGATCGCAGGCTCCAGCGGCTCCGGGAAAAGCCTTCTGGCTCATGCTGTCATGGGAATCCTGCCGGAGAATGCCAGGCTCACAGGCAGTATCACATACAAGGGCGAGATCCTTGACCAGAAGAAAAAGGAGGCTTTCAGAGGTACCCGGATCACCCTGGTGCCCCAGTCCATCGCCTATCTGGACCCCCTTATGAAAGTGGGAAAACAGGTGACGGGAGGCGACCGGGGAAAAGAGGCAGAAATTTCCCAAAGGGAGATTTTTAAGAGATTCCATCTGGATGAAAAAATAGAAAAATATTATCCCTTCCAGCTTTCAGGCGGCATGGCCCGCAGGGTTCTGGTGTCAACGGCTGTCATAAGCGACGCCTCCCTGATCATCGCGGACGAACCCACACCCGGCCTGGATTTGGAAATGGCTCTGGAAGCGCTCAAAGTATTCCGCGAGCTTGCGGACGAGGGAAAGGCAGTGGTGCTCATCACCCATGACATTGACCTGGCCTTTCATATTGCTGACCGGATCGCCGTATTTTATGCCGGAACCACAGTGGAGATGGCAAGGGCGGAAGATTTTCTGGAGGGTGCGGGAAAGCTGCGCCATCCATACTCCAAAGCACTGTGGCAGGCACTTCCCCAGAACGGCTTCAGACCCATTCCGGGATTTCAGCCATATGCCAGGTATCTGCCAAAGGGATGTCTCTTTTCTCCAAGATGTCCCCATAAGACAAAAGAGTGTGAAAATGATATTCCCATGAGCGAGATCAGGGGAGGATATGTGAGGTGTATACATGCGACTTGAAGCGAGAAATTTAGGGTTTTGCTACGCAGGCGGGCCATGGATTTTGAAAGACGTGAACTTTTCCATGGAGGAAGGGGAACGGGTGGGCCTGGTGGGGCCAAGCGGCTACGGAAAAAGCACACTGGTAAAACTTTTGGCGGGATATCTGGAACCCTGTGAGGGGGAAATCCTGCTGGATGGAAAACCCATGGAAAAGAAAGGCGTCTGCCCGGTGCAGCTTATCTACCAGCACCCGGAGAAGGCGATCAATCCCCGCTGGAAGATGAAGAAGGTCCTGGAGGAGTCAGGCATGTACCGGGAGGAAGTGCTGGAGGCCCTGGGGATTGAGGAGGAATGGCTGGAGCGGTATCCGAGGGAGCTTTCCGGGGGAGAACTGCAGCGCTTCTGCGTGGCGCGCTCCCTGTTCGAGGGGACACATTTTCTGCTGGCTGACGAGATGAGCACCATGCTGGATGTGATCACGCAGGCGCAGATCTGGAATCTCATGCTGCGTGAGGTGGAAAAGAGAAAAATAGGTCTGCTGGCAGTCACACACAACATGGCCCTGGCAGACTGTGTGTGTACCAGGACCATCAATCTGGCTCAGGTGAATCACATAAAATGTGCGGAGGAAAGCGGGTGTAAAAATGGATGTGAATATGGTACTGTTTGATGATTTTGAGTGTATGGATATCTTCGGGCCGGCAGAGATACTGGGGAAACTGCAGAAATATTTCCACATCCGTTATCTCTCTGTGTCAGGGGATGTGATAAACAGCGTGCAGGGGGCCAAGATATGGACGGATTTTCTGATCCCGGAGGAGGTGGAAGGCATTCTTCTGATCCCGGGAGGAAAAGGGGCGCGGCGCCTTCTGTGGCAGGATGAGCGCACTCTGAATCTGGTGAAGCAGGCGGCAGAGAATGCAGATACCTGTATGATGGTGGGCAGCGGCTCCGCGATCCTGGCACAGACAGGGCTTCTGTACAGGCGGAAGCTGGCGGACTGTCCCCTTGACAAGAACTGGAACAGGATGTTTACAGCGGGTATTGAGAGAATCGAGGGGGCCAGGGTGGTGGCAGACGGAAAATACTACTCCTGCAGCAGTACAGCTGCAGGGCTGGATATGACACTCTGGATGGTGGCAGACCAGATCGACATTGACGTGGCAGCAGAGGCAGCCCGGCAGATGGGATATCCCTGGGACTCTGCCGGCGGGGAGGAGATCTATTGCTGACAGGGCGCAAAGGGAGTGAGAAAGGAACTGTGCGATGAGAGAAGAGAAAAAAGACACAGGTACGAAGTATGATAAAAGCATGGTAAACCGTCTTGCCAGGGCTACCGGTCATCTGAAGTCCATACGCGGTATGGTGGAGGAGGGGCGCGACTGCAGTGAAGTCCTGATCCAGCTTGCGGCTGTGCGCTCCGCAGTCAACGGTGCGGGGAAGGAAGTGCTGAAACAGTACATGGATGAGTGTATTGAGGAAGCTCTGGAAAAGGGAGACACGGAGAGTCTGAAACGCCTGAACAAGGCTCTGGATTCTTTCCTGAAATAAGATTTTGCAAGGAACCCCGGGATGGGGAAATCAGGCAGGGAAAAAACACTGCGGACACAGCAGAAAGCCCTTATTTGGCGGGGAAAAAAGAGTGAAACTTTTTCTCTTTTATAACCCAGGGGGCGGCTTGCGGGAAGGGGCCGGGTGTTGTATGATGATATCACGGTTAATCTTCCTCCGATCGATGACCGTAAAAATTACAGTATTGGCTGGCGTGCCGTCCCTCCGCTTATAAAACGGTACAGAAAAGCCTGATTTGAATTCACAGACACTCCAAGTTCAAAAAGCCGCATCCTATGCCGGGATGCGGCTTTTTGCGTATCCTTTGTAAACATATGCTTGTAATGTGTGGTCGGAGATGGTAATATTTTAGTAAGGTACAATAATGAACAGGGTTCTTATATACGGAACAAACGGCACCTATATAAAAATCAGGAGGGCGAACCGCTATGAGTGAAGAGAGAGAAATCAAGGTAAAAAGCCTGCAGAAGGCTTTGGAAATTCTGGGATGTTTCGTGGAAAAACAACCTCTGGGTGTGACGGAGATCAGTGAGAAGCTGGGATTATACAAGAGCAACGTGCATAATATTTTAATGACCTTTAAGGCTATGGATTATCTGGAACAGGACCCGGAGACCGGGAAATTCAGTCTGGGGACCGCAGTGTTTACCCTCAGCCGTGCGCTGAAGGAGAGCCTTACCATTTCCAAGGTAGTGCTGCCCTATATGCATCAGATCGCAAAAGAGGCGGGAGAGCTGGTATATCTTGCCATTCCCCATGAAGATGAGGTGGTCTATCTGGAGGCAGTCTATCCGGAAGGCCAGATGCTGCCCGGCAGGTCGGTCACAGGGGAGCGCTCAAAAATGTACTGCACCAGTGTGGGCAAGGTCATCCTTTCCCAGATGACGGATGAGGAAGTGGAGGAGATCCTGAGCCGCGAGAAGAAGGCATTCACAGACTATACCATTACAGACAAGGAGAAGCTGTGGGAGGAAGTCAGGAATGCCAGGAGAGACGGCTATGCTATGGACAACATGGAGAATACCTTCGGCGTCAAATGTGTGGGAGTTCCTCTGCTGAATCACCTGGGCAAAGTGGAGGGCGCCATGAGTATCAGCACCCCTTCCCTTCGCATGGATGATGAGAAGCGGGATATTTTCGTACAGATCCTCAAACGATATGCAAATGATATTCAAAAACGTCTATAGAAAATAAAAGATCAAATTTGGATAATTTGCACAAAAAGGAAAAAGATTACCATAAGATATTGAAAAATTAAACAAGGTGTGATATGCTCATAACATCAAAAAAGAACGAAGTTCTTACATACAGAACAGAAAGAAAAAGAATTCAGAATGGTTACTCGGCAAAATGCCGAGTAAAAAAATAAAACCAATGAAGAACAGGGTTCTGTAATAGAGAACAATTTAAAAATGGGAGGATTTTTACAATGGCAAACAAACCGTATTTAGTAGTGGAATGGAACGACACAGAGACAGATGCAAAGGGATGGATGTGTGCATACAACTTCGTAAATCATTACTGCGGAGGCGGAACAAGAATGCACCCCACCGTTACCAAGGAGGAAGTGGTCCGCCTTGCAACAACCATGGGATACAAATACAAAGCATGTGAGTCCCTCACAACAGGCGGATGTAAAGCAGGTATCGCCTATGACTACAAAGCTCCGGATGCCCTGGATGTTCTGAGGCGTTTCCTGACAGCCACCGCTCCGGTTATCAACGCAGGTGTTTCCATCGGCGGAGATTTAGGGGTGGACTACTCCGACGTTTTAAGGATTTTAGATGACCTGGGAATCGGTATTCCGCAGACAAAGGCCATGAAGGAAGATCCGGATATCCATCAGGGTATTGTAAACCATGACAGAGCGGAAAAAGAACTGACATATGACGGCTTCAAAATGTATGACATGATCACAGGCTACGGTGTTGCGGCCGCAGCGGATGAAGCGTGGAAGATGAAGGGTGGAAAAGAAGGCGCTACCGTTGTGATCCAGGGCTTCGGATGTGTAGGAGCAAGCTGTGTGAACTCCCTGAACGACATGGGCTACAAGGTGATCGGAATCGCTGACGTAAACGGACTTGTTTACTGCAAGGACGGCCTGGACATTCCTAAACTGGTGGCAACCAGACTTCCGAAGGGCGAATTAAATAAAGAAGCTTTCCAGGACAACTATGAAATTTATCCAAACAGCCAGTGGCTGGAAAAAGAATGTGATATCCTAATTCCCGCAGCCCTGGAAGATGTTATCAATAAAGACAATGCTGACAAGATCAAAGCATCCCTGTTAGTGGAGGCAGCCAATATCCCCACCACACCGGAAGCAGACGAGATCCTCCGCAAAAAAGGTGTAGACGTAGCTGTTGACTTTATTACAAATATGGGCGGCATCCGTATCTACGAAGCAATTATCTTCCGCATTGTAAAGATTGAAGACATGAACGATGAGGATGCGGCAGCAGCAATCGTAAAAGATACCGTAGACTTGATCCGCAAACAGACACGCCGGGTATTTGAGGAGTCCAAAAAGACAGGTGAATTCACCCGTGACGTAGCCAGAAGGCTGTTCACACCGGACAAATCCGACACTCCGGATATGTAATCCGTTATTCTGCTAGATAGGGTGGGGATGCGAAAAAAGCATCCCCATTCTATGCATATGGAGGTTTTTTATGAATTCAAAAGTGAGAAAATATCTTACGGTCATAACCCTTGGCCTGGCAGGAGGTTCCATCTATTTTCTGCCCTACGTGAAATACATTTTTTATGACGCACAGCTTGCAGCCATGCATATGAGCAACACCCAGTCCGGCCTGCTGCTCACCATGTACACCGTGGGAAATATGATCCTCTACATACCGGGCGGCATCATTGCAGATAAAGTGTCACCGAAAAAAGCACTGATCATATCTTTGCTCAGCACATCAGCTCTGGCTTTCCTGTACGCATTTACCATGGACTTTAAGATCGCCATGTTCATCTGGATGGGGCTCTCCTTCAGTACGGCATTTGTATTCTGGTCCGCGCTCATGAAAGCAGTCCGCATCATCGGAACAGAGGAAGAACAGGGATTCATGTACGGTCTTTATTATGCCTGCAACGGAATTACAGCAGCCCTGACCAATACGCTGGCGCTGAACATTTACAAGACAGCAGGCGGAAATATGGAACAGGGATTCTTCCGAGCCGTTCTGGCAGGCGGCTCCGTTGCTATTATCGCAGCCATTCTGCTGTTCTTCCTTATGCAGGGCAGTGACAAAAAGGATGAAAAAGTTGATGACGGGGAACCAAAATTCAACATGGGTGATGTGGGAAAACTGTTGAAAAATCCCGTTGTCTGGATCGTCTCCTTTACTATTTTCTGCGGATATGGTTTTTACACCAGTATATCCTATTTCAATCCGTATCTGACCGAGGTGATAGGTGTATCTCCGGAGAGTTCAGGATTTATCTCCATTGTCCGCAACTACCTGCTTCTGCTGCTGGCTCCTGTGGGCGGCATCATTGCAGATAAAGTATTTAAATCCACCTGTAAATGGCTCTCCACGGCATTTGTCATACTGGCAGTTCTTTTCGGGGCAGTTCTCATTCTGCCTTCCGGTATCAGTCCCATGGCAGCCAGCCTTTACACATTGATTCCGGGGGCGTTCGCCATGATGATGTACGGCGTTGTATTTTCCACGGTCAGTGAGGCGGGAATCCCCAGAGCTATGACGGGAACCGTGATCGGTATTGCATCCATCATCGGCTATCTGCCGGATTCCATCTACTCTGTGCTCTTTGGAAAGTGGCTGGATGCCTTCGGCGGCTCAGGGTACAATTTTATCTTTGGTTTTCTTGCAGTTTCAGGTCTGGTGGGAGCCACACTGGCAATGTTGATTTACAGGCACGGTAAGAAAGCAAAACAGGGAGCAATCTCCTGAAGTATTTATAGAAAGGAAAATGAAATTATGGGAAAAGAAAAAGTTTACACCAATCCCGTCCGCTGCAAAGGCTGCGGGTATTGTATCAACGCATGTCCTCAGGAGGCCATAAAGGAATCCGGCCATGTAAACGCCAAGGGATACAATACGGTTGAAGTGGATGCAGAGAAATGTGTGGTATGCGGTATGTGTTACCGCGTATGCCCGGATTATGTGTTTGAAATACGATGAGGGAGGTTCATTATGGGAAAAGTATTATTTAAAGGAAATGAGGCTCTGGCGGAGGCCGCTCTGGCAGCCGGATGCCGCTTCTACAGCGGATATCCGATTACTCCGCAGACAGAGATTCTGGAATATCTCTCCTGGAGAATGGAAGATGTGGGTGGGGTGTTCATCCAGGCAGAGTCTGAACTGGCAGGCGTCAACATGGTACTGGGAGCATCCGCAGCAGGTGCAAGGGCACTGACCACATCCGCAGGCCCCGGATTTTCACTGAAACAGGAAGGGATCTCCTACCTGGTGGCAGCAGACCTTCCGGCAGTTATCGTGGATGTTATGCGTATCGGCACAGGTCTTGGCGACATTGCTCAGGGTCAGGGGGACTACTGGCAGCTCACAAGAGGCGGCGGCCACGGGGATTACCACACACTGGTACTGGCACCGGCTTCTGTTCAGGAGAACGCGGACCTTATGGTGGAAGCCTTTGATCTGGCTGAAAAATACCGCCATCCGGTTCTCATCGCCTCCGACGCGGCCATCGGCCAGATGATTGAGGCTGTGGAGATTCCGGAATTCAGGGAACACGATATTGATAAATATGACTGGAGCATCAAGGGATGTAAAAAAGGCTGTGAACAGCGCAAGATCCAGAACGTTTATTATACCCATCCGGATTATGAGAATTACCTGAGAGAGAAATACGATGACATGGAGCGCGACGAACAGCGCTATGAGAATATTCAGGTGGAAGATGCAGAACTGGTGCTTGTGGCTTATGGAATCAGTTCCAGAGTATGCCGTGAGACCGTTGAACTTGCAAGAGAAGAGGGCCTGAAGCTGGGACTCATCCGCCCCATCACACTGTGGCCGTTCCCGGTGAAGGCATTTGAGGAGGCAAAGAACGCCAAAGCATTCCTCACCGTGGAGATGAATATCTTAGGCCAGATGACAGACGATGTGCGCCTGGCTACCGGCGGAAAATATCCGGTTGACCATTTTGGTTCTATTTTCGAGATTCCGGAATCTGACGGGATCATCGCGAAAGCAAAAGAAATGCTGAAAAAGGAGGGCGTATGATATGAGACTGGTAGCTCCTGAAACCGTAACATTTACGCAGAGTGGCTTCTGTCCCGGATGCGGACACGGCCTGGCAGTCCGTTTGATTGCCGAAGTAATGGAAGAGATGGGTTTAAGTGAAAAGCTTCTGGCTGTGGTTGACGTGGCCTGCGGTTCTTTAAATATTGATTCCTGGAGATTTGACACAGTTATGGCAGCCCACGGACGCCCCGTGGCTACCGCAGTGGGCATCAAGAAGGTGCGCCCGGAAAATCCGGTGCTGGCTTATATCGGCGACGGCGCCGCATATTCCATCGGTATGGCGGAGACCATGCACACCGCATTGCGCAATGACAACGTGGTGACTGTAGTCATCAACAACAGCTTATACGGCATGACCGGCGGTCAGTGTGCGCCTACATCCCTTCCGGGGCAGATTACCACCTCCACACCGAGAGGAAAAGACCCGGAAAAGATGGGTATGCCGTTTCGTGTAGAGCAGGCATTTACCGGCTTCGATATTGCCTATCTGGCAAGAGGCACCATGGCAGATGCCAAGGGTATGATCCAGAGTAAGAAATACATCAAAAAAGCATTTGAAAAACATATGAAGGGCGAGGGATTCTGCCTGGTTGAGCTGCTCTCCCCATGTCCAACAAACCTGAACATGACTCCTGTAAAGAGCATGGAACACCTGAAAAATGAGATGGAGAAATACTTCCCTCTGGGTGAATTTAAAGACAAAAAGGAGGAGGAATAGACATGGCAAAAGAAATCATTTGTGCCGGATTCGGCGGACAGGGAGTGCTGACAGCCGGAATGCTCCTCATCAATGCCGGCATGGAACAGGATAAAAATGTTTTATTTTACCCCTCCTATGGTTCAGAGATGCGCGGCGGAACCGCTAACTGTACCGTGAAGATCAGTGACAAGCTGATCGCCAGCCCGGTTTCCAAGCACCCGGATATTCTGTTCACCATGAACACACCGGCTATCGACAAGTTCGAGGATCGTCTGAAACCCGGCGGGCTTCTGCTGGTAAATTCCTCCATTGTGCCCGAGGACAGGAAATACAGAGAGGATATCAAGGTAGTAAAGATTCCCGCAACGGATATTGCCGCAGAGGTAAAAAATCCAAAGGGTGCCAACCTGGTCATGCTGGGAGCACTGGCGGCCCACAGTGATCTGTTTACTATTGAATATATGGAAACAGCCATTGTCTCCTTTTTTGAGAAAAAGGGAAAGGGCAAATTTAATGAGAAGAATGTAGCCTGCTATCGCCGTGGGGTGGAGGGCAGATAATATAGGGGTTTTGAGTAAGAGGGCGGTTCTGCCGCCCTCTCACAGGAGGTAGAAAACTATGGATTTGACAAAACTGCTGAAACCGAAGTCCGTAGCAGTCATCGGTGCCAGTGAGAAGGAAGGATTCGGCGGCGATGTATGCCGCAATATCCTTACTTATATGGAAGACAGAAGCCATGTATATTTTATACATCCCAAGCGTGACCAGGTCTTTGGGGTTCCCTGTTATAAGAGTGTGACAGAAGTACCGGAATCTGTGGATCTGATGGTCATCTGTACTTCCCAGAAGACAGTGATCCCTCTGTTAAAAGAAGGGGCTGCAAAAGGATGCGGCGGTGCCGTGATATTTGCCAGCGGATACGGTGAAGTGGGAACCGATGAGGGCAGGGCCAATGAAAAGGAACTGATGGAGACCGCCAGGGAGCTGGGCATTGCCGTTATGGGACCGAACTGCGCGGGATTCGTCAATTATGTGGACAATGTGCAGGCCTTTGCGTTTATCTCTGACAAGAGAGACAGAAAAGGCAGTGTGGGTGTAGTCTCCCAGAGCGGACAGCTCTGCCTGTCCCTGATGGACTGCCCGGGCATGCGTTTCTCCTACAGTATATCAGCCGGAAACGGAAAGATCGTCCAGATGGAGGATTACATGGATTTCCTGGTTGAGGATGAGAATACAAAAGTAGTCAGTGTCTATATTGAGGGCGTTAAAAATGCGGATAAATTTGCGGCAGTTCTGAAAAAAGCTGCGGACAAGAGAAAACCCGTCGTTATCCTGAAGGCGGGAAGAAGTGCTAAGGGCGGCGCCATTGCAGCCTCCCATACGGGAAGCCTTTCCGGTTCCGATGCGTCCTTTGACGCTGTGCTGAAAAAGTTCGGCGCTATCCGTGTGGATGATCTGGAAGAGCTGATGGCCATGTCCCTTATGCTCTCCACCTTAAAACAGATGCCGAAGCAGGCCACATTTGCCTCCATGAACCTCTCCGGAGGGGAGACAGGAATCTGTGCCGATGTGGGAAGTTTAAACGGTATCGAATACCCGGATTTCACGAAGGAGACCCTGGCTTCTCTGAAAGAGCAGCTTCCCTCTTACGCCTCACCCAACAATCCGCTGGATATGACGGCAAGCCTCTCCTATGACGCGGATCTGTACGCGGGAGCGCTTCGTACTGTGATGGATGACCCCAATATCGGTATGGTCCTCATTGGCTATACACTGCTTCTGGAGATCGCGGACCCGGCTATCCACTATATGTACCAGGGAATTGAGAAAGTGGTAAAAGAAAAAGGGGAGAACTGCAAACCGATCGCCATGATCCCCTTTGCGGAAAACACCAGGAATGCGGAATACCAGGAAAAGCTGTTCAATATCGGTGTACCGGTACTTCCGCCTACGGTCTATGCGTTTAAAATCCTGCGCCACCTGGCTGATTTTATTTCCTATACACCGGAGAATAAGAGCCTGAGTCTTGCAGTGGGCCAGAAGAAGAGCGATGAGACCTATGCCCTGTCCGAGCATGACAGCAAGAAAGAGCTGGGAGCCTACGGGGTTCCGGTTCCCAAGGAAGTCATTGTCACATCTGCCAAGGAAGCGGCAGAGTTTGCCAAGAACACGAAGGAAGCTCTGGTCATGAAAGTGGAATCCGCTGATATTCTGCACAAGAGTGATGTGGGCGGTGTGAAACTGAATATCCATGGTCCTGAGGAAGCGGTTCAGGCATATAATGAAATTATGGAGAGTGTATCATCGAAACGTCCTGATGCGAAGATCAACGGGATTTTAACGGTTCCCATGTTAAAATCAGGAGTAGAGATGATCATCGGTGTGAACAATGACCCGCAGTTCGGCCCCATGGTCATGGTGGGAATGGGCGGTGTGTTCGTGGAGCTGTTCAAGGATGTGGCACTGTACCCGGCGCCCATCAGTAAGGCAGAGGCCTTAGACATGCTCAGATCACTGAAATCCTTTAAACTGTTGAACGGTTACCGCGGCGGGGCAAAATGTGATATTGACGCCCTGTGTGATACCATTGTAAGCATTGCTGATTTCGCCAGTGCAAACAGGGATACCCTGAAGGAATTGGATATCAACCCTCTGTTTGTATACCCGGAAGGGGAAGGGGTAGGCGTAGCTGACGCCCTTGTTGTCAAATACAAAGAGTAAAACCGATGACGGAACGGTTGGCATCATAAAGGAGGGACACGATGTGAAGCTGTTTGAGAAGATTGAGAAGAAAGTTTTTATCCCGGCTGTAGTGATCCTGGCAGTCATAATTATTCCACTGTATCTGGCACCGGAGATTTCCAACCAGATAATTTCAAGTGTATTTGAGTTCTGTACAGGAAGGCTGGGGTTTCTGTACCTGCTGGCCTGTCTTGTATCCTTTGGTTTTCTGATCTGGCTGACAGTCAGTAAGCACGGGAACGTGAAGCTGGGCAGCGCTGAGGATAAGCCGCAGTACTCCAATCTCTCCTGGATCGCCATGCTTTTTACTGCAGGTGTGGGAACCAGCATCGTGATTCTGGGCTTTCTGGAACCGATTTACTATGTAAGCGGCCCTCCTTTTGATCTGGAGCCGTTTGGCAAACAGGCATATGAGTATGCCCATATGTACGGACAGTTTCACTGGGGCCTGAGTGCCTGGGCGTTCTATAACCCGGCTATCATCGCCACAGCCTATATGATGTTTGTACGCAAAAAACCGGGAATGCGTCTGAGTATTGCCTGCGAGCCTGTTTTAAAAAAGCATGCAAAAGGTTTTTTGGGAAATGTGATCGACATGCTTGTTATTTTCGGTATTGTGGGTTCTATTTCCACATCTCTCGGTATCGGGGCGCCTGTACTTTCCGTGATCATCCGGGAAGTATTCGGTATCCCGCAGAACTATGATTTTGTTGTGCGTATCATAGTATTGATCATCTGGGTCTGCATATTCGGAACCTCCGTATATCTGGGCCTGGATAAAGGAATCCAAAAACTCAGCAACATAAATGTTGTGATGGCATTTATCTTTATGGCAATTGTGCTTTTTGTGGGGCCGACAACAGATATTTTTAAGATGGAAGTGAATTCGCTGGGGCTGTACGCTTCGGATTTTGTGAAGATGAGTACATACACAGACCCCTTCGGAAGCGGAAAGTTTACGCAGGAATGGACAGTTTTCTACTGGGGTTGGTGGCTGGCCTTTATGCCTATGATGGGAATGTTTGTGGGACGTATTTCCAGAGGGCGAACCATTCGGAATGTCGTGTGGGGACAACTGATATGGGGATCTCTGGGCTGCTGTGTAAGCTTTATGATATTCGGAGGATACTCTTTATTTCTGCAGGAAACAGGCAGAGTGGATCTTGCGTCCATTCTGCAGAGTGAAGGACAGAGCGCTGCCATTGTAGCGATTCTGCAGACTCTGCCAATGCCTAAGCTTATGATGATATTCCTGTGTCTTGTCTGTTTTGTGTATCTTGCCACAACCATTGATTCCTGTGCCTATGTATTGGCGGGAACAACCATGAAGAGACTGAAAGGAGATGAGGAGCCTGCCAGATGGAACAGAATATTCTGGGCGATTTTGTTCTGTCTTCTGTCAATCGGCCTTATGCTGATCGGCGGACTGGAGGCAGTGAAGACCATTTCCGTACTCACAGGGCTGCCGCTGATCGCGGTGTTGATCTTATTGATCATTTCAGTAAAGAAGATGCTTACCGGGGAAGATAAAAGAAAAAAGGCTGAAAATGCCGAAAATGAGCCCCAGGAGAAAGCAGATTCCCCTGAAATAGAAAAAATATCCCCTGGGGTGGCTTGTAAAACGGAAAAAGATTCGCTATGATATAACCATAGCCGCATCCTCCGCAAACTGCGGCTCCAAATGAATTTGGATTCACGCATGACATACAAAGGAGGCTGTACCCGCTTTGGCGGGGTGCAGCCTCCTTTGTGTATCTGCAAAATGTTTTTCAGGGCAGTATGTCACCAAAGGTATAGCTGTGGTGTGTTATGGATAAAGGAGTTATAAAAAAGATATGGAAGAAAGTCATTTACAGCATCTGTTTCTCAAATACAGCCAGATGTTATATAAAATTTCAGTATTAATGCTCTGTAATGAACAGGATGCCAATGACGCTGTACAGGATACCTTTATCAGATATTTATCTGCAGATAGATGTTTTGGGGATGAAGAGCATGAAAAAGCCTGGCTGATTCGGGTCAATATCAATATCTGCAAAAACATGCTGCGGTTTCGCAGAATGCACCCCACAACCACTTATGAGGATTTGACCTCCTGTCCTCACAGTGCAGAGGATATTGGGTTAATGAATGCACTCCTTGAACTGAAGGAAAAGGACAAGGAACCGCTTATCTTATATTACATAGAGGGATATTCCTGCAGAGAAATTTCCGGATTTTTGGGGATTTCAGAAGGAGCTGTGAAGAAAAGGCTGGAAAGAGCGCGGAAAAGGTTGAGGGATAGGTATGAACAGAACAGGGAATAAAGGTTACGGGAACGTGGATTTTGAAAGGCTGGCACCTCTGGCTGAGGATATTGTATTTTCAGAGGCAGAAAGAGTAAAAGTTATGTCTGCATGTTATTCCGGGCTGGAGGAAAAGAGGAGAAAACAAAGAAAATGGTATTACAGGGCAGCAGCCATTGTCTTAGTGTTTTTGATCACAGCAATCACAGCGGTTATGGTAAGTCCCCCGAATGTTCTTGTGTATGCTTCGGGTATTTCCGGTAAAGTGAGATTAAAAACAGGCGAGAGTGTAATTCTGAAAAAACAGTTTACGCCTCTGGGAATGGGATATATGCTGACTTTGGATACTGGGGAAGCGGAAGCTTTTTATACAATAGAAACCGGAGAGCATATATATCCGGAAAATGTCTTTCAAAACAGTAATACAATTTACTGGCTGCCGGATGGGGTACTGAACGGTAAATTGTCAGATGAAAATGGTGAAATCATACATCTGCCGAAAACAAATAAATCTGTGCTGAAAATAAGAGTGAGCAGCAAGGGTGGACAGAAGGAGGATATTACACTTTCATTAGAGCAAAGAGAAAATGTGTGCAGCGTGGAATTGCTGGAAGAAAAGTAAGAGCGGCAGCCGTGCAGTATTGGAAGACAATCGCTGCCGTACGGCTGTTTTATACTATAAAATATTCAGGTCTGATTTTTCATAACGGTTGTGGCCCGGAAGGCTTTTTTTATATTTCCAGCATTTAATAGCATCCTCCAATGATTTGCCGGTATTTTCTGCATAAAAGTCTCGGATATAGGTGTTGTATTCAAACTGGCGGTCAATGGCTGTTCTGCCTTTTTTCTTATCCTGCTGTATCTGAAAGTAAGCTTCAATGGCCTGCTGATACGTTTTTCCCGTATTGGTTTTCAGCCATTTCTGAAAGGGGACCAGAAAGGTGAAGCCGCTGCCGATTCTGGATTGGAAAAATGCCCGGTGTACTTCAGAGCAGACAAAATTTGGTTCAATGAGGGTATCTTCCGTTATTTCTGTGTACACGGGTTTTGTTTTTGGCTTTTTGGAAGCAGAAGAAATTTCTCCTGTGTCCAGAAAGTGCGCGACCCGGTCAGTCAGCTCCAGTTTTCCGCCTGACGCTGGTATGCCGTTCTGACGGCAGAACGCGGTTAACTCCTCTTTCAGATAGTAATAACTGCGGAAAGTATCTCCGTCCAGATGCTTGTTTAAAACAGGTCTGTCACTCATTTTTCTTCTCCTGACATATCAATTCTATAGACGCCACCATATCGTTTCATCTCTTTTATACTCTGTGAAACCGCATATTTTCAATATATTCTGAGAGGCAGAACCCTCCGGATCCGTTTCTGCGGTCACATGCTGTACCCCGTTCTGACCAAGTGCCCACCGGCACAGAGCTTTCACAGCTTCCGTCATATATCCGTTATGTTCAAAAGCTTTTCCAAGGCCGTAACCGATCTCCACTTCACCCTTTTCATCGGGAATATCTTTGAAGCTTGCAGAGCCTACAACAGTCCGGTCAGATTTTCGGATCAGAAACCAGAAGGTGTACCACATATAATGTGCGGAATCTTTTTTACACGCGAGAAGCTGTGAGGATACAATTTCCTTAAATATGCCCTCCATGGGTTCGGCCTGATAGGAGCAGTCAAGTTCTTTCTCCAACTGCGGGATCTGGTCTGTTCATAATGTAAGCTGGGCGGAGCGCAGATATTATTCTGCCTGATATGGATAAGTCTATCATAGATTGAGGACAGGTGTAAATGGAAACTCTGAGGAGTTTCATTGTCAATAGGCGGGGAATCCTGTATAATCAAAACAAGTGGCAGATTCCTGCTGTTCACAGTGTTGCTTCCGGCGGCTTTAAAAATTACAAAATAGGCAGAGTGAAAGGGGAGAGGGGATAATATGAGAGAAAGACTGGAAATAGACCGCCAGGGGAAAGGGATACACACAGTAAAGGAAAACCGCACAGCAGTGGATTATTTCATCTATCCGGAATGTGAAGTCCATCTGAACAGCCTTCCGGCAGGGGCGGTTCAGGAGTGGCATTACCATTCAGAAATAGAGGAAATCCTGGTAGTGACAAAAGGGATTCTGACCTGCAAGTGGAAGGAAGAGGGGAAAGTCCGCACAGACTGGGCAAAGGAAAAAGAGATTGTGCGGGTGCAAAATTCGATCCATACATTTCAGAATGACACGGAGGAGAACGCGGAGTTTGTTGTCTTTCGTTTTGTTCCGGATGGAGTGGATAAAAGGGAGCAGATAAAAAAAGATAAGAAGCTTGCTGAGGAGGCAGAAGAAGTATGAAGGATGAAGAAAAAAGCCGGACCGGCAATCATGCGAAAGCTGATTCCGGCAGCGGGCCGGAAGAGGAGAAAAATAACGAGACAAAAGGGATGCCCGACAATGAACCGGAAGAGGAACCTGGCAATGAATTGGAGGAGAGCGAAAAGGGCCGGCGTTTGGCTATGGGTATCAGTATGGGGATTATTTTCGGTGTGGTTTTTGGAAAAACCATATTCGGAAACCTGGGCACAGGCATTGCCATAGGACTTGCCCTTGGCGTGGCGCTCGGAAGTATAAAATAAAAACAAAACGGAACGATTCCATTATTTAAATGGAAACAGACAGAACGACGAAAGGAGCAGCAGACGGGCTAAAAGCCTCGGCTTTCCGCAATATAATAAAAGCGGCCCACCTGCGATCAATACATATGAAAGACGAAAAACAAAACTGGCTGGACTGGGCAGTAGAGCTGCAGAGTCTTGCCCAGAGTGCCTTATATTACTGTAAAGATAAATACGATATAGAGCGTTTTGAACGAATCCGGGAAATTTCGGCGGAGATGATCAGCCAGCAGGCAGATATGCCATTTGAGAAAGCAAAAGACTTGTTCTGCTGTGAGGTGGGTTACCAGACGCCGAAGATGGACTGCAGGGCAGCCATAATTGAGGGGGACAAGATCCTTCTGGTACAGGAAAATGACGGCAGGTGGTCTATGCCCGGCGGATGGGTGGATGTGGATCTGTCTGTGAAGGAGAATACCATCAAAGAGGTGAAGGAGGAGGCCGGTCTGGACGTGACAGCGGATCTGGTCATTGCCATCCAGGACAGGGAAAAACACAACCAGCCCCGGTACGCATATAAAATCTGCAAAGTCATCATACTCTGCACCGTGATCGGCGGACATTTTGAAAAAAATCTGGAAACGGTGGACAGCGGCTACTTTTCCATGGATGAGCTGCCGCCTCTTGCGGAGGATAAAAATACAAAGGAACAGATCGCCATGTGCTTTGAGGCAGCGGGGGCAGAGCACTGGAAGACACAGTTTGACTGATCCCTGAAGAATGCCCATGAAAAAGGAGGACAGATAAATGCTTACATATAAAGAGATTGAGAAAGAGGATCTGGCATCCCTTGCAGCCATGTATGTGGAGACCTTTAATGCGCCGCCCTGGAACGATGCCTGGACCCCGGAGACTGCGGGAACCAGGCTTCGGCAGATGGCAGAAGCGGAAACCTTTTACGGGATCTGCGCGTATGAGGAGGACGTGTTATGTGGTATGGTGCTTGGGTTTGCCGAGCAGTTTTATGACGGGGTGTTGTTTGAGATAAAAGAATTCTGTGTAAGAAATACCAGCCGAGGAAACGGTATCGGCTCTGAAATTTACCGGGAATTTGAGCGGCGGCTCCGCGAAAGAAACATTGAGAATGTTCAGCTCATGACCCTGCGTGGAAATGCGACCGAACATTTTTATGAAAAAAACGGTTTTGAGACAGATAAAGATTTGATCTTTATGAAAAAACAGATTTGATCCAAGTGTTTTTGAGACGTCATTCCGGCAGTCTGCACGCCGCTGTCTGCCGAAAGCGATTTTCCAATTTACTTTGACACAGAAATGAGAGGCTGATATGAAAAGAGCACTTCCGGAGCGTATAAGAGAATATACGGAACACCGGGAATACAGGAAAGACACCATAGGCAGATCCGGTTCGGAAATATTCTGCTTTACTGATATGGTACTAAAAGCAGAGCGGGAGAAAAACGAGTCCCGCAGTGAACACGAAATGCTCAGATGGCTGCAGGGCAGACTCCCTGTTCCGGAAATCATCTGTGCGGAGAAAAGCGGTGATATGAGATACCTTCTGATGACAAGAGCCAGGGGGAAAATGCTCTGTGATGAGGTGTATCTCAGCAGTCCAAGGCTTCTGGTGCATCTTCTGGCAGAAGGGCTGAAAATGCTGTGGACAGTGGACGTAAGCGGCTGCCCGTCTAAGCGGCATCTGGATTACAAACTGGAACAGGCATCCCTGCGTGTGTCGGAAGGCCTGCAGTTTGACCATGAGCCGGACACCTATGGGAGGGAGGAATTTGAAAATCCTGAGGAACTTCTTCTGTGGCTGAAGGAACACAGGCCGGAAGAAGAGACGGTGTTCTCACACGGGGACTACTGTCTGCCGAATATTTTTGCAGAGGATAACAAAATCAGTGGTTTTATAGACCTGGGAAGAGCGGGGACAGCGGATATCTGGCAGGATATTGCCTTGTGCGTGAGAAGCTTAGAGTACAATACAGGAAAAAATGAGGGATATGTAAATCTGCTTTTTGAGGAACTGGGAATGGCCCCGGACTGGGATAAGATCAGATATTATGTATTGCTGGACGAGTTGTTTTAACAAGAAAGGAGAGCAGGATATGCAGCACAGAGGAACAGAGGAACTGGAGACAGAAAGGCTGGTGCTGCGCCGTTTTACCATGCACGACGCAGAGGCGATGTTTCATAACTGGGCAAAGGATGAGCAGGTGACAGCCTATCTTATGTGGCCTGCCCACAAGAGCCCGGAGGTATCCGGGGAAGTTCTGGAGGAGTGGATCTTCCACTATGGGGAGAAGGATTTTTACCAGTGGGCGATCACTCTGAAGGAAAACGGAGAGGAACCCATAGGCTCTATCTCTGTCGTATCAAAAGATGATTCCATAGAAATGGTCCACATCGGTTACTGCATCGGCCGGAAATGGTGGCACCGGGGTGTGACCTCAGAAGCCCTGAAAGAAGTGATCCGCTTTTTCATGGAGGATGTGCAGGTAAACCGCGTGGAATCCCGTCATGACCCCCGCAATGCCAACTCCGGTAAAGTGATGAAAAAATGCGGGATGAAATACGAGGGCACCAGGAGACAGGCAGACTGGAATAACCAGGGCCGCTGTGATGCGGCAGGGTATGCCATACTGGCGGAGGATTATTTTTCCGAATCTGCACAGCGAAACTCCTGAGGTGTTTTCCTGTAGTGCCGGCGGAAGGCTTTGATGAAGGATGCGCAGCTTGTATATCCCACAGCCTGTCCGACCTTGCGGACACTCATGGAGGTGGAGGTGAGAAGGGCAGCCGCTTTGGCCATACGGCATTCCTTCAGATACCGGCCGATTGTCATGTGAAAACACATGGAAAAACCGGCCTTTAGTTTCTGCTCATTGAGAAAAACCTGTCTGCTCAACTGTGAAATGGTGGGGGCATTGGCAGGGTCTTCTGTGAGAATTTCTTTTGCCCGCTGGACAGCCAGCAGGTCGAATTCATCAAAGGTGATTTTTCTTTTACCCAAATATACGGTGGGCATCACATCCGGTGCAGAAAACGTTCCCTGTTTTACTGCATTTGTCAGAATGTCCATACACTGCAGCAGGCAGCCTTCCAGCATAAGCGGGGTGAGGCTGCCGTTTTGCGCCACTTTAAATAAACGGTGCAGCACGGTGACGATTTCCGGGGGCAGTGCATGGTATGTGCGGTTTTTGGAGAGACTGTCCAGTACAGAAGCATGAGGGTCAATGGTTTTTAAGTATCTTACAAAATCAGGAAATACAGCGAACTCGATTCCCCTGCAGTGCTGTCCGGCATTCCAGAACTGCTGTCCTCTCACCTTCTCCTCCCGCACCAGAAAGGATGCCGGGGTGGAGGTGTGGGCAGAGATTCCTTCCATATCAAACTGTGTCCTGCCGTCATAGAAACTGCCGAACCGGAGCTGCGTATCACGGCACGCAAAGGCGAGGGAAAAAGGGGCAGATACCGTATAGTCGGCCACAGTAAAAGCATACAGGCCGGGCCGCTCATATAAAAGGCAGGTTCCGTCTTCCGGCCGATTTTCATTGGCATATCGGGTGCAGTGTTTCTCTTTATGTGAGGTGAATCCCAGGTTCTGCCAAATCCTGTCTTGAAATTCACGATGACTTTGTATACTCATTTTCCATACTCCTTTTCTGAAAATACGGCAGCCTGCTGTACAGGTCCCGTGTGCGGAAGTCCGTTTTATACAGGGCCGCAGTCTTATTATCCCTCAGCTTCAGAGGTTTACCACAAAAAATATCGTTTTTTCATACGGTGACAGATATATTCCGATCAGGTGCAATTGCAAAAAAATGTTGCCTTAAATAGTATAGTATGCTAGAATGACTGCTGTCAATTAGCTGTAACTAACTAAAGAATAAAATATGCCGTTTCGAGAAAGGGAAGACATTATGATGAATAGGACGAGAAGACTGGCGCCGGCCATTGCCGTACTTGCCGCTGTGGGCATGCTGACAGGCTGTTCCGGAAAAGGCGGAGAATCGGGAAATAACAAGGTGGACACAGAAAATGAAAGTACCGCTCAGAAAGCCCAAGGCCCTGAGAAAAATGCCGCCTCCCGGGATGCAGAAGAGGGCATGCGGACAGTGGAGACAGATAAGGGACAGGTGGAGATTCCCATAAACCCGGAGAACATTGTCACGGACTATTATCTGGGTGAGTTTCTGGCTGTGGACGTAAAGCCTGCCATCGCGTCCCCGTATTCCCTGTCGAATCCGTTTCTGGCGGATAAGACAGAGGGAATCCGGGAGATGGACATTACAAGCGCGGAGACTTCCCTGGAAATGATCGCTGCGCAGGAGCCGGACCTGATCGTAACCATCACAGAGGCAGATTATGAGAAATATTCCGAAATTGCCCCTACGGTTTATATTCAGGACGGAAAGCGCAGTGATGAGGAAGTCTTCCGGTATATTGCGGACCTGGTGGGAAAAAGCGGGGAAGCAGAGGAATACATTGCTGATTTTAAGGCGCGGGCGCTTGACGTCAAAGAGGAAATCCGGGGAATCGTGGGTGACAGGACAGTATCCATTGTGGAGGTATGGCCTCAGCAGATCTACACCATGGGCAGCCATTTCGCAAGAGGCGGTTCCATTCTATACGATATGTGGGAGCTGAAAGCGCCTGAGGCAGTGCAGGCAGATATGGTGGACGGGGATACCCAGTATCAGGTGGTTTCCCTGGAAGCGCTGCCTGAATACACAGGAGATTTTATCCTGTATGGCGTGCTGGCAGATACGGACAGTGCCTTTGTGGAGGATTCCAAGCTTTGGAACAGCCTGGAGGCCGTGCAGGAGGGAAGAGTGCTCCCTTATGAGCAGGTGTCCTTCATGCACAGGGACCCGATCACCTACAATGCGCAGCTTGATATCTTTATTGATTTCTTCAGAGGATTTGAGGGAAAATAATGGGCAGAGATGCGAAAAGAAAGACAGTATGTTTTTTGACAGCAGGAGCTGCGGCAGTTTTACTTGCCGCAGTCCTTTCCATATTATACGGAAGTACGGGCATTCCTCCCGGGAAGATTCTGGATGCGGTGCTCCGGCCGGATCTTACCGACCGGCAGCATTTGGTCATACGGGAACTCAGGATACCGCGGACAGCGGGCTGTATTTTGGTGGGAGCAGCGTTTTCAGCGGCTGGCGCCATGATGCAGGGGGTGACCAGGAACCCGCTGGCAGACTCCGGACTGTTGGGAATCAACGCGGGAGCCTCCTTTGCGCTGGCACTCTGTCTGGCATTCCTGCCGGGGCTGGGGTTCTCAGGTGTTGTATTTTTTTCCTTTCTGGGGGCAGCAGGGGCTATGTTTACTGTATATGGGCTTATGAGCCTGAACAGGCGCGGGTTGGACCCGGTGCGGCTTGTGCTTGCGGGAAGCGCTGTGAGTATCTTCCTCTCATCCCTGAGTCAGGCAGTGGCGATTCTGTGTAAGATTGGTTACAATCTCACCTTCTGGACTGCGGGAGGCGTGGCGGGAATACGCGGAAAACAGCTCATCTTCGCCGGTCCGGTGATCCTTCTGGGACTGGCCGCAGCCGCGGCTCTTTCAGGAAGAGTTGCACTGCTGAGTCTGGGGGAGGAGGCGGCAAGAGGGCTGGGACTTTCCGTGGAACGCTCCCGGACGGTCTGCCTTTTTGTGGTCCTGCTGCTTGCGGGCGGTTCCGTGGCGCTTGCCGGTCCGGTGGCTTTTGTGGGCTTGATGGTACCTCACGTTGTGCGGTATTTTACAGGTGCGGATTACAGGTCTGTGATTCCCTGTTCCATGGTGGCAGGAGCTTTCTTCATGCTGGCGGCAGATATTCTTTCCAGAATGATAAATGCCCCCGGTGAAGTGCCCATCGGCCTTGTTTTTGCTGTGGTGGGGGTGCCGTTCTTTATCTGGACAGCCAGGAAGGAGGAGAGGACTTTTGAGTGAGAGAAGACGCAGGATCCGTATGGTTACGGTATTTATGATCCTGATCATCCTGCTGTTTGCAGGCATATGGCTGGAGATAAATGCGGGATACCGGAAAATCAGCCCGGAGGAAATGTGGGAGATCTTAAAGGGCGGAGGCACAAAAAGTGTCCGCTATACACTTCTGAACCTGAGGCTTCCCAGAATCTTCACCAGTCTTTTGGTGGGCGTGGGGCTGGCGGTCTCCGGATGTGTGATCCAGGGTGTATCGAGAAATGATATGGCTGAGCCGGGAATCCTGGGAATCAATGCGGGTGCCGGGCTTTTTGTGGCAGCGTTTCTGGTGTTGGTGCCGCAAAGCTCTGTCAGCCTTACTGTGCTGCTTCCTGTACTGGCTTTTGCCGGTTCCATGGCGGTGGCTGTGCTGGATTACCGGCTGGCCCGCACAGGACAGGGGATTTCACCCCGCAGGCTGCTTTTGATGGGGGTGGCGGTTTCCACTGCCGTGTCCAGTGTGACCACCATTTTAATGCTGCGCCTGCCGGACAGCGATTATGCCTTTGTGCAGAACTGGCTGTCCGGCAGCATATGGGGAGCGAACTGGCAGAATGTGCGGCTGCTTTTTGTCAGCCTTCTGCTCCTTGGACTGTTTGTTTTTTATAAAAGCCGCACGCTGAATGTGCTGTCCTTAAGCTATCAGACGGCTGTGGGACTTGGAGCAGCCGTGTCCAGGCAGACCGTGGTCCTTCTCGGTGCAGCCATCGCCATGTCGGGCCTCTGTTGTGCGGTGGGCGGAGGACTGAGCTTTGTAGGCCTGGTCTGCCCTCATATGGCACGCCGTCTGGTGGGACCGAACTACAGAATCCTGGTTCCGGCCACTGTGCTTACCGGGTCTGTGCTGATGACATATGCGGATCTGATATCCCGCACGCTGCTGTCGCCGAGGGAGATTCCCGTCGGAATCGTGGCTGCCGTGATCGGAGCCCCCTATTTTCTGTATCTGCTGATTAAAACGTAAAGGAGATTTTTATATGGATGCTGTACTTACAGGAGAAGGCATTTCCGTTGCATACCATCAAAATATTGTCATCCCGGCTATGGATGTGCAGATTCCCGGAGGAAACATGACATCGATCATCGGACCTAACGGCTGCGGGAAATCCACTCTTTTAAAAGCCCTGTCCCGCATGACACCTGTCCGGGAGGGCCATGTGTTTCTGGACGGCAGCCAGATCGCCAAAATGTCCACAGTGGAGGTGGCAAAAAAAATGGCGATCCTGCCCCAGGGGCCTCAGGCGCCGGGGGGCCTGACGGTCAAAGAGCTGGTGTCTTACGGCAGATATCCCCATCAAAGAGGGTTCGGGCGGCTGAAAAAAGAGGATCATGAGGCCGTTGACTGGGCGCTCTCCATTACGGATATGGAGGGGCTTGCAGGCAGGGATATGGACGCGCTCTCGGGAGGACAGCGGCAGAGGGCCTGGATCGCCATGGCCCTTGCCCAGGATACGCCTCTCATCCTTTTGGATGAGCCAACCACCTATCTGGACATGACGCATCAGCTTGAGGTGCTGGAGCTTCTGGAGGATTTGAATAAAAAACAGAAAAAAACCATTGCTATGGTCCTCCATGACCTGAATCTGGCGGCCAGATTTTCAGACTGGATGATCGCCATGCGCTCAGGCAGAGTGCTTTATAAGGGTACCCCGGAGGAAATCATGACGAAAAAGACCCTGGCGGATGTATTTTCCCTGGATGCCAGTATCAGCCGGGACCCGTGGACGGGAAAACCCATATGCCTGTCCTATAAGAGAATGGACCGGTCAGTGTATTGAATAAAAAACTTGCATTTCTCCTGATATTTCATAGAATGAAAGATAGTAACTGACCACAGTTACGCAAGATATGTAAACGATAGATTCTAACCATTTAATGTGCGGATAGATGGTATTAGAGCATGATTGAGAACAGGAGATTTTAAATGAGAAGTGTAGAAACCCCGGTAAAGAAGATCAGGCGTGAAGTATTTACAGAAATCTGCAAGGTTGCTTTTGCATCCACAAAGGATAATTTCAATGATGAGATAGAAGCCATCCCGTATCATATTGTAAAGGAGAGGGCAACTTACAGGGAGAGTATCTACAGGGAGAGAGCGGTGGCCAGCGAGCGTGTCCGCCTTGCCATGGGTATGTCCCTGCGCCCGGAAAATGAAGCAGTCCATATCACTGCAGGAATGGAAAACAGTAACATAGATGAAAAATATTATGAGCCGCCTCTTATGCAGGTCATCCCTTCTGCCTGCGATGCCTGCGAGCCCAACAAATATGAAGTCAGCAACATGTGCAGAGGCTGTGTGGCCCACCCCTGCAAACAGGTATGTCCAAAAAATGCCATATCTATAGTGAATGGAAAATCTGTGATCGATCAGGAAAAATGTATCAAATGCGGCAAATGCAAGGCCATCTGTCCCTATGACGCCATCTCCAAAATGGAACGCCCCTGTGCCAGGGCCTGCGGCGTCAAGGCCATCGGAAGCGACAATCTGGGCAGAGCTGCCATTGACCCGAAAAAATGTGTGTCCTGCGGCATGTGTATGGTGAGCTGTCCCTTCGGGGCAATTTCGGATAAGTCCCAGATCTTCCAGCTTTCCAGGGCACTGCGTGAGGGAAAAGAGATCATTGCCGAAGTGGCGCCTGCATTTGTAGGCCAGTTCGGAAAAGACGTGACTGCGGCAAAGTTCAAGGCCGCGCTTTTAAAACTCGGCTTTAAGGAAGTGTATGAGGTAGCGCTTGGCGCGGACATCGGAGCAATCGCGGAAGCTCATCACTATGCGGAAAAGGTGAGCACCGGAGAACTGCCCTTTCTTCTCACGTCCTGCTGTCCATCCTGGTCCATGCTTGCAAAAAAACAGTTCCCGGATCTGATTGACAGTGTATCCCAAGAGCTGACCCCTATGGTCGCCTCTGCCAGAAGTATCAAACAGAAATACCCCAATGCCGGTGTGGTCTTCATCGGTCCCTGTGCGGCGAAAAAACTGGAGGCATCCAGAACGGACGTCCGCAGTGATGTGGAATTTGTCATTACTTTTGAAGAACTGCAGGGAATGTTTGACGCAAAGGGAATAGATCCGGCAATGATGGAAGAACAGGGCAGCCTGCACAATGCAACCGCAGCGGGAAGAGGTTATGCCATAGCCGGGGGTGTGGCCCAGGCGATTGAGGAATGCCTGCAGGAATACCACCCGGAAGTCCCGGTACATATTGAACATGCAGAGGGTCTGGCAGAGTGTAAGAAAGTGCTGACCCTTGCCAAAGCCGGAAAAATGAATGGCTGCCTCATAGAAGGCATGGGCTGCCCGGGCGGCTGTATGGCGGGAGCCGGAACCAATATTCCGTTAAAGGAAGCCGCGGCAGAGCTTAAGAAATATAAGGCATCCTCCACGAAAAAACTTCCGGCAGCGGAACTCATTGAAATTGAGCTTGATTAAATAGGGAGAGACCGGAAGTCCTTTTCCGGCCAAAAGGTGAGAAGATGAATATAAAGGAGCTGGAGTATTTTAAAACCGTGTGCCAGCACAAAAGTATCACAAAGGCGGCACACGCTCTGTATATGACACCTCAGGGTCTCAGCAAGATCATAAAAAATATTGAGAGTGAGATGGGCGCCTCTCTTTTAAACAGAACAGGTACGGGAATCAGTCTCACGGAAGCAGGCGCTTATCTGTATGCCAGGCTCCCTGAATTTCTGAATTCTTACCACTCCATATGCAGCGAGATCCGCTGCATTGAACAGCGGCAGAACCATGAGATCGACCTGCTGTCCGCCTACGGCATATTGAGGCTTGTGACTCCGGAATGCCTGGTGGATTTTAAGAAAAAGTATCCTCATATTAAATTCAATTACCGGGAATATCCTGACCGCCAGGTGGAAAGGCTGTTCCAGGAGGGAGAGGGAAATGTGGCCTTTACAGTGGGAAACGGCCTGCTGAAAAACACAAGGGCTACATTTATGGAAAAGTACGAGATTAAACTGCTGGTCAACCGGCAGCATCCTCTCAGTGGGAGAGAAACCGTCTCCATAAAGGATATGGAGGGGGAAAAGCTTTACATTGAAAGCTCGGAATTTAATATCCATAACCTGATACTGAGCCAGTGCAGGCTGGCAGGATTTAAGCCGGATATCGTTTTCGAGACCAGCGGATTCAGTCTGTGCCATAAAATGGTTCAGCAGAACAAAGGCATCTCTGTCACTGTGGATTTTATTTTTGATGACATGAAACAGGACGATCTGGTCATGCTCCCCTTTGAGGAGGGGCCTTTCTACTGGGAGACCTATATGCTGACCCGGGAGGGAAAGGCAGAGAACCCGGATATCAGCCTTTTTCACAACCATGTGATGTACTGGCTGGAGGAAATCAGGAAAAATTCCATACAGAGGTGAAACGCCTCAGAGATTCGTTGCATGCTTGAAACGTTTTGTTTATTATCAACGAAGAAACGGTATGTTACAATAATCACGAATTCACTCATAAAGAAAGACACATCTCAGAACCGCAAATGAGGTGTGTCTTTCTTTTTGCATACCCCATCAATGAAACGTTGAAGACAGTCAATAAAACGTTGATGGGAACCCCTGCCCGGGGTTGTTATAATATAGACAAATACAATATTTCAGGAGGATAAGGATGAGTTCGTTTAGGTTGACAACAGTAGAAGAATTCGAGGCAGCCACAGACAGGCTGCTGGAGACAGGGGCAAAGGTCGGTGCGGATTCCTGGCAGATGCGCGTGAAGAACCAGACACCCCACTGCAAATTCGGCGAGGAGGGCATTTGCTGTCGTATCTGTTCCATGGGACCCTGCCGGATCACAAAAAAGGCGCCGAGAGGTATCTGCGGCTGTGACGCACACGGCATTGCGGGAAGGAATTTTCTGCGTTTTACGGCAGGAGGGGCAGCCACCCATTCAGACCATGGGCGTGAGATCTGCCATACCCTGCACACGGTGGCACCGGATGGCAATTATAAGGTAAAGGACGCGGAGAAACTGATCCGCATCGCAAAAGAATGGGGCGTAGAGACAGAGGGCCGGGATATCTATGAACTGGCACATGAGATGTCAGAGCTGGCCCTTATGGAATACGGAAAACCCTTCGGTGTGCAGAGATGGCTGAAACGTGCGCCGGAGCATACACAGAAGCTCTGGCATGACGCGGAGATCGAGCCGAGAGCCATTGACCGTGAAGTTTCCACTGCCATGCATATGACACATATGGGAAATTCCAGCAAACCGGAGGCACTGGTGCGTCAGGCTCTGCGCTCCGGTATGTCTGACGGATGGGGCGGCTCCATGTGCGGCACGGAATTTTCAGACGTCATGTTCGGCACACCGAAACCGGTGGATACAGAGGCTAATCTGGGTGTCATGAAAGAGGATCAGGTCAACATCATTGTACACGGACATGATCCCAGTCTTTCCGAGATGATCTGCGAATACGCCGATGATCCGGAGATGGTGGCACTTGCAAAAACCATGGGAGCAAACGGGATCAACGTTGCAGGCGTCTGCTGTACATCCAACGAGGTTGCTATGCGAAGAGGCGTACCCATGGCGGGAAATTTCCTGCAGCAGGAAAATGTGGTGCTGACCGGTGCCTGTGAAGCCATTGTAGTGGATGTACAGTGCATTTTCCCGGCACTGGGCCCTCTCTCCAAATGCTTCCATACCAAGTTTATCACCACCTCCCCCATTGCGCAGATGCCGGATTCCGATTTCATCCGTTTTAACGCAGAGACAGCAGGGGAGAATGCTAAGAAGATCGTCCGCACAGCGGTTGAGAATTTTGCCAACAGAAAACAGGAGCTGGTACATATTCCGCAGTTAAAGCAAAAGGCCACGGTGGGCTATTCCGTGGAGGCCATAGTCAAGACTCTGGACGGTGTCACAAACTCACAGGTGGACGTGCTGGGTACCACGAAACCGCTGCTGGAATGTATCACATCCGGCGTGCTGCGGGGCGCTGTAGCTATGGTCGGCTGCAACAATCCAAGGGTGCGCCCGGACTACGCGCATATTGAGCTGATGAAAAAGCTCATCAAAAACGATATCATCGTGATCTTGTCAGGATGTTCCGCCCAGGCAGCGGCAAGGGCCGGACTCATGGATAAGAGGGCAAAAGACCTGTGCGGAGCCGGTTTAAAGAGAGTCTGTGAGCTGGCAGATATTCCGCCTGTCCTGCATATGGGATCCTGTGTGGATATCAGCCGTATGATGGTCCTGGCGTCTGAGCTGTCAAAGGATTCCGGGCTGCCCATCTCCAAGCTTCCCGTTGTGGGATGCGCGCCGGAATGGATGTCAGAGAAAGCCGTATCCATCGGAAACTATGTGGTTGCCACGGGGATTGATACATTCCTGGGTGTAGACCCGCAGGTCAGCGGTTCCTCTGAGGTCACATACTGGCTGACAGAGGGTGTCCGCAAGTGGGTGGAAGCAGCGTACACCGTGGAGAAAGATATTGAAAAACTGGGCGATGCCATGATCGCCAGAATAGAAGAAAAACGTGCGGCTCTGGGAATATAAAAAGATTCGCTTTTACCAAGAAAATATCATTTGCGGAGGATGAAACAGTGACATTATTTGAAACCGTATTTAGCGGAAATGACGCAGTGTATGGGCTGACAGAAGGCGCTGTCAATGCTGCCATCGAACAGCACGGTGCTGACAAGGCTGTCAGCTTCCCGAACACCGCTTACTGCTTACCATGCTACTATGCAGTGACAGGCGTGAAGGTTAAAACTTTAGGAGAATTAGAAGAAGCTTTAGGTGTAGTGAAAACTCTGATGACAAGAGAGATGAGATTAAATGATGTATTTATGTCAGGTGTAGCGACCGCTCTCTGTGCAGAGTTCATCGAAGTTCTGAAATATATGGACGGTGCAGAGCCGTATACAGAGCCCTGCTACGGACATTTGGCAGATGCTGTGATTCGTGAGCTGGGTGTACCCCTTGTAACAGGCGATATCCCCGGTGTTGCTGTTATCCTGGGAAGCGCTCCTACAAAAGAGGAAGCAGTTGCCCTGGTTAAGAGCTATCAGGCACAGGGTATCCTGGTAACACTGGTCGGCGGTGTGATCGA
>NZ_JALIFQ010000020.1:0-103328 GCF_022867815.1 Blautia sp. NSJ-175
CTAACACATTTATCTCCGGGCGTGGTATCCCAATTAGAAATTCCGTTAGCCAATCACCTTCAGTATAAAAGAAAAGTGAAGGCTGTTAAAACCCTCACTTATATATTACGAATTAGAATTTGGAGGTATATTAAATGAATAAAAGATTTGAGTTTACAGAAAAAGAAGGGGTTTCAGAAGGAACTAAAATCGTTGTTGATAAAGAAACGGGAGTGCAATACTTACTGGCTCATTGGACAAATGTTGGAGGGCTTACTGTACTGGTAGATAAAGACGGAAAACCATTATTAGACCCACGATATGCTAAATGATATAAATCCCGGTTTTTCTGTCTGGAAAATTTAAAATTCGGAGGGATGTATATGTATGAAAGAATGTTAGAGAAATAAAATGAGCCTACCATCGAGGAACCGCGGCACATGCAGGGAGCGGTTTGATGATATTCAAATGCTTTTATCGGTCAAATGTACATAGGCAGGTTTAGGTAACAGAGAGGCTTGGACGGAATGGAAGGAGAAATCATGGAAATATTTGAATCACCAATTTACAAGGATGATATAGGGAGACGAACCTTTCTTGAAATCCCGTTCGATGCAAGGGAGCGGTTTTGTAAACCGAAGGGTACGATCTATGTAAGCGGAACGATCAACGGCACCCCGTACCGAGGCAAATTATTATCCCGTGGCGGCGGAAAATTTCTTATGGTTTTAGATAAGGCGTTACAAAAGTCCCTTGGATTTGAAGGACAGAGCATGAACGCGCATGTCACCATGTCCTCCGAAGAGCTGGAGCCTGCTGGCAGGAAACGGGAAGAGCCTGTTGCTGTCAGCAGCGGTATGGATGTACTGGCGGCGATCAAAACGCGGCAAAGCATACGAAAGTTCGCCTCAAGGCCCGTCGGGGACGATATGGTTACGACAATACTTTGCTGTGGAATGTATGCGCCTACGGCGAAAAATAAGCACCCCTGCCATTTCATCGTTATAAGGAACAAACAGCTTCTGGCAGAACTTGCCTCACAAAACTCACAGGCCGCTATGCTTGAATCTGCCGCTGGTGCCATCGTCATTTGTGGTGATAAGAATATAGAGGGAATGAAAGAGTTTTTGTATGCAGACTGTGCTGCTGCCACGCAGAACATCCTGCTCGGTATTCATGGCCTTGGGCTGGGAGGTGTTTGGTGCGGAGTGGCGTTAAACTCTGATTGGCGGAAGCGGATGATCGCTGCGTTAGAACTTCCCGCTAAACTGGAGCCCGTCGCGGTGATCGCATTCGGCTGGCCCGAAGAGGAGAAGGAATTACGGGACCGCTGGGAACCGGAAAAGATTCATTATGACAAGTGGTAAAGGATCTGCAGGAAACACAGCCCCGGCGGGCCATCACTCAGCTATTTTGATCAATCCCAGCTTGTCGGGAAGAAAAAATCGGAATTTGTGGAGGTAATAATGGTTAAAAAAGATTGTCCGTGTAAAAAGAAAAGTTGTGAACGGCACGGTAATTGTGATGCTTGTAAAGCATATCACGCAGAGTCTAAACGAAAGCGTCCGTGTGAAAGAGAAAAGAAGGCTTTTCTTTCAATTAAGCATAGAACTGATTGAATCAACAACTTTCAGTTGTTTGAGCTGAAAAATTTGAAGAGGAGGGCGACTATGCTTTTAGTAATAGAATGTATGATTTCATGTATAATCTTTGCAGTAATTGTCTTGCCTACACAGTATAAAGACCCAGTTAAATATATTATGTCTTACCCTCCGGAGATCAGAAAAAGAGTGGAGTCCTTACCAGAATATAAAAATTCTATAAAAAGGACTGAAAAAAAGCACATATTAAAGAAACTCATTGCTGTTTTTGTATGTGTTACACTTTTGTCAGCAGTGGCCTATTTTTCAGGAGCTAAAACCTTTCAAGCGGCATTTTTACATGTATTTATCTTATTCCTTGCTATTGATCTCTTTGATGTAATTGTGCTTGATATTGGTGTGTTCTGCCATAGCAAAAAATTAAGAATAGCTGGAACTGAAGATATGGATAAAGAATACAAAAATTATTTATTCCATGTTAAAGGCGGCATAAAGGGAATTATACTGGGAGTTGTGGTTTCTCTTTTATCTGCGTGCATTATATACATTGTATCTATTATATGACTTTCAGCTTGTCGGGTAGAAAATCAGAAAATGTAAGGGAGTATTGCATGGATAGTAAAGAAATAAAAACAAAATATGAAATTAGTAAGAGTATTGAAAATACAAGAAAAGGTTTTGAAGAAGGAACCCTTTATAATAGACAGACACAAGATAAAGCTCATCTTGAACGAATACTGCACTTCCTGAATATAAACGACGGTATGAAAATTCTTGACTTAGGAACAGGGACGGGATACTTGGCATTTCCCATTACTGGACGATATCCAAAAGCAGAAATAATTGGTTTGGATATTGTTCAGCAGGCGTTGGATAAAAATCAAGACAGCGCTTTCATGTTGCTGTTAGACGAAGAAAGCAGATCCCATGTGAAATCTCTGCTGTTCCAGCCATTCCATATCTATTGTGTCAGCTATCCTATACCATGCCCTTCCCGGAATATCGTAGTAAATCTTGCATTTATCGTCGCGTAGATTTGCGTAAATTCTTTTTTGCGGTCTGCTGGCGTTTCTTTCATTACCTTCTCGCGTCAATCTCCAGTTTAAAGTTCCCCACGGTGTCAGATGAGATACCCATCTTCCGGGCACTCCTCTTCTGTCCGCTCGGCTTCCAACTGTTCTCTTGCAACTCCGGTCAGCATGACCGCTTCATCCGGCTGCTAGATATCTTTTGGAAACCGAAAATACCGATGTAATCGTCCTCTTATTGGAATACGCCGTTCCTCTGGCTGAGTTTGATTGCCGCCAGCTCAATGATCCTGCTGCTCAGCGGATTGAATTCGGCAGTCTCCAGGTCATAAAGAAAAACGCCATTAACAAAAGCCGGATAGCGTCAAACTGCTATACATTCAAATTAAAATATTGTATGATTAAACAAACGAAAACTGAGGAGGCAGGAAAACGATAACGGGATACTATTGCACAAATATTTTTTCGGAGAAAGCACAAGAACTTGTTGTATTCTATAGGGATATATTAGAAATACCTTTCATCAGGACTGATGTGGATGATTCAAATGGAGTTTATCTTGGCTTTATAAAAAACGCCCCCACTCTTTGTATATGGGATTGTAAAGCCATTCATGCGCAGCCAACTGGATATCAATCATTTGTTTTTCAAACAGAAAATCTCGATGCCACAATGGTATGTTTAAAGGAAAAAGGAGTCACACTATCTGATCCCATTAGATATGATTAGGGAACTTACGAAGTCCGTTTAAAAGATCCTGATAAAAACGAAGTAGTAATAGTTGAGTTTGCGTTATCAACAAATTGAATTTTGCGGGCTGGTTTCAATCTCCCGGTTAAGGACAACATTGAAAATAAAACGCAGTCTGTTTTAGGAAGGAATAGCAAATGAAAAAGTTAATTGTATCCTCCCCATGCTTTGAAGATGGGGGACTCATTCCTGTTAAATATACTGGACATGGAGAAGATGTATCTCCGGAGTTAGTATTGGACGATTTAAGTGAAATGGCAGAGTCTATCGCAATCATCATGGATGATATGGGGCATCCGATTCCGGCATATAATCATTGGGTAATCTGGAATATACCCGCCATATCTTTGATTCCTGAAAATATTCCGCATGGTGAGCAAGTTGATTCCTTGGGCGCTATACAGGGATGTGGATATGGCAAACATCGATATAGGGGGCCTAAGCCACCATTTAATTGGTCACATATTTATCACTTTAATGTCTTTTCGCTGGATTGTCGTCTTGATTTACCAAGCACTGCCAGAAAAAAAGATTTGCTGGCGGCTATGCAAGGCCATATTTTGCAAAAATCAGTATTGGCCGGTCACTATCGCTGAAGATTATTTATAATTGGAGGAATAAACAATGCAAGATTTTTTTGAAGCATTAACAAGTGAATGTAAAAACACAGCATTACCCGAAGAGTTTAATTATTTCGGAAAACTTATCGGTAATTGGGCGATAGACTATATAGAGAGTAACAATTCCCTTTCAATTAAAGGCGAATGGTATTTCTCATGGGTTCTTGAAGGAATGGCTATTCAAGATGTTATTATTCTGCCTGATTATGAGTACGGAACATCACTGCGTATCTATAATCCCGACACACACGCATGGGATGTCGCTTATGGTTATACCGGAAAAATAATACGACTTGAAGCAAGAGAACAAAATGACATGATAGTGCTTACCTACATCAACGATAAGAAAAGAAAGTGGATTTTCACTAGGATTGAGGATAATCGTTTTCATTGGAAAAATGTTACTGTAAAAGATGATGGTGAATGGAATATAAATGCAGAAATATTTGCTGAACGTATCAAGTAACCACAGTTCACAGTGTTACAACTTTCAGTTTGACGAACTAAAATATGGGAAGTTTGGAGGAAAGTTTATAAGTATATGGCTGCTCTATCCTGAAGTCTTTCTGTTGCCATATTCTAATCTTTTAATATCCGATCTCCCCCAGCCATTCCTGTATTTCCGCCTGAGCGCCGGGAATATCGTCACGGTATACGCCAATCACATTTTCTTCTATCTCACAGTCGTCCGGCAGTTCTGCCGTGATGTCCTGTACGCTGCTTGCCAGTCCTCCAGTTCCGTGGGAACAAAAAAGCACGATCTTCTTCCTGGCTAAATCGTGTTCGTCTATAAAGGTCAACACAGGCATAGGAAGAGAGTACCACCAGTTGGGATAATAAAATGTAGCCTATCCCTCTTATGCCTTGAATTTACTGGCTTTAGCAGAAAGCACAATTGTGTACTGTGCATTATTTCTGTGTACATAAAAAGCAAACTGAATTCTTTTATAGACTCCAGCTTGCTTTTTAATTTTTTCTCTTGTTCGTCTCTGCTTCCATCGCCTATAACTCTAAGAACAAATTGCTTATAAATTTCAATCTGAGGTAAAGTCTTTTCTACAAAATCGCTGTTGCCTTCTATAAATTTTTTCTTCTCATTTGCATCAACAATATCTAATAAAATCATACAAGGCTACTTCTATAAATAAGTTTATCTCTAAGTGATAAATGATAATACATCCCTAGCTCATCTGCAATCTTTGTTAACCAATATGTTTTTTCAGTATTAGTGTTACCACATTCAACAGTACGCTTTGAGTAACTGCTCATTTCTGGTAAATTTACATTTTCATCAAAAAATTTATTCAAATATCTAGTAGCATCAAATCCACTACCATAATAATTGGATATGGTATGTACCAATTGTTCTTTATTTACAGATACTACAAATATAATGCGGTCATCTTCAAAGTAATGTTTTATCCTTTCTAACATTTCTATGGCAAATGTCGGTTTACAGCGATCTAATTCATCAATAAAAATAATTAATTTCTGTGTTCTTTCCACAATGATATTATCAAAAACATCTTTTACCCTCTCTCGAATTTCTTCTTCCGTTTGTACAATCGATAAAATATCTGTACTTTTACCTTTTATTTTTTCAACCATGCCTACCATGTTGATGGACAGTTTCTTCGTATCTTTGATAAACTGATTGATAAAGTGCGGCGCTGCCAAACTTACTGGAACTCTGTCGTGTCCGATGATTCCCACATGGGCCACCAGTGTCCAGGTTGGATGTTCTCCATTCATAGTTCCGATCACGGTTACCGGCATCACTTTTAAAGCAATGCCGGTTTTTAGTAGTCACCAAATCATCTCAATTTTCCATACTGTTCATCATTAACCGCTTCCAGCCATTCATTTGATCCGTTTTCTGCAGGCACTTCTATGGCCAGATGGGCAAACCAGCTGTCCGGCGCCGCACCGTGCCAATGCTTCACTCCTACAGGAATATTGATACAATCACCCGGCTTCATCTCAACAGGTTCTTTCCCCCATTCCTGATAATAGCCTCGTCCGCCTACACAGATGAGGATCTGCCCTCCGCCTTTGTCCGCCTGATGGATATGCCAGTTATTACGGCATCCCGGCTCAAACGTCACATTGTAAATACCTACCTGTTCGGAAGAAACCGGGGCCAGATAACTCTGTCCGGTAAAGTACTGTGCAAACCCATCATTTGGCATTCCTACAGGGAAAAAGATGGTATTCTGGAACTTGTCTTTCTCCGTCTCTTCCTTTTCCGTCTCATTCCATACTTCTTTCGCCAGCTTAAATGCCGCCCATCCTTTTGGCCATCCTACATAAAAGGCAATGTGGGTGAGAACATCTGCGATTTCTTCCTTTGTCACTCCATGTGCTTTTGCATTCTGCAAATGATAGATCAGAGAGGAATCGGTGATCCCTGATGACACCAATGCTACCACAGTAATCATGCATCTTGTTTTCAGATCGATGGACTGGCTGTTCCATTCCTCACCAAATAAGATGTCATCATTGAAATGTGCAAATGACGGAGCAAATTCTCCTAATTGATCTTTTCCTGCAGTCTGTACGATTTTTTCTGACATTGTTATCCTCCTTGCTTGTAATTAAATTTTTCACTCAGTTTATATGTGTTTTTATTTCTTATCCGGAAGCAGCTGCATCAGGCACTGAAAGGTGATCTCATAAATGGATTGATATACATAGTTGACCCCAGCCTGTTCCATGGCCTCCTTTTGCTTTTCCGTCACTCTTGTGTACGGATAAATGCCATAGATAAAAGGGAAAAATTCGTAAATAAAATCCTGCTGCTCTTTTAGTTCCATATCCGGGAAAAACTTGCTCATGCATCTTAACATTGTTCTCATAGATTTTCCGTAAGCCTTCTTAAAATCCACCAGATTTTCCAGGCGGCTGTTTTCTTCCATGTCATACATATTCATGGACATGATTTTTAAGAGCTGCTCCCGATGCTCCAGGCTTTTTGCTATCTGGCCTGCAAAATCTTTCTTTGAAAGTGTCTCATTCCCTTCTATGATCTGCTGAAGTTCATCAATCCATAATTCATATTCCCGTTTCAGTAACTCCAGAAAAATCTCCTCTTTCGTCTGAAAATAATTATAGATTGACGTTCTGGTAAAGGATGTCACTTTTCCAATCTCTTTTAAGTTGATTTCCCGAAAACTCATGGTCTGGTATAGCTGTTCACAGGCCTTTACAATTTCTTCCTTTCTGGCGGAAGTCCGCTCCGGCGATCCTTTTGGCATTTCCTGCTCCCCCTCTCAAGTTGTTCATCTAATTTTCTGACACCGTGTCACTATAATAGTTATAGCATTGTCCTGACATTGTGTCAACATTCAGTTAGAATCTCTCCATTTTCTCCGAGGGCATGCAGATTTCTCCTGATGGCAATCCTGTTTCGTTCTACACACCGGGCTTTACATACATGATATCATCCGTTAACTTTTCCATAGACTGATTCCAGTTTTCTTTCAAAATATCTTCCACTGAAACCGATACATACTTACCATCAATCTGAAGCTCTGCAGTAATGAACTCATGTACCCTCTCCGCTAATTTCTTTTTTTCTTCTGCAGTTCTGCCCGGAATCATTGTGATTGCAATATGCGGCATATTTCTTTTCTCCTCTCTGATTGTGGATTTATATTCTCTGATCTCCTGTGGACCACACTGGTTTCTTCTGCATATTCGCCTGGTTCTGGGCCATAACGCCGGCCAGTTTATGGGGAACGTACGTCTTCTCAAGATACTTCATTTCTTCTTCTGTCAGTTGTATGTCCACAGCATGTGCAGCTCCCTCGATATGTTGAAATTTTGTGGCGCCCACCACCGGAGCCGTTACTTTGGACAGAAGCCAGGCCAATGAGATTTCTGTCATAGACACACCCCTTTTTTGTGCCAGCTCTGCTACCCTGCTTATGATAACTTCGTCCTGTTCCTTTGTCCCGTCATATTTAAGCCTTGCATAGTCATCTTCCTGCAGGCGCTTTGATGTCTCCCCCGCCTGTTTGGAAAGGCGTCCGCCAGCCAGCGCACTGTACGGTGTCAATGCAATATTTTCTTCCCGGCAATAGGGAACCATTTCCCGTTCCTCTTCCCGGAAGATAAGATTATAATGTCCCTGTACAGAGACAAACTTTGCGAATCCTTCCCGCTCCGCTAATGCGTTTGCTTTGGCAAGCTGCCAGGCGAAGCAATTGGAAATACCGATATATCTGGCTTTTCCGGCTTTTACCACACGGTTCAGCCCCTCCATGATCTCATAAAGTGGGGTCTTAAAATCCCACATGTGGTAAATATAAAGATCCACATGATCCATGCCCAGATTTTTAAGGCTCTGATTTATCATACGCTCAACATGCTGTTGTCCGGTAATTCCAGCCTTTATTTCTTCCTCTGTCCGGGGGAGGAATTTTGTGGCGATTACCACCTCATCCCTTTTGGCATAATCCCGCAGTGCTTTTCCTACATATTGTTCACTGGTTCCGCTCTGATAGGCGATGGCTGTATCGTAAAAATTCACCCCCAGCTCCAGGCCCCTTTTTATGATTTCTCTGGAATGCTCTTCATCCAATGTCCATGAATGCTGTCCCCTCTTTGCATCTCCAAATCCCATGCATCCCATACAGATGCGTGATATTTTCAAATCCGAATCACCTAATGTTGTATACTTCATAATTATTTTCCCTTCCTTTCCCGGCACATATATCAAGTTTTTTCAGCCATTTGGCTATCTTTTCCAGCAGCTCGGCGCCGCCGTCCGGTTATCATCAGATATCTGCCTCCCTCCTCTTTTTTACCTTACATGGATTCCCACAGGCTACTGCCCCGGCCGGTATGGACTCTGTTACCACGCTTCCGGCCCCGATCACTGCATGATCTCCGATGGTAACTCCCGGCAGCAGGATCGCGCCTCCGCCGATCCATACCCCATCCCCTATGCGGACAGGCTGTGTCCATGTTTTCACATATACGGCACCGTCATCTTCTTCCCAGAACCGTTCGCTTGTTTCTTTTGCATGTACAGCCGTATAGATTTTTACATCCGGTCCGATCAAAGTGTTTTTTCCTATGGTGATTTTCCCTGTATCCAGCAACGTGCAGTTCAAATTGATAAAGCTGTTGTCCCCGATGAAAATATTGCTTCCGTAATCCACATAAAATGGCTGGTTCACACGGACATTTTTTCCGGCTGCTCCCACAAGCAGATCTAAGACCCGTTTTTTCTCATTTTCGTTTGCCGCAGGAATCCTATTATACTCCCGCATCAGATCTTTAGCCCTGTACTGCAGCGAACGAAGTTCAGAGTCACGGGCATCGTATATTTTGCCGGACTGCTTCTTTTCAAACTCAGTCATCTTCCAATACCTCCTTTAGCTATAGGTCTATTATAAATTCGCAGTCCGCTTTTCGTCCAATGCTTACATTTTATCGTTTATCATACGCTGAGCGTATGATTCCGGGTATAAAATAAGGGTGTACCCAAAGCCATGAAAGACTTGAGGAACACCCTCTGTATTTTAAAAAATCGTATTTATTGTTACTCGCCCCATTTATGAGTGTGCAGCATTTGAATAAACAAGGATGCCGCCGGCTGGAACAGGTGATTCTTTTTCCAAAGCAGGACGCTCCGCGTTGTATGTTCCGGATAGACTGGGCAAAAACAAATATCCGGACTGCAATGAACAGACAATGCGCCGTCCAGACATACCGCGCAGCCGATACCTGCTTCCACCAGAAGTGCCACATTAGAAAGCAGATTGTAATTTACAGGGATGTTCAGATGGCTTTCTTCACACTGCAGCCAGTTCAGCACTTCATTTCTTGCATTTTCCCTTTTTGGCAGAATTAAGGGATATTCTCTTAGATCCTGCACATAAATCTTGTCTTTTTTTGTCAGCAGATGATCTTTGCGAAGCAGTACGCCCCAGCTCTCTTTCTGTGACAGGCGGAGAAATTCATATTTTTTGGTATCAACCGGCTCCAGCAACAGGCCCAGATCCAACAGCCCTTTTTCCAGTTTATCTTTGATATTATCAGCCATCTCGTTATATAAATCGAACCTGACATCCGGATATTTTTCCAGAAACTGCTTCATATATCTTGCCAGGACACGGCTTCCCAATGCCTCTGATGCGCCAAGTGAAATCACTCCGCTGATGGCTTCATTTTTCCCTGTAAAGGTCTGTTCTGCCTTATCCGCCAGTTCTACAATCTCCTCTGCCTGTTGTTTGAACAGCATTCCGTCATCTGTCAGAGTCAGGGAGCGTTTTCCCCTGATGAGCAAGGTAGTGCCCAATTCATTTTCAAGTTCGATGAGCTGCCTGCTGAGTGTAGGCTGCGTCACATGCAGAATATCTGCGGCTCTGGTGATATTTCCCTCATTGACTGCTGTCAGAAAATAACGAAGTACCCTTAATTCCATACGCCTGCCTCCCTCAATGTCTCTTATTGTTATCGTGGAATTTGTCTGTGTCTTAATTCATTGTAACATATTTGATATGCAATCGGCAGGATATTTTCGGGGCGCAGGCGATAAAAGGTGGGGACACTGTCTTACGGTGCCCCCTGAACTTATTTTTGCGTGATCTCCCCTAGAAGCTGCTGCATCTCCTGAACACCCTTTTCCTGGGAATCAATGATCGACTCCAAAATCGGTTTTAATTCCGGACAGATACAAAACTTAAGTGCATTTTTGGACATAAGGACAGCACCCCTGTGGTGGGGAATCATCTCACGCATGAAATTTGCGTCAATGCAGTTGTCGGTGCAGGCCGTGTGCATTTCCCTGAACATATTCCGAAGGATGCACTCATTGCTGCGCTGGTAGTAATTCAACGCCCGGGGTGTATTTCTCCGGCGGCTGCATTCGGAGCAGATGGCCTCCATACTGCAGATACTTTCTTTCTGGGAGCATATGATATTCTGGGCAATGTTCTGAAGCGGTATGCATGTCGTAAAGCGCAGCAGATTTTCCGACATTTTGATGGCTGCCCGGTGGTGCGGGATCATCTGTTTGATAAAGTTTGCGGAAATACTGTCGGTAAGGCAGACAGATGTCATGTTCTCGATCATTGTATCTAGGATGCACCGGTAACGTTTCACATAATCTATAGTGTTATTGCTCAGCTGGCATGTATTTGTCATTTTTATTTCCTCTGTGCGCCTGGTGCGCACTTAAATCAGCTCATTATACATTATGCCGGCTTATGCGTTGCGTGAATTTATCCGAAATGCGCTTCTCCCTTTCCTATCCCGGTTCAAAAGAGTCTCCAGATACCCGTAGTCGCAGAAGTTTTCAAACTGCAGCCGATATTCAGCTTTTCAATACGGTTGGCATTAAGGCGCAGGGCTTCGCTGAATTTATCCTTTGTCTCCTCAAGCAGCTCCTGAAAATAGGAAGGGATAAATAAATGACGGATGGCATCGCCGCTTAAATTGACAAAATATACTCCGTTAAAACCAGGTGCCCAAACAGACAGGAATGTATCCGCATCCTGTTTCTCCAAAAGTATCTGTTCTAACTTCTTGTTTAGAACACGTAACTGACGTTCTTTTCCGTTCATCCTGCGGAAAACTTCCGGCTTATCCTGATTCAGGCAAAAGGCTACGAATTCATCACCGCCAATGCGGTATACATATTCCGGACCAAACACCTGCCGGAGCACCTCTGCCAAATCCTTCAGCATTTGATCTCCTGCTGCATGCTCCATATGATTGTTGATCTCGTGAAGCCCGTTTGCATCCATATAAACACAGGCAAATGTCCGGTAACTTCCGGCTGCAAGCATCTCTGCATCGGAACGAAAGCAGTTTCGGTTTTTAATACCGGTGAGAGGGTCACGGTTTGCACTGATTTCCAGCCTTTCATTTTCTTTCGAGCTCTCTTTCAGACTCAATATGATCCATATAATAATTGCCGCAGTAAGCAGTAAAAATGCCGTGATACACATGCCTAAGAGAGGACCCTTTGAGATCGAGGCATATAACATGGACTGTGTCATCGAATGTATCTCTTCCCGGCGCAGCCCTGTTAACAGCACCCAGCCGGTGGAGGGGATGGTGCATAAAATAAATAGCACAATCCGTCCTCCCAGCAGTAGGTTCCCCGTCCGGATTTTCCATCCAGACCATTTCTCTCCAGTTCTATAATGGACCGTGTAACAGGGTCCTCTTTTTCCTCCAGTATTTTCTCCGCATTATACTGGCTGTCCACCCACTCCACATGTTCTCTTCTGCTGACTGCAATATCAGTGCCTTCCGCGTTGATCATATAGGACTCTCCCGAATCGACAAACTGCAGTCCCTGAATGATAGAACTGAATATGTATCCGTCTTTTTCAATGCAGAGTACCCCTGCAATGCTGCCGTTTTGATATACCGGAGCAGAATAACAGACGATATATTCATTCGCCTCATTAAAATACGGACCATAGACGAAACCCTGTCCGGCAAAAGCAGTCTTAATATCCTGCCTGTCTTTTATATCCCTTTCCCGTCCATCAGAGGCTGTCACAGAATCCGGTGATACATAAACCATCCTCAGAATCTCAGAGCGGGAAGATACATTTGGAAATACCACTTCGCTTCCGGCGGCTCTGTATCGGTTCTATGAAAAAAGGATCACCCTGCCGCCTCCAAAGACGCAGGAATCCTTTCAGTGGAGCAGTTACAAGAAAGTCTCCCAGCGCTGTTATACCCTTTGCCTGGAGATTATGGTGGGCATCAAGCGCGGCATCTACCCGGTGGGCTCCAAACTTCCGGGGCTGCATGCCTTGGCAGGAACAGCGCTGTAATCTGACCGCTTACAGCATTCTTGAACTTATAATACATCTGGCCCCCTATCACGCGGTCAGGAACGTCTATACCTCACTCTTTTATCAGCTTATGTGGGGATACCCTATCCGAAATATGCGGGGAAATCGTGAAACCTTAAGCAGATACTATCTCCCCCGCCTCACTTCCCTGCTGGATTGCCTTAACAAGGAAGATATGGAAGGGTTTGCGGCAGAGCTGAAGACTGTTTTAAGTTCTGATGTTGAATTTTCAGTCAAGAAGCTTATTGATCTGGGACTAGCAGAGGCATCTGTAATCCTTTAAACACTTACAGGACACAGTGTCCTTTGGCCTGCAGGCAGTTTTTCACCTCATTGATGCAGTCCACATGGAGGATCATGATAGGCATTCCCGAACTTCGATTGAAGGAAAGGTATAGATAGTCCACATTGATATTGCTGTCCAAAAGAGAGACCAAAAGCCTGTCCAGGGCACCGGGATTGTCATCCAGCTCCACGCCCAGAACATCCGTGTCGCGGCAGATAAAACCTTCTTTGGAAAGGGCCTCCAGCGCCCGCTGCGGATCAGAGACCACCATTCGGATGATGCCGTATTCGGCACTGTCGTTTGTGACAGAGCCCATAATATTAATATTTTCCCGTGCCAGGATACCGGTGACAGACTGCAGCATCCCTTTCTTATTTTCTGCGAATATGGATATTTGCTTTAACATATATTCCCCTCCTGTAAGTAAAAACGTTAGTAGAATCCAACACAAGTATATGTTCTCTTCCACGGTTCTGTCAATACATTTTCCCCAAGGCAGGGTGCGTGAAAATTGTCCCCGGCAGGTTTTTACATCTGTCGGGGACGGAAGGATTCTAAACGCAGCCTTTTCACAGCTGCACACAGAGCGTCTTCTTTCCTGATTCAGGCTTCCATGACCGTTCCCGCGTTCCACGGGCAGCAGTAATTTTAGTTTTCCTCTGCCTCTTCTGCATTTGGGGCAGGCTGTTCCAGAATCTCCACCGGTTGTTTTTCCGTGGATTTTTCTATGATTGTCAACTGGCCTTTTGCCACGCAGACATTGTTAAGCACCTGTATTTTTACATGGTTCTCTTTTACCTGTACTTCTTTTTCGCGCAGGGTATCAAGCAGAAGTTCAAGCTGTTCCTGCGCTTTTTTCTCAGCGCCTTCCTTTGTGTATTTGAAGGGCTTTGTGACACTCTCATAATCTGTGCTGCTTCCGTAGAAAATGGGAAGGCGGAAGTTTTCTGTCAACCGGACCTGATGCAGCTTGGTTACGGTATCAAACTGGTCAAAATGATTCTTCCCTTTCAGATTGATAAAGTAATCACCTAACTGCAGGACCGGGCCTTTCTTGGCTTCCCCGGTATAGACATTCTTCTGAAAATGTATGTCGAATTCATGGTAATACTGCATCTGGGACTGAATATAGATGTCAGCATCGGATTCTGTGTATTCATACCCCACCACTTCCTTGCTGTCGTTCATAATATCCACCCTGCCGGACACCAGAGTCTCGCCTTTTTCGCAGGTCTCTCCCACTTTTTTGCAGGGCGTGCCTTTTCTGGTGATCATGGAGACAATGGTTCCTGATTTTCCGGCAATTATGCTGCTGGGATTTTCCTCGGTCTGTTTTATTATCTTGTTTGCCGTGGCATTTTCTTTTACTTCCAATATGAGCCGGGTGCCGGATATTTTTGCGGATACCCAGGTGATGTCAGGAAATTCCCTGCGCATCTGTTCCGCTATGTAGGAGCAGTCCACATCTTTTTTTAAGATACCGTGATGGATTTGGATCTCATCCAGATAATTGAGTATGGTCTGCGTGCTGTTGTGGCGGTTTCCCTCCACATGAATGTTCCAGATATGCTGGGACAATACCATGAGCAGAAAAAATCCTGCCAGAATGCCGATAAAAAATGCCTTTCTTTTTTTGTTCCGGTAAAAAAAGAAGGGCAGTCCGTATTTTTTTATGATTTTCACACGGGAACCGGTCTTTCGGCATATGGGTTTCATCTGGTAAAACCCGGAGATACTCACATTCATTTCGTAGAACCCTTCCCGGTTCTGCAGATCCCAGACAGGGATATTATGGTGGGCACACATATTCAGGAAACGTTCCGGGCCGCCGCTTTGCAGACGGATGCGGACATAGCCTTTGCAGTAATAATTCCAAGCCTTCAACTTTGTTACCTCCCATTTTCTTATAGAAAGGAAACACGACAGATGCTTCCTGTGATTTTCATCTCTTCGTTGGTGTAGTAGTCAATGGTGAGGTGGGTTCCCTCTATTTTTATAGCATCGTGTTTGGTGAGGAGAATAATGCAGGTGTCCTCATACTGGCGGATGCATTTGTAATTTTCTATAAAAAGCTCCCTGGAGCCGGTCATGGTGAAGATGGCTTCCCGGTATGCCAGGTCTTTGGGGATTTGAAGGGAGTCGGCGATGCGGCCGGTGATGGGGGTGGATTTTTTGCGCATGGGGGTGCTCCGGGGTGATGTCTTACTATTATGAGTATGCGAAAAGTGGAGAATTGATGACAAAAGGGGGCGGGAGTTCCCGGTATGGGACGGTTCCGCCCTCCTGATCTTTGATACCTTGCAATCTATTCGATAAAAAGAATGCCGAACCAGAGAATCTGGTTTGGAGACAGGGTAAAATCCAGACTATATTTTTCAGCCAGTTCACTGACGATGATGCCGTGGCTCTCCACACAGGGATGCATTTTCTCCGGGAAACGGCAGGGGGCATCCGGATACGTGCATGTTTCACAGATGTCACAGGATTCTGTGGAGAGAGCCATACACCCGGTTCCCTGGGACTTTATGAACTGTTCGATGGCGGCTGTTATGTTTTCATGTTCCCTGCGGGTGGACAGCATCTCCTCAAAATTGATGACATCGGAGACCTCCGCTATGGTGGAGAACAGAAAGCATTCTTTGTAGGCAAGACAGCGGTGCCTGCACTCTTCCACACTTCCCACAGCCGGCGGACAGGCCCAGGTGGACTGGAAACGATCGCACTCTTTTTCGCAGATCCATCTGACGCGGTAGGAAAAATCAATTTCCTCCGGACTGAAGAAGGCATATTGATAAACCGGATACTGACAGATGAACTCTTCTATTTTTTCGTGTGATATCATTGGTAAATCCTCTTCTTTCTCTTTTCTTTCCTCTGCAATATGTCTTTTATTATACAGGAAATGCCGCATTATGGCAATGCGGCATTTCTATGGTGTACGGCAGGGCCTCAGTCCAGGACCGCCCCTCTGCTGCCGGAGGAAACACTTTTGGCATATCTTCTCAGATATCCTTTAAGCGCTTTTTCTTTTGGTTTCCAATCGACCCTTCTGGCCGCCAGTTCCTCGTCGGAGATGAGAATATTGATCCGGCAGTCTAAAATATCAATTTCAATCAGATCTCCATCCTCCACCAGCCCGATATTCCCCCCGTCTGCCGCCTCCGGGGATACATGGCCGATGGCGGCTCCTCTGGTTGCCCCGGAAAACCGTCCGTCAGTGATCAGCGCCACCTTGTCACCGAGGCCGCTTCCCATAATGGCTGAAGTCGGATTGAGCATTTCCCGCATTCCGGGGCCGCCTTTTGGGCCTTCATAGCGGATGACGACTACATCGCCTGCGTGGATCTTTCCTGCATAGATGGCAGACAGGGCCTCTTCCTCTCCGTCAAAGACGCGGGCCCTGCCTGTGTGCCGCATCATTTTCTCGTCCACGGCAGATTTTTTGACCACACAGCCTTCCGGGGCGAGGCTGCCTTTCAGCACAGCGATACCTCCCCCGGCGCTGTAGGGCCGGCTGATTGGACGGATGATGGAGGTGTCTCTTATCCCATGTCCGCTTATATTTTCTTCTACGGTTTTCCCTGTACAGGTAAGCAGCTCTGTATGCAGGAGGTTTCGCTTACTGATTTCATGCATCACGGCAGGGATGCCGCCTGCTTCTTCCAGTTCCTCTATATAGTGGTTTCCTGCGGGAGAAAGGCGGCACAGATTCGGTGTTTTCTTTGAAATTTCATTTGCCAGATCCAGGTCAATCTCTATCTCACACTCATGGGCAATGGCCGGAAGATGAAGCATGCTGTTGGTACTGCAGCCAAGGGCCATATCTATGGTCAGGGCATTTTTAAATGCCTCCCTGACCATAAGATCCCGGGGCTTCACATCCTCTTTGATAAGTTCCAGGATACGCCGCCCGGTCTCTTTTGCAAGACGCAGCCTGGCGCTGTAGACAGCCGGGATGGTTCCATTTCCGGGAAGGGCCATCCCCAGCACCTCTGTCAGGCAGTTCATACTGTTGGCAGTAAACATGCCGGAACAGGAGCCGCAGGTGGGACATGCTTTCTTCTCATAAGTACAGAGCGTTTCCCCGTCTATGCGGTTTGCCTTAAAGGAACTGACCGCCTCGGACACGGTGGAATAGCTGATGCGCTCTTTTTTGGAAATGCCGGCGAGCATAGGCCCTCCGCTCACAAAAATGGAGGGAATGTTCAGGCGCGCGGCTGCCATGAGAAGGCCGGGAACATTCTTGTCACAGTTCGGCACCATGACAAGGCCGTCAAAGGGATGAGCCATAGCCATGGCTTCTGTGGAATCTGCGATCAGCTCTCTTGTTACAAGGGAATACTTCATTCCCTCATGTCCCATGGCAATTCCATCGCACACTGCGATCGCCGGAAATACAACAGGAACGCCGCCTGCCTCAGAGACACCCTGCTTAACCGCTGCAACTATCTTATCCAGATTCATATGCCCCGGCACAATCTCGTTTTGTGAACTTACAATTCCGATCAGCGGCTTCTCCATCTCATAATCTGTCAGTCCAAGTGCATAGAGCAGTGCCCTCTGCGGCGCGGCCTCCACTCCTTTTTTGATTCTGTCACTACGCATTTTTTATACCTCCTGGTTTTTCTGTATTATATCGCAGTAGTTGTATACTGTCAATATAGTTGTATGCTCTATTTACAGATGACAGAATCAAAAAAACGGTACAGCCACAATGTGCTGTACCGCCTGATCAAAGATTTATCTTATTCTTCTGTCTCGATCGCGTCTGTTTCAATGATAAATTTCACGTTGCTGTTCATGTTGTCTGCTTTTCCGCTGAAGGTATCATAAGTGCAGTTTTCAGAATTGAGGGCTTTTAATCGGTCCAGGACATCGCCCAATTCATCTTCTATGGTGTCCTTCATCTTTTTTGTGCCTTTTTCGTCGAATTCCTTCATGCCGTCCTTCAAGGTTTTGGCGCCGTCTTTGAGCTGGGAGATGCCGTCCTGCACCTGGCCGCTGGCATCCTGCAGGGTGTTGCTGCCGGTCAGCAGTTCGCCGGTTCCTGAGGTAAGAACGGAAGCTCCTTCCCGCAGTGTGCCGCTGTTTGCGGAAAGCATGGAGGCTCCGGAAGAAAGCTCTGTGCTTAACGCGTCAAGGCCCTGGCTGAGCTCTGAGGTGCCGCCCTGTAATGTTCCCACACCCTGTACCAGTATGGGAGCCTTTTCTTTCAGCTCGGCTGCGCCGTCCAAAAGCTGCCGGTTCGCGCCTCCCAGGTTCTGGAAACCGTCCAGAAGCGCCTGAATCCCTTTGCCCGCCTCGGGAAGTACGGAGGTCTTCTGATCCAGAAGATTCACACTGCCTGAGAGCTGGCCGATGCCTCCTTTTAACTGCTGCATGCCTGTGTTGAGAGCAGATACACTCTCCTTTAATGTCTGCATGGAAGCTGTGGGAATCTGGTCCTTTACGGCTGTGATGCCTTCCAGCTTCTTCTGGATCGACGGCAGTTCGGTGCCGCAGAGTTCATTTACTGTGGATTCGACTGACTGATAAGAGCCTGCCATCTGTTCCATGGCCCCGATAATTCCGGAGGGATCAAACGCAGGAAGGTTCACCTCCACTGCAGGCGTCTGGATATGCTGCAGTTCCTCTACATTTTCTGCGGACACAGATACATTGCCGAGCTGGCCTTTTGCTGCTTCCAGAGCACTTTTAACTGCCTCATCATCTGATGCGGCGATCTGCGCGTCCAAAGCGTCTCTTGCTGCCTGGAGCTGGGCGTTGGCGGCATCCTCCGCATTTTGTGCTGCGTTTTGTGCTGAAGACTGAAGCTGGGCGTTCTTCTCATCAATACTGCCGTTTACAGAATCCGTTATCATCTGTTCTGCCTGGGCAACGGCTTTTGCCGCCTCTGTCTGGATTGTGGTCAGATAAGACTGCAGAGAGCCGAGACCTGCCTTGAGGTTTTCGCCTGCCGCCATCATTTCACCCACCGGTTTGGCAATCTTTTCCTGCATAACAGAGGAAAGGCCCTCTGCCTCCCCGATCAGTTCCTGTCCGGTGCCTGTCATCTGGTCTATCAATGCCATCATGTCATTGACCTCTGCAGTATCCAGAGTATCCTTTAACTGCTGTGTTCCTGCGGCAAGTGTATCCGCAGCAAGGCGGATGTCATCCTTGGTGCTTCCTTTTCCGTCCAGAACACTGTTCAGTTGTTCAATGGCACCCTTGATCTCCGTCAGGCCCGATACAAGGGGTCTGAGTCCCTCTGCTCCGGCTGCAAGCTGCTTTTCTCCGCCGATATAGGCCGCTGTGCCGTCTGCAAGCTTTACTGCGCCGTCTGCATACTGCTTAACGCCGTTCACCACTGTGCTGACACCATTTACATACTCTGTGACCTTGCCGGTCAGGACACCGCTGCTTCCCAGGTAAGTCTGGATCCCGTCATCCAACTGGTCTACGCCGTCGGTATAACTGCCGATTCCGTCAGCAAGCTGTGCGGCACCGCTGTCCAGTGTTTCGATTCCGCTTTTCAGGGTGTTGACACCATCATCAAATTCTTTGTATTTGTTATCCAGCGTGCCGGCCCCTTTGGAAAGCTCTGCGGAACCGTCTACCAGTTTCAGTGCGGCGTCCTCCAGATCATTTAAGGCATCCTTTAGTTTATCCATATCTGTGATGTCATCGGTTTTCAGTTCCTTCATAACATCTGTCAGCGCTATGGTAAAGGTGGGGTCCATGGAGAAATTCTTTACATCCGCGGACACTTCCAGGTTCTCCGGCAGATTTATACCTTCGCTGTCACTGTCTTTGTTCAGTTTTTTGTCAAGGCCCAGGCTTTCTTTCAGGCCGGGCATGGCAATGCCGAGTACAATGTTTCGGTTGCCGTCTGAGATTACCTTGCCGTTATCGATCACAACATTTGAAAACGTCTCCTCAGGCAGGATCAGACCTGTCAGCATCACAAAGGGACTATAGAGTGTCTCTTCTTTTCCGTCCACCTTTACGGTCTGCTTTGCATGGTTTTCGTATTTGATCCTGATCTGCAGGTGGCCGCTTTTGCCGGCCAGATCCTCCGGGTTCATTTTCTTTCCGTCCAGGTAATACGTGAAGTTCACGGTTACGGGAAGGTCCTTTCCTGTTTTGCCCTGATAATAGATATCCTGCCCTTCGGTATTCCATGTGACAGAATTTCCGCTTTCGGTATAAGTCTCATCGCCCTTTACGTTTTTTATGTCTTTCAGATCCGTCCGGTCCTTTAATGTCTTCTTTGTACCTGCATTTTTCAGCCAGTTAGACACGGTCACGTTCTTTTCTTTCCCTGCAGCATCCGCGTTTACATAGACGGTTTCTTCCTTGGATACTTCTTTCTCATTTTCCCCAGCTGCGTAGACCGGCATGGCACCCATAACAGCAGCCATGCTCACGGCAAGTCCTGTCATCATCTTATTCTTCAGCTTTCTGTTCCTGTTCATTCCAATACTTCCTTTCCTGATGAGCACTGTTTTTTTGTCTTCTTTCCCAGAAATCCTATGGATGTCTTACAAATCACTTTGTCAAATATCATAAACATGGCCGGAAGGACCATGATAACTACTGCCATACTGATAAGAGCGCCTCTTGAAAGCAGTGTACAGATAGAACCGATCATATCCACCTTGGAGTAGCAGGCAACACCGAACGTAGCGGCGAAGAAACTGCATCCGCTGGTGACAATGGAGAGCATGCTGGCCTTATGGGCAATGGATATGGCCTCTTTCTTGCTGTGTCCTCTCTGGCGTTCCTTCTGGTACCGGCTGGTCATCAATATGGCATAATCCACAGTGGCCCCCAATTGAATGGTGCCTATGACAATACTTGCCACAAAGGGAAGGCTGGTTCCCTGATAGAAGGGCACTGCCATATTCACAGCTATGGCAAATTCTATCACCGCCACCAGAATAACAGGGAGGGACAGGGACTTAAATACCAGCATGATGATAATGAAAATAGCAGCAATGGAGATAATATTTACATTGCGCAGGTCCACATCTGTGACATCCTGCAGATCCTTCATCAGCGGCGCCTCACCGATCACCATAGCGGAACTGTCATAGGATTTTACGATCTTATCGATAGCCGCGATCTGCTTATTGACCGTTGGTGTGGCTGACTCATATTCAGAGCAGACAAAAGCCAGCTCGTACTTGTCACTCTGCAGCATCTTTTTGATATCCTTAGGTATCATGGAATCAGGAATGGACGGGCCGAACAGGGAGTTCATGCCGATGGTCCATTTGATGCCGTCCACCCGGTCAACCGCCTCCATCATGTCGCGTTTGTCTTTGCTGTCCATGTCCTTGTTCATAAGGATCATATGCATGGTACTCATATCAAAATCTTCCTGCAGCTTCTCATTTGCCACATTGCCCGGAAGGGATGCCGGCAGAGACTGGGCGATATTGTAATAGACCTTTGTATGGTTGTTTCCGTAGATGGCCGGGAAAAGCAGAACCAGAAAAACGACCAGCCACAATTTATAATGCTTTGTAATGAACCGGGAAGGTTTCTCAACATTTCGTATGAGCGGTCTGTGTCTTGTCTTCTCAATGGCCTTGTCAAAGATAAGGACCATGGACGGAAGCAGGGTGACACAGCATACCACACCGATCACAACACCCTTTGCCATGACAATGCCCAGGTCCCTGCCCAGGGTAAAGGTCATGCAGCAAAGAGCTGCAAATCCGGCAATGGTGGTAACTGAGCTGCCCACAATGGATTTGAAGGTGTTGGAAATCGCATGCCCCATAGCCCTGTTTTTGTCTCCCGGAAAACGAAGTTTATTCTCCTCATAACTGTTCAGAAGGAAAATAGAATAATCCATGGTAACGCCAAGCTGCAGCACAGCGGTCAGTGCCTTGGTAATGTATGAAATCTCCCCCAGGAATATGTTGGTTCCCATATTGTATAAGATAGCGCAGCCGATGCTGAGCAGGAAAAGCACCGGAACCAGGAAGGATTCCGTGGAAAGCTCCAGGACCAGAAATGCCAGACATGTGGCAATGACCACATAGATGGGCAGCTCCTGCAGGGATATGTTCTTAATGTCTGTGACGATCCCTGTCATACCGCTGATAAAGCACTGCTCATCTGCCGCTTTTCTCATCTGGGTCACAGCTTCCATAGCCTCATCGGAGGATGTGGTGTTGTCAAAAAGCGCCAGCATCATGGTGGCATCTCCCCGGAAGAAGGCTTCCCGCAGGTCTTTTGGAATCATTTCCACCGGAAGACTGATATCCGCCACATCATCATACCAGAGCACATCTTTAACATGCGGTATCTCACTGAACTTATCCTCCAGCTTCTGCGCATCCTTCAGGTCCATATTTTCCACAACAACCATGGAAAATGCGCCCATTCCATACTCATCCACCAGAATATCCTGCCCCTTTACGGTTTCCAGGTGTTCCGGCAGATAACTGAGCAAATCGTAGTTAATTCTTGTTTTAGCCATACCTATTACGGATGGAACCAGCAAAAGGATTCCCAGCAGCAATATGAGAACCCGGTGTCTGGCTATCCACTTACCCGTTTTGACCAAAGAAATCATCCCCTATTCTGTTTATTTCTCGTTTTCATTTCAACCTTCATTATATATGAAAATGACCAATAGTCAATATTTAAAAGTCACAAGAATCTACGAAATAACAAAATGAATTTTGGTCATTTTTTAGATATTGACTTTTAGTCATTTATATAGGATAATAAAACTAAAATCGAAATTCAGGTGTGATAAAAGCCGTAACTGCCAGGGTAGTGGACAGTTACCGCATATGAAAGGTGAGAGAGCCATGGGAAAACTGGAGATAAACAAAAAACAGAAAAAGAATGCACTTTTCCAGACAGCATTTGATCTGTTTACGAAAAAGGGTTTTGCCAAAACAACGATCTCTGATATTGTAAACCAGGCCGGTCTGGCAAAAGGAACATTCTATCTGTATTTTAAAGACAAATATGATTTGAGGGATAAGCTGATCGCCTACAAAGCCGGGCAGTTATTCGCAGATGCCCATAAGGCCCTGGCCACCAGGGAAGTTTCAGGCTTTGAAGATCAGATGATGTGGATGATGGACTATATCATTGAACGGTTTCAGAAAGAACATGCCCTTCTTCAGTTCATTGCAAAGAATCTCTCCTGGGGAATCTTCAAAAATGCCTTTGAAAGAACCGTGCCGGAGGAATCACAGAAATTTTACGAATACTATCTGGAAATGATGAAAAAAAGCGCAGTGACCTGTGAGGAACCTGAGCTTATGCTTTTTACTTTTATCGAACTGGTGGGGTCCACCTGTTACAACTGTATTTTATTTGAACAGCCCGTAACCATGGACAAATACCTGCCGTATCTTCACAAAGCCATCCACCAGATTTTTCTTGCCTATACAACAAGCTGATATGACAAAAGGGCCGGCGGCTGTCTGCATCAATGCAGTACATGCCTCCGGCCCTTCTGCCATGTATCTAAAGTGCACCGTCCCATTCTCCGGCCCCGGATTCCGTACAGTACAGAATCCTATCCTGTCCATTCTCCTCCAAGACCCTGAAATGTACCAGACCGGGATATTGTTCTCTCAGCCTTTTCTCGATCTGAACCATACGGGAATCCCAGATCTCTTCATACGGCACCGGCTCAAAGCCTGCAAGCGCCGGATGATTCGTCAGGGTTTTCAGGATTCCGTACCCTATTTGGCTGTCCACCGCATTTTGGGGAACAGGCCGAAATCCAAAATCCAGATAGAGCCTGGCAGCAACCCAGGTATTTGTCTGTGTGGGTATTTTGATGGAGGGATACCCCAGTTCTTTTAAGCGCTGCAGGGTATGGGAGATCAGGGCCTTTGCAATGCCCTTCCCCTGGTATTCCCTTTTTACCGCAACCCAGTGCAGCCATCCGGCACCGGAAAGGTCACGTGGCTCATAGAAGGCTGTGGCTGTGGCAACCTTTTCTCCGTCAGTGGTCTCCACAAAAAACATTCGGTTCTCCAGTTCTTTTTCCTTTCCGGCGTAATATCTCTTCCAGGCAGACTCTCCCTCTTCAGGAAGGATAAATTCTCTGGCGGAGGTCTCTATGGCGATCCAATCCTTTTTATCCCCCTCCCGGTAATACACATAACGGTACCCCTCAGGCAGAGGATAACAGGGAAGCTCAGCAAGACCTCTGCTCTCCAGAATCAGTTCGTAATACTTCAGACGCATATCATGGTTATCGGGTTTTAATGTGATTCGTTCTTCTCTGTTTTCCATACTCACTCCTTGTGCGGGAATCAAATGGCCTGACCGGACAAAATGCTGTCAATCAGCCTGGACGCCTCATTTCTGGTCAGAGTCTCCGGGTCAAACGCCGGCTTTACACCCTTCTGTTTTACCAGACGCATGAGAAAATCCAGCTGCTTTTTCGTGGCAGGCGGGCATTTCTTTGCGGTGCAGACCAGAGGGCACGGCTGAAAGACCTGCGGTTCCTTCTCTTCAAAATAATGTGCCATCGTCTGATACAGTTTGGCAGTAGCCAGCGCGTCATGATAAGCTCTATGGGCCGCCGCATTATTGATCCGGTAATGCTCACACAGTTCTCCCAGACTTTTGGAGGGCAGATCCCTGTGGACCGTTCTGGCAATCTTCAGCGTGTCGATGCCATCCCTTTCAAAGGTATACCCGAGAGATTCCGCACTCCGTTTGACAAAACTGTAATCAAAGAGCACATTGTGCCCGATCAGGATATCCTGTCCGCAAAACTGCAGGAAATCAGGAATCACCTGCTCCCGGCCTCTTGCGTCTTCCACCATGTCATTGGTGATGCCGGTAATGCCGGTGATATTGGCCGGAATCGGCAGTCTGGGCTTTATAAATTCCATAAAGCGCTCCTGTACCTTTCCGTCACGCACCTTTAAGGCGCCTATCTCTATGATCTCATTTTCTTCTGGACTTAGACCGGTGGTTTCAATGTCAAAAGCTATGTACGACTTCAACATATCGCTCTGTGTCTTCCTCGCTTTCTCTTATGTTTTTTCTGTTCACAGTGCTGTCAGGCTCTGAATTTCCAGTCATAGAGGCCTTCCGTACGCACCATGGACTGCAGCATCTCCCGCAGAGACTCACTTTCATTGTAGACGGCGATACTCAGGGTTCCGCCGCTGATGCTTATCATGGAATTTTCCCTGGTCAGGAGAATATCAATCTGTCCCCTTCTTTTCAGAATGGTCTTTTTAATGAGCTTTACTATGGTATCGCAGTGTTTATCCTTCAGCCAGCCCTCTCTTGTACGGATGAGCGGAATATGCTCCTGCACATACATTTCAAAAGGATAGTAGCACAACAGCTTCAGCACTATAGCGATCACCTTGTCACAGAAGATCTGAAGCTGTTTGTCCTGCATATAATACTGTTCTGCTTCTTCAAATAAGGTTCCGGCTTCATCGGGAACCCTTCTGGGCAGAAAATCAATTACCCGGTAATCCTCATTGAAAAGCTGACTCATTTTCTCGTATCTTGTCATGTAACCCCTTGCTCCTTTCAGCTTTGTAATAGTATCTCTCCCCTATAAGTTATGCTTTTTCTGTTTTCTGTACTCCGTTATTTTCTCCTCTATGGTGGTATAGTCCCGCTGGAACAATTCCTCGCTGATCTGCAGCGTCAGAATCTCCTGCGGAACCTTAAGCAGTATTTTGTCTATTACAAATGCCTTGCTTTTTTCCCTGTATTTCGGCATTTGGTTCAGCTCCTGTATATGGGCCAGTTCAGGGCGCCATAACAGGCCGAGTTTTCTTTTCATATCCACTTTCGGATTAGGTCCCGGCTCACGCAGAGTATAAAAATCCACAGCACCGCCCAGCTTCTCAGCCGTGAGAATCCCCCACCAGGCAGGCACATGGTCCTTTATATGGCGCGCGTGCGTGGAACCGACCACCACAAGGTTGGTATCATAATAACGGTTATAATCTCTTACCTGTCTCTGCAGCCTGACATACGTGTCCGCGTCACTTTTTATCTCAATGCCGGCAACGGCGTCCGGCAGAACCATCACGATATCCGCACGGGACTTTCCCATCTGTTTCTCTTCTATGATTCTGATCTTTCCGTACCGCTCTTCCAGAAAATCGAACAGCGGCTCCCGGATATCCCTGTCATATAACATGATCAGGAGCCGGAAGAGGACGCCGCCGCGGCTGCACTTGCTGCTGCCGCAGACGCGCAGATAGCAGCCTGCTGGGCAATGACCAGTGCCACCACACCGTTTAATGCCGCAGTCTGCATGGAATGCAGGTCAGGAACATAGTCACAGGATGCCATCATACCGGCATACATAAGCCTCTGCCTGGAGCCTACACCGAAGGCCCCGAAGCCTTTCTGCCCTTTCAGGAAGGCTTCCGCATCTGTGATATCCTGTATCAGTAAATTCCTGTCCACATCCAGAAGGGTCAGAACACCCAGCGTTGCCAGTTCATAGCCTGTACCGTATTTCAGTCCCCGCGCTTTCAGTGCGTCAAAGATTTCCAGGGCTTTTCTGCACTTCTGTTCCGCGGACCCCTCACCAAGTGCCAGAATATGACTCAGAGACTGCACCGAATTCCCGGAGAAAAAGTAGGGTTTCAATATGGAATAGCACTGCTCCATCTCCCTTTCGATACAGGAGTCATCCAGCTCGGACATGGCAAGAAGAGCGGCAAATGCACTGTCCTCCCCGGAAGTGAGGAAGGGATGGGCAGTTTTCATGCGGTTGTAAATACTGCTTGTTTTGTTTATGATCTCATCATATCCGGAAGGCTCTGCCATCTCCGCAATAGTGGCTGCTGCCACAGTCAGATATTCGGAGCCCCAGAAAAATTCTTTTAACTTCCCGTATAGTTCCAGCATCTGCGCCATCATAAGCCCGGCATCTGCATTAAGAGAAAGCATGGCAATGACAGCCAGCCTGGAAACACCTCTGAAATTGGAGAATACTCCGGTATTGGCCTTTAAAATATCGCGGCACTCCATCAGGCGCTGTGTATCCGCACGGACACCTCTTGCCGTCAGGATTCCGGAACACATGGGATAGACATAGGCGCTCTCCCAGGCAAATGCAGATTTTATAATATCCCTGTTTTCAACAAACAATTCACAGCGTTTTCTCAATTCTTCTCTCATGACCCATCCCTCCCAAGGCTTCTGTCATTGACAAACACACCTTTATACTGCTCCAGACCGAATCTGTTTACGAACCAGGAACATTTGCAGAGAAACATATAGTAAATATTCAGCCCGCTGTTATTCAGAGTCTCAAAATTACCCTGGCCCTTAGAAAGGATCACGTCTGCATGACGAATCAAATCCCGGGCCTCATCCGAAATATCCTTCAGGCTTGTGCCCGCTATTTTCGTGCCGTTGCCCATGACAGGCACAAGATCCGCAAGCCCGGTCATTTCGGCATCCTCTATGGTGGCATCATTGATGACCGGTTCTCCCCGCACGATGACCGTGATATGTATCTGCGGATACTTCTTCATGAGCTGTTCGATCAGAAGCTTGTCAAGGACAATCTCACCACAGTTATCTGTGAGATATACCAGGTTTTCTGCAGTTTTCATCTGCTCTGTGAAGCGGCTGTATTCAACAGGGTCCAGGGTCTCCTCCTCGGCTTTTGCTATCAGTTCCCGCAGTTTTTCATCGCTGACGCTTCCCATGGCTCCAAAATCAATGTAATTTCCCACCCTGGCATACAAAATTGCATGGTACACAGGGTCTTCTGCCTGAATGATCCGGCTGCGTATTCTTTCCTCTGCCTCCAGCATCATTTGGTTGTACTCTTTTTTCAACTGTTCAAAACTGTAGGCATGTCCGAAATATTTCTCATGGAGCACATTGATTTTTGCTATGAGAACCGGTGCAGTATCCTCCGGTCCGGCTGCGCCGATGATCTGAAACACCTCCCTCATGTAAGCGGATTTGATCTCCTCTGAAGCTGTGTCCTTAAGATTTTCCATCTGGCGTGTGATCAGACAGCTCATACACTGGGCGCTTAACTTTACATTTGTAGATATTTTCATAGTATCTCCGTTTCTATCTGCAGGATATAAATCCTTGTTGGTTTTTCATTGATATACGGTAACTATTCAGCCAGCTGAATAGTTACGGGTATTCGCCCATTAAAAATCGCTTCGCGATGGGGCGAATACCTGCCGCCACTACTCTTTTGCACGGTCAGCGCAGTAAATGCGCAGACCTGACTGAACAGTTACGACTACGTTCTTATTATACCCTATTGTATGGCGATTTCCAATAGTAAAAAGAATCCGGTTACGACGCACATGGAAAACAGAGACAAAAAAAGCAGGGCATTTTTATGCAAATGCCTCTGCTTTTTAAGAGGGAAACGGCCGCAGGCGGCTGCGCTTTGGCGGAGAGTCAGGCAGGCCGGACTCTTTGTCATGGCGCATCCGATGCTTCAAAAAATTCCAGAATATAAGAAGCAGTTGTATCCCACTGTTCCTCCCTTGAAATCTCTGCCGTGTTATCTTTTTTCTGCTCCCCGTAATTGCCGAAGCCTGCGTGATTAGCTCCCTGTATCATGATCTCACTGCAGATTTCCGCGTTTTTGATGGAGTCCTTATACTTCTTCCGGTTCAGAACTCCGTCCATGCTGCCGTAGATGGACAGGACCGGCAGTGCGGACAGGGTATCTGTGGGATAAGCAGCCAGCAGAACCAGCCCTTTTAAAGAATCCTCATGCTTCTGTGCATAGGAGGAAGCCATGGCACCGCCCAGAGAATGTCCGCCGATATACCAGCGTTCCATATCCGGAAAATCCCGGATCACCCTGTCTGCTGCGCCAGAATCAAAAACTGCCAGGTGAAAAGGCATCTTTACCAGAACACAGCAGACGTCTTTCTGCGCAATTCTGTCAAGCAGCGGCGCATAGCTTTCGGCCTCCACCAGTCCGCCGGGATAAAAGATAAAACCTGTGCTGCTGTTTTTATCTCCGTATACAATGTAATCTTCTGAATCGGCAGATACTGCCTCTGCCTGATACGCCTTCGCATGGTAATAATCAGAAACATAGACAAAAAAGCATAGGACCATGAGCAGCACTGCAGTCAACAGACTGAGAAGTATTTTTTTCCATAATGGCCGGGGCCTTTTTTTATGCTGCATTTTCACTCTCCGATTTCAAAATATTTTTGTTGATACGCAGGACTCAGAACGTCCAGAAGGTATTGCCCAATGCAGTGGCATCATCAAATCCTGACAGAACTATAAGTCCGCTTTGAGAACAGTCAAAGGTCAGCGTGTACTGCTGCCCGCGGAATACTGCAGTTGCGGAATCTGTCTCCTCAAAGACTGCTATATTGTCCATGAAGATCTGCTGCTCCCCTTCCCCTTCTGTGTATCTGTAAATGGAAAAATAAAAACTGTAGTCATTAATCCCGGTGATTTTTATGGTGGAATATTCCCCGTCGTTGGAATTTCTGTAATCTCCGTCAGCAGGCATGTATTGGGTCGTGACAGGCGCGAAGTCGCCCTGCGGCCAGTTCATCCAGAACCACGAACTTATACTATCCCCTGCTATATAAAAACCTACGATTATACTTTCCGAATCAGAAATGTACTCTTTATAGTCCGGATTGCTGTCACCTAAGTTTCGGTAACCACTCTGCAGCAGACTGGTCTCTGCTTCTTTGTACGGCTGTCCGCAGTAAAATCCATCCATACTGATGCTGTTGTTATTCTCACATCTTATGGTAACAAGCGTACGGCCCTCAATTCCCTCCGTATCAGGATTCCACTCTATCTGAATGCCGTTTCCTTCATACCGCTGCCCTTTATCACCAAATAAAAGACCTTCTGTTTTCTGAAGCCCCAGGTTTTGAGCCATGGAAGGCAGAGAATCCCGATTCATAAATCCAATCAGTTCCGTGCGTTCCTCCTTTGTGGAAGCCGGATCTGCCGCCGGTGTTTCAGTGGATCCTTCTTCCTGTTCGGGTTCGACAGGCATATCTGCCTTTTCCTTTGTATCTGTAACGGGATTGATCGTATTGCCTCCCTTGACCACCTTCTCTTTTTTGTCTTTTTCCTCATTGCCGGCGGGTGTATCCTCATCCTTGTCAGCGCCGCTGTCAGTGGTGGCTTCCGTATCCGCATCTTTCTTTTTTTCACCGGAGTCTTTTAAGGAACAGCCGGTAAATACATTCGATGTAACTAAAATGATGGTAAAGCAGATAACAGGAAGGATTCCCCGTTTCATTTTTCCTGCCTTCATAATATTTACCATCCTTTTTTTGAATGTGAGAAGGCCGTCATTCAGACTGGTGGACAACTCATAGGAAGGTCTGCCCAGTGCTGCTGTCTTCAGAAGCAATTGGTTATACCGAAGCTTATCCTCACGGTTCCTGCCTTTCATGACTTTCTCATCACATATAAACTCTATATCACGCTCCGCCTCTTTTTTCATAAAGTAAACTGCCGGATTGAACCAATAAACCGTTGTTATGCATATCATGAGCAGTTTATACCACAGATCCCGGCTGCGGTAGTGGCATAGCTCATGCCGGAAGATCATTTCACATTCCTCTTTTGAATACTCCCGTACAGGGAGATAGAGAAAGGTATTCCTGATCCCTGCCAAAAGCGGCCCGGACAGCCTGCTGTTTGCCACAAGCTTCGGTGCTTTTTTCAGATGCATTTCTTTACACAGTTTATCATATTCAGCGATCCTCTCACGGTTCGTAAAAGGAATCCTCCAGCGGCGCAGGTACTGTCTTCCTGCTCTCAAAACAAACACTTTATATACCGCTGCTGCGCAAATACCCGCTCCCCAGATAATTGCCATGATCCATGCCACGGTATCCATAGTTATATTCTCCTGTCCCGTACTGCCCTGCAGGTCTGCATTTTTGTTTGTATCCTTCTGCAGATCACTGCTGCTGTTCGCGGTGTCTGCAGGAGACTGCAGATTCTCCGCGCCGGACGTATTCGTACTCCTGCTTGCTTCTGCCCGGACAATTTGTTTTGGTACTTCTATATTCAGTCCTGCGGCAGGAGATGGAAACCTGACCGGAATGAGAAGAAATACGGAAACAAACAGCCAGATAAGATATTTCCACCTGGAGGAATATTTCCTATCCAGCAGTCTTGATACTGCCAGCACAATAAAAATGATGAAAGCTGACAAAACATTCACTTTAATTATGTGCAGCATAAACTCTGCCATAGACTATTCCCCCTTCCGCTCCAGTTCCTTCAGGAACTCCTCCAGTTCCTGTATATCTTCCTCGTGAATCTGTTTTCCCTGATAAAGAGACGCCACAAAGTTCTTCAGCGAATTTCCATACAATTTTTCCAGCACGCTTTTCCCTTCCTGCTGCTGGTATTCGCTCTGCGTCACAACCGCGCTGTAGAGATTTGTCTTCCCTTCCCTTTTTACAGAGACAAACTTCTTACTTTCAAGCCGGGTGAGCATGGACAGGATCGTGGTGGGTGCCAGTTCTTTTTTCTGGTTTACAAAAGCCTCCACCTCCAGCCGGGTCATATCCGGATGACCGTTCCACAAAGCAAGCATCACATCCAGCTCCGAATCAGGCAGTTTCTGAATACGTTTTTTCATCTTATCACCTCCTGTACTGTCTGCAGATACCGGATCATTATATTCCGGTCAGGTTACAGAGTTTTTCTACAATTGTAGTACCTGATTTTATTTTACATTAGTAGTAGATAAATGTCAATCATCTTTTGGGGGATTCATATCCCGTGCGACAGAATATTGACAGTATAACCCTGACTGTTTATAATGAGGTAAAAGGATGAACAGAAAGGGTGGGCACAATGAAGTTATATGGGAAATTCTGTATTGACAACAGCTCCGAACAATTGTATATAACAAAACATTGTGCGGAGCCTGATAGAGTATTTATGATATTATAAAAGGCAGATTCCAAAACAGATTCATGATTTGGGATTTGTTTTTGTATGCGATTTGGGCAGGAGGCAATGTTTTGTCTGCTGCCTTTTGTATTTGAACTGTTATTGTTATACAAGCAGAGGGAGCACATTACCGTGGCTGCCCTCTGTTTTTTTATTATGCATGTTCCGGTGCCGGGAAAAGGCATGCCGGACTTATCTATGAAAGGAAGAAATGATTTGATGAGAAAAGAACAAGATCTGACAACGGGAAATGTCTCAAAAAAACTGATAAAGTTTGCTGTCCCCCTGCTGCTTGCCAATTTACTGCAGTCCTTTTACAGTATTGTGGATATGCTTGTTGTGGGAAGGTTTGTGGGGGAAACAGGACTTGCCGCGATCAGCAATGCGTCTATGATAAGTTTTATCATTAATTCCATATGTATCGGCGTTACAATGGGAGGTACTGTGCTGGTTGCCCAATACAAAGGGGCCGATGATGAAGAGGGACAGCGTGAAACTGTCGGGACATTATTTTCCCTCTCCTTCTTTGCCTCATTACTAGTCACAGTGTCAGGGCTGCTTGTTTACCGGCCGTTTTTTCAGATACTGCGTGTTCCTGCCGGGTCCATGCAGGACGCCTGCGATTATATGAGAATTATCTGCTGCGGCACAGTGTTCGTGTTTGGCTATAATGCTGTCTGCTCTGTTATGAAAGGATTGGGAGATTCCATAAGTTCACTTTACTTTATCGCAGCCGCGGCAGTCGTTAATATCCTGCTGGACCTTCTTTTAGTGGGACCTTTCGGTATGGGGATTGCAGGCGCAGCTTATGCCACCGTTTTCTCACAGGGTATCTCCCTTGCAATATCCATATGCTGTCTGAGAAGGAAAACTTTTATCTTTCCGTTCAGGCTGAAAAATTTTGCTGTTCAGACTGAAAAAATGGCTGCTGTCTTAAAAGTCGGACTGCCCACAGCGGTTCAAATGGCAGTTGTGAATATCTCTTATCTTATGATCACAGGCATGTTGAATCAATTCGGGGTGTCTGTTGCTGCAGCATCTGGGGTGGGACTGAAAGTCAATACCTTTGCAGGAATGCCCTGCTGGGCAGTCGGCCAGGCTGTAACCGCCATGGCCGGACAGAACATGGGCGCAGGCAGAACAGACCGGGTCAAAAAGACAACGGAAACCGGGCTGCGCTTAAACCTTTTGATCACGCTAATGGCAGTGGTTCTTGTACAACTATTTGCAGGACAAATCATCATGCTGTTTGAACCCCAAAATAAAGAGGTGATTGCAGACGGCATCCTTTATTTGAGGATCTGCTGCGGCATAAACAGTCTGGTTTACGCTGCATTGTATACCTTCGATTCCTTTGCTATCGGCATAGGCGCCGCAAACATTGCCATGGTAAATGCACTTTTGGATGCGGCTGTTGTCCGGCTGCCCGTAAGCTGGCTGTTGGCATTTACGGCAGGTATGGGATTCCCCGGTGTATATGTGGGACAGGCCCTGTCCCCTCTCCTGCCCTTCCTCGTCGGCTGGCTTTATTTTAAAAACAAGGGCTGGGAAAGCAAACGGCTAATACAGCCCGCGGATCATACATAAACGAAAAATCATGAATCAACCAAACAAGCCGGTGTGAATTTCCGGCTTAAAAAGGGAGCGCTGCAGATGAAAGAATAGGTGCTGTCAGTGAATGCTGACAGCACCCTTTTTTAATTCTTCAGATTACATTTTTAAATTTGCCAATTCATCTGAGATCAATCACTGACCGCTCACCGAAATCAAGAATACTGCCTGTCTGTATTTCCAGCTTATGCCTGAAAATCGGCCCGTCCACTGCGATGGTATGGTATTCTCCGTTTTCTCCGCAGATATCAATGCCCCTTGCCGCCATTATCTCCAATGTTTCCGAATCTAACTGTTTTCCCAGGAGTTCTTTTGGCAGAAGCTGATTGTTTATGGATTTGACGATACAGCAATAGCCTTCTGAAATAATCTCCTGCACTATCTTCTCACGTCCCTGCTGCCACAGCGGGAATGCAGCTTTCAGGCCTGCCGCGCGGCACCGCTCTTCGCACCACCTGCGGTTATTTTCAATATCAATATCGCCGAAACCAGCCATCTCTGCCCCAAGCTCCATGGCTCTTTTCAGGCCTTTTTCAAATTCCAGATGATACTCGTCACCTCCGGAGGGACAGAGAAGCAAGGGAATCTCCAGTGCCTTTGAAAACTTTTCCAGCAGCCTGTGATCCGCACCGTGAAACCAGGAACGGTCCATATCTTTATTGACCATAACCAGCAGGCCCACCGGCTCATGTCCGGCTTTTATCAGTTTGTGAAGTGCAAGGGTACTGTCCTTGCCGCAGCTGTAAGACATAACAAATTTCATCTCTATACCTCTCTTTTTTTGATCGGCTCTTTCTTTTTTGCGCCGTTTTCTATATAATGATCTTGTACCCGGTGTATTTACTTTATGTTATACAGGAGTATTCTTATGGAAAAACAAACAAAAGACGATGAACATACATATACAATAGTGAGCCACGCAACATGTCCGAAGGACAGCAGTAAGGCTGCACATACTGTAACATATAAAAAGGCTACCTGCACACGTGTTGATGACATTATTTTGAATTTTTGCTGCAGTCGGGATGTGCAGTGTCAGGAATGTCAGCGGGATTATCTGTAATATTTTTTGCCCGGTACTCCGCCCCGGAAGTTCTGCGGTATTCTATAATATCTCCCGGCTGACAGTCCAGTACATCACAGATTGCTTCCAGCGTGGAAAAACGGATTGCCTTCACTTTTCCTGTCTTCAGGTTGGATAAATTGACATTTGATATCCCTACTTTTTCCGATAATTCATTCAGGGACATTTTGCGGTCAGCCATGACCCGGTCTAATCTTAATATAATCGCCATATGCTATGCTCCTAAAGGATTTTATCCATTTCTTTCTGCATTTCCAATCCTTCTTTTATCAGGCTGCTGAAAACCAGAAACAAGATGCCCAGAGTCAGCATTCTTCCATCTGCCAGTATAAAACTTCCGTACTGCATGATTGAAAAACCACTTGAATGATAAGTGGAAAAATGTGTGATGATAAACGCTCCGCATATAATCATCCATCCCATGATCAAAATGTTTTTTTGCAGGGATTGAATAAAAAATTGTTTTCTGGCGTAGATTCGGATCAGTGAAATGAAGATCATGCAGTCAAACAAATATGAAATAAGACTGTAGGCTGTAATTGTAATATTCTCTTCTTCCTGCAGCATTACCATTACACTGTAAAACCCGCAGACAGCAATCATACCTGTCAGGAAAATCGCAAGTATCAAAAGAAATTTTAATTTTTTTGAAAACTTCTTTTCCGTCACATTGACATCTGTTGTAAAATCGCTTTCACCCATATCTGCACCCTCCCATTTTCAAACTTTTCCCTCTTCTATTTCTAATTCCGTTATATCACACAGGATAGCTTCCGTCAATGTATTTTAATGTTTATCATTAAATAATATTCAATATTCATTATAAAGTTAATAAAAAAGCACCTCTGCATTCATAGTATATCAGCAGAGGTATTTTGTCTTTGTTTGAAATGCTTCCGCAAATCGGTGCATTTCCTGCGCCGGAAAATCCCATCGCCAAAGACGATTCTGCATGGACAGATCAATGACTATCCTTTAACGCATCATAGGCCTGCCTTGTAAACCGATGATACTGCAGACCGAACGCATCCTGCTCCAGATAATACACGTAAGGATCTATTTCCGGATTTTGAAAAGAGATTCCCCATTCCTGTTCGTCAACCTTTTCTATAATAATATCCTGAGAGAAGGATTGGAATATCTTTATCATATCCTCCACAGTATTACCGGGTTTAAATATTTCCGCCAAAAAGGCTTTTAAAAATGGGCTGTCCTCCAGATTTTCATGGACATATTTTACCCCTGCGGATGGGACATGAATACAATACCGGCCTTTTTCCTCTGTCTCTTTTATGGTCAGTTTTCCAAGCTCCGGTTCTGCGGTCCTGCAAAATGCAGCAAGCGCCTCGGACAGATTTTCTTTTTCGGCAGGAAGCAGTTCCAGTAAGGATGCCTGCGGATAATACAGGTTCATATCTTCCTCCCGATAGCCGATCTTTATCTCACATTCTTTGATATTATCACAGATGTTTTTCTTTAAATCCATAATATTATGCTCCTGTTCTTTGATTTTCAGCGCGCTGCCGGAAGAAACGAAGGCCTTTTCCGGTTTCTGCGCAAACCTTCCGGGATTCTACAGACTGTCCACCACTTCCGCCGGATGTTATTGCAGACAATTCGTCTGTTCCCAACGGTTTTATACCGCTCACAGGCTTATTATATATGATATTGAAATGTATGACAATCGATATATTACCACAGCCGATTCTTACATTTATTGAAACTTAATGCCTCTGCCCGGAACTTCACTCCCATTTAATAACCAAACTGCTATAATTTCCATAATCTAAATTACAAAGGTTTGGGAGGATTCAAATTTGAAAAAGATAGTATTTAAAGGTGTGGGAACTGCTGTTGTCACTCCGATGAAGGAGGATTATTCGATTAACTATTCTGTCTTTGACGAGCTGCTGGATATGCAGATCGCAGGCAGCGCAGATGCGATCGTAGTTGCAGGTACAACAGGAGAAGGCTCCACCCTGACAGATGATGAGCATATAGAACTGGTACGCCGCGCAGTCAAACATGTCCGTGGGCGCGTTCCGGTCATAGCCGGGGCAGGAAGCAACAATACCGCACATGCCGTATACCTTTCAAAAGAATGCGAAAAAGCCGGGGCCGACGCGCTTCTCCATGTAACACCGTATTATAACAAGGCATCACAGCAGGGCTTGTTTCTGCATTTTAACGAATGTGCCAGGTCTACCCGTCTGCCGGTCATATTATATAATGTACCGTCTCGCACCGGGGTGAACATTTACCCGGCCACTTATAAACGGCTCAGCGAAACAGAAAATATAGTGGCTGTAAAAGAGGCAAGCGGCAACTTTTCCCAGATGGCCAAAATAGCCAGTCTGTGCAAAGAGGATTTGGCCATTTATTCCGGCAATGACGATCAGATCACATCTTCTCTGGCTCTTGGAGGAAAGGGTGTGATATCTGTTCTGTCCAATCTTGTTCCAAACGAGACCCATGCCATCTGCACTTCCTATTTCCGTGGAAACAGCGAAGAAAGCGATAATCTGCAGTTAAAATACCTGGAGCTCATTGAAGCGCTGTTTTTAGATGTAAATCCGATACCCGTAAAACAGGCGATGCGCGCCATGGGTTATGATGTAGGCCCCTGCAGGCTGCCGCTTTGTGATATGGACCGCACCATGGCAGAAAAACTGTACGCTGTACTGGAAAAATATGACCTGACGGAATCATCAAAACGCCAGGGTTCTGTCACGGTTCACATGCCGGGCAACACCGGTACGGTTCTAAAACATAATGTATGATTTTTTAAAATACCGAAAGGAGATTCCATATGAAGGACGCATATATTATTTTCAGAAGCCAGCATCCACAAACAAAGGAAGAAATCACAGATCTGATCAAAGAATTCTGTCAGAAACATGATTTAAAATATTGGGGGACGATTCTTACAGAGACTATGACAGTAAACATTGAGGGAGAGAGTTATACTGTGGATGTAAGGGAAGAGAAAGAAGATTCGGGAGATGTCTACTGGATCATTTATTGCCTGCGGAAAAAACATCTGTACCTGTTCCGAAATATTCTGGAGTCGAATCAGACAGTGGTTTAAAACGCCGGCTTGGTATTCTCTCTTGCGATTCACCTATTTTCAAAGATTCAAAAATTTATAGCCGTTCAGAAATGGACGGCTTTTTAGCTTCCGGACACAAAGTTATCTCTGACGGTGTTGCAGTCTATAAAGAAAAAGAGGTATAATATCCCTATCAGCTCCCCAGTATACTGCTTACACAAACTGGGCAGATTTATCGAAACTATACTGTCTGTATTTTCATAATTACACATAAATCGAAGGGAACTACTACATGGCCGAAATAAGCATTGAGCAAATAAGAAATTTCAGACTGGGTGCTCACCATCTGGATAAGGAGTATAAAAAAACGGATATGGAAAAGCTGACGGGTGCGTGCGGAATGCAGAATACACCTCCGGGCGCCTGGGAAACTGCTCTTTTTAACCGGATTCCTGACTGCAGTTTGACAGAAATGGAATATTTGCTGTATAAAGAGAAAACGCTTCTGCAGACCTGGAGCCTGCGGGGTATCCCTGTTGTATTTCCTGCTCTGGAAAGTGATGTATTTTTATCTGCGCTTATACCGCAGGAGGATGAGCCATGGATCTATACTGCCGGAATTACTCTGGCACTTGATTTTCTGCAGATGGGTTTCCATGAATTATTTGAAATATTACAGCAGGTAATTCCACAGCTTGATCACTGTACCGTAATCAGCAAAACTTCCTTGGATCAGAACCTGGCAGAATGGATGCTGCCGCTGCTCCCGGAGAAAAAGCGCGCGCTATGGACACAGCCCTCCATGTATGGAAGTCCTGATAAACAGACCGTCGGCGGTGCCGTAGTGTCTTTTCTTCTGCGGCCCTGCGCCTTAAAAGGTCTGGTCGTTTTCGGCGGACGGCAGGGAACCAGCCCGGTTTTTACCTCTTACAAAAACTGGACCGGCTATTCGTTTACGCCAAACAAGGATGCCTGTAAAAAGTTAATGCGGAAATACCTGCACTGTTACGGCCCGGCAACACCGAATCATTTTGCAGCCTGGCTCGGATGTTCCGGTAAACAGGCACGGCGTATGTGGAAAACGGTTTCGGAAGAGACAGAACCTGTCATGGTTTTTGGCAAAAAAACCTATATCCTGTCCTCCGACAAGGAACGTCTTCTGTCTCCGGATTCACTGCAAAGAGAACTGCTGCTGCTCGGCGGACATGACCCCTTTCTCGACCAGAGAGACCGGGCGGTTCTGCAGCCCGACAAAACACTGCAGAAACAAATATGGAGATTTGTAAGCAACCCCGGTGCTGTCCTGTACCGCGGTGAGATCATTGGCATCTGGACAGGGAAAAAGAAAAATAAAGGGATGGAAATTAAGATCACCTTATGGAATACCGTTCCCGAAAAACAGAAGCTTCAAAATCTGGCAGAGGAATACACTGCCTTCCGGAATACGAACTTATCCGGCTTTGATATTATCCTTACTCCCGGCTCCATGTAAGATTCTCACAGAAATTCAACCTCATTCAGATCATGTATCAGGTAATCAATCTTTACATTTGTATTATTTTCCTTGTCCTCCGGATTATACCAGCAGCAGCGGATACCTGCATTATTTCCGCCCTGCATATCGCTGGTCAGGGAATCCCCTACAATGAGAACGTCATCTTTCTCATAAACACCTGTCTGTTTCCAAATGTGATCAAAAAACCGGATGTCCGGTTTTTCATATCCTATCTGGTCGGAAATAAAAATACCGTCAAACAGAACGTCAAGTCCTGAATTTTCAAGCTTGCGTTTCTGTGCCACATAAGTGCCATTTGTGACTGCGTACTGCTTTGCTTTTCCTTTCAGCCTTTCCAGAAGAGACTTGCTGTCATCATTAAAAAATATTTTATCGCCCAAACGCACCTGGTATTCATCGTTGAACTCTTTGATCTTGTCACAGCGGATATGTTCCTTTTGGAAAAATTCCGAAAATCTCTCCAGAAGTACCTGTTCTTTTGTGATCTCCCCGGCCTCCAGGCGTTTCCAATAACGTTTGTTTATTTCCGCATATCTGGAGATCATGGCATCCGTACATTCCTTCAGGTCAAATTTTGCAAAACACTGCCGCAGGGCATATTTCTCTGCTTTGTCAAAATTGAGCAGTGTTCCATCCACATCCCATAATATTACTTTAAACATATTAATTACTCCATTCCTATAACTTTTTCTCTATTTTCGATAACATTCTCTGATAAACGGTTCCTCAATTCCTTCTGAGACGAGCAGACCGTATTTACCGGGATGGCGAAATGCGTTTCCGTGGACTTCCGTTCTTCGATAGACTCTGATTTCATCTAAGGGAAAATCAGCTATATAGATTCCTTCCCGTTCGCCTGCCTCTATGATCAAAGTGTCCCTGGAACCCGGCTCACCTTCCCTGTATGCAATCCCGTCAAAGGCAGTTGAATGTCCATTGCAGTCAGGCTTTCCAAAGGGATAATTGACAGTAGCAATACCTGTCATATTTTCATACGCCCTTGCGCGAAGCTGGGAAATACGATTGATTTCCATGGGACAGGCATTTGGGACCAGAATGATCTCAGCACCTTTCAGCATGAGGATTCTTGCGCTTTCCGGAAATTCCCTGTCATAACAGATCATGGCGCCAATCTTTACCATTCCCTGTTCTGTATCCAGCTCTGCAGTATAAAAATCATCTCCCGCCGTCAGTCTGCACTCATCACCAAAGTCACAGGTATGAACCTTGGCATAGGTCAGAACTCTGCTGCCAAAACGGTCAAAAAGACAGAGTGTGTTGCGCGGCAGCGGTTCAAACGCTTCAAGGAACGTGATACCGATCGCCATACCCAATTTTTTGGCAAGCTCGCCGAAAGAACAGACAAAATCACTGTCAGAGGATACCGCATCTGTTTTTAATTCCTCTATATCTTCCGAAATTTTATATCCGCTGCTCCACATTTCCGGAAACAGGGCAATATCAGCACCCATTTTCTTTGCTTTTTTACAGGCATCTGCTCCCTTGGCTAAATTTTCTTCTAAAGAATTCCCCGGCATTAGCTGGAGTAATGCAATTTTAAGATTTTTCATATCCTTCTCCGTTTTATAATGAATCTGTTGACATTAATGATGAATCTGTCTCTTCTCCTCATACATACGCTGGTCTGCCTGGCGAATCAGCGCCTCCGCATTTTCCTGTTCCTCAGGGTAGCGCGCATACCCGATACTCACATGGGGATGCAGGGTACATTCGGGCAGTATATATGGACGGCCAATCTCCTCTTTCAGTCGTTCTTTTAGTTTTTCATAGAATTCGTCGCCTTTTCCACCGGCAGCCAGTACCGTAAATTCATCTCCGCCGGTACGAAATGCCAAATCCTCTTCAGAGAGGCATTTTTGCATACGGGCTGCAGACTCTTTTAAAAACTTATCGCCGATATCGTGTCCAAAACGGTCATTGATCTGTTTAAACCTGTCCATATCCAGATAGTATAATACACAGGGACGATTCTGCAGGACGAATTCTTTTAAGCAGTTCATAAAATATCTGCCGTTATGCAGGCCCGTCAGCGGGTCCGTATTTACCAGCTTTGCCAGCTCCTTTTTTTGCTCTGCGCTGGTCAGTATGCCGTTGATGACCATGACTGCCAGAACGAGTATGAGACTGCAGACAATGGATTCTATCCATATGTATTCCATGGGAACCCATCCTTTTTTGGGAATTATGCTCAAATGCCATGTACCGTTTGGAACCTGAATCACATCCTCCACGGCATCCGTCACAGAAAAGTCCGCGTTCTGTATGATATTCTGCACCTTGCCTGTATCCGGATGGATCCGCCATATTTTATATTTGTATCCCTGTCCATTCAATGCCTTTAAATTTATCTCGTCAAATATCTCAGGCACATTGAGCACAACAATGCTGAATCCCCAGAATGTTTTCTGCCCATTCTCATCTGTCAGATATATGGGATTTCTCGCCACAATCCCCATGCCGCCCTGTGAAAGTTCATATGGGCCTGCCAAGGTCATTTTTCCTGTGTCCCTGGCATACTCTGCCTCTGTTTTCCTGTCAGGATCACTGAACAGGTCGCCGAAGGCTTCCTCGTTTCCCTCCAGGGGATATACATAGGTCACATTTCCATCCGGTGCCAGCTGCAGGCTTCTGATAGAGGCATCCTTTTCGTAAAGACTTTCAGCCGCCTTATCAAAATTTACCACCTCGCCATGGTTGCTGGTGACGATCACTTCCAGTGCTTTTGTGGTAAACAATTGGGAATCAATGGCATACTGCAGTTTACTGATTTCTCCCCTCAAAACATATCTGGCATTGCGCATGCTGCTGTTCTTCTGATACATGTACAGACATACCACCATGCAGACAGAAGCAAGCGCCAGAGTAACGGATATTCCTGTAATCATCCATCGTTTTTTCTTACTGTGTTTTTCCATCTTTTTCCCTTCTTCAAGGTGACGTCCGGATCTGTTTCGTAAATATTACTTGTATTGTTCCATACGCCTGTTAAGACAGCTCCGTTTTTTTCAAATATCTTATTGGACGCCGCATTATCCATATGTACAAAAGATTTCACTTTGGTATAACCGAGGGACTTACATTTTTCTAAAATATTGACAAACAATATATTGCCATACCCCTTCCCTCTATACTGTTTTGCGATTCCATAACCAAAGTTTCCTACACCCTGTTTTTCTAAAATCTCACTGGAATGATGACGTATCCTGGCGATTCCTACCGGTTTTTCCTCCACATAGAGAAAATATGTGGACTGAGGTATATAGTTTTCCGGCAGATTTCGCGATTTGGAGTAATCATCCTGCTGTATGAGCCAATTTCTGTACTCGCCATAAGAGATACCATAAACTTCATTTGGAAAACCGTTTTCATTGCTTCCTAAATCCTGAAGCATTTCATATTCGGCCATGCCGTTTAAAGGGGAAAGCTGTTTTAATTCAATTTTCATTTTCACTCTCCTATTCATGAACTGTTGCCGTTTACTAATTATTTTCCAGTTCAGCAAGGATCTCCTCAACCGTATAGTACGCACCGGTTTCATATCCCTGTTTTTCATCTCTTAGTCCATATTATACCCATAATCTGTATCGGAAACAACTACCATTTCTCGTATCATATAACTATCGTCCGGCAAAAAAAGTATCCAAATCTGAGAAAAGGAATAACAGACCGCTTAGTCTGCCATTCCTTATATGCTGACCGTTCAAAATTCATTTGTGATAAGGCTGCCCACTCATGATCCGGTAACTCCTGTAAATCTGTTCCAGCAATATTACCCGCATCAACTGATGCGGAAATGTCATTTTGGAAAAGCTGAGCGCAAAATCCGAGCGTTTCAGCACCTCTTTTCCAAGTCCGATGGAACCGCCTATGACAAAAATGATATGGCTCTTCCCCTGTATTCCAAGACTCTCTATCTTTTGGGAGAGTTCAACAGAGTCCAGCATTTTTCCATTGATCTCCAGTGTAATGACGTAGGCATCTTCCCTGATGCATTTTAGAATGCGCTCGCCTTCTTTCTGGCGGATATTCTCCTCCACAGTCTCGCTGGCGGCATCCGGTGTTTTTTCGTCTGCCACTTCCAGGATTTCCAGCTTGCAGTATTTGCTCAGACGCTTTGTATATTCGGCAATGGCGTCACGATAGAATTTTTCTTTGATTTTTCCAACAGTAAGTATGGTGATCTTCATTTTCCTGCATCCTCCCGCTTCCATTTCAAAAGTCTGTCCTTTTCCTCTTTTGACACCCGGTAGGATTCCCTGATCTTCTGAATGGATTTATTGTGTGTAAAGGTATCCATGGTATCTGTCTGCAGAAATGCGGCGGTCTTCTCCGGAAACTTCACATAGCAGACAGAGACTGCCCAGGCTGCCGCCATCTGCACATAATAGGCATCACTGTCTAAATGGTTGCATATATCCAGCAGACGGTCAATATAATCCTCTGTCACAAAATGGTCAAGCATAGATACCAGAGCAAAACGAATCTCATATTCTCTTTCTGAGCTGAGATATCGCTCCAAAAAGGCGAACCAGTAAGCAGAATCCTTTCTCATAAACTTATAAGTAATACAACTGCAGTCACAAATGGCCCAATTATTGATTTTGGGCACAAAACGCGCCAGTGCCTGCGTCTGCTCCTCCCGCTCCATTTTCGCATATCCGATCACAATACCCTGGAGCATCAGTTCTTCATAACAGCTATCATCCGCTTTCTCTAAAAAACCGGCATAGTCCTCCCCTGCGATCTTCTTTGCCATTTTCCGGAGCTTTGGCAGCCGGACCCCCATCATGGTCGTCAGGCCCGGTATCAGGGATTCCTGAAATTTTTTGTAGTCCTTATCAGCCGACTCTCTCAGTTCCTCTCTTATTGCTTCTATCATGATTTCCCTTGTGTTCTCCATTTTCCTCCATACAACTGAAAAAAGAGCCGCCACGTCCGGTGACGGCTCTTTGTATGTTTAATTAATTATTTTTTCCTTTGATGAATTCGTCGATTCCCTGTGCAGCGGATTTTCCTGCGCCCATGGCCAGGATAACCGTTGCGGCACCTGTCACGGCATCACCGCCGGCGTAAACACCGTCTTTGGTTGTCTTGCCGTTTTCCTCATCAGCGATGATACATTTTCTCTTGTTTGTATCAAGGCCGATTGTGGTGGAAGAAATCAGCGGGTTCGGGGAAGTTCCCAGGGACATGATAACTGTATCCAGTTCCATCTCAAACTCAGAACCCGGAATCTCTACAGGACGTCTTCTTCCTGACGCATCCGGCTCGCCCAGTTCCATACGAACACACTTCATGCCTCTTACCCAGCCGTTTTCATCTGCCAGGATCTCTGTAGGATTGCACAGAAGGTCAAAGATAATTCCTTCTTCTTTTGCGTGATGTACTTCTTCCGCTCTTGCAGGAAGCTCTGCTTCACTTCTTCTGTATACAATATGTACCTCAGCGCCGAGACGAAGAGCTGTTCTTGCAGCATCCATTGCCACATTGCCGCCGCCTACAACGGCTACTTTCTTGCCCATTTTAATAGGTGTGTCATGGTCGTCGCGGAAAGCTTTCATCAGGTTGCTTCTTGTCAGGTACTCATTGGCAGAGAATACACCGTTGCTTATCTCACCCGGAATGCCCATGAACATGGGAAGTCCTGCACCGGAACCGATGAATACAGCTTCAAAGCCTTCTTTTTCCATGAGCTCGTCGATCGTGGTGGATTTACCGATAATCACGTTCGTCTCAATCTTAACACCTAACGCTTTTACATTTTCAACTTCCATTTTAACTACTTTGTCTTTCGGAAGACGGAATTCAGGAATACCGTATACCAGTACACCGCCCGGCTGATGAAGTGCTTCAAAGATCGTTACATCGTAACCCATCTTAGCCAGATCTCCGGCGCAGGTAAGACCTGCAGGTCCGGCACCAATCACTGCAACCTTATGTCCGTTTTTCTCCTTCGGAGGTTCCGGCTTGATTCCGTTTTCTTTTGCCCAGTCAGCAACAAAACGCTCCAGCTTACCGATAGAAACCGGTTCGCCTTTGATACCGCGGATACACAGACCTTCACACTGTGTTTCCTGGGGGCAGACACGTCCGCAGACTGCCGGAAGGGCGCTGGACTTGCCGATCACTTTGAATGCTTCTTCAAAGTTACCCTCTTTTACTTCTTTGATAAATCCGGGAATGTCAATGTTTACAGGACATCCCTTGACACATTTTGCATTTTTACAGGTTAAGCAGCGGGCTGCCTCTTCCATTGCTTCTTCTTTGTTATATCCATAGCAAACTTCTTCAAAGTTTGTTGCTCTCACCTTCGGGTCCTGTTCTCTTACAGGAACTTTCTTTAATACGTCACCCATTATTCGTCACCTCCGCAGTTTCCGCATCCGCCGTGATGGGTATCCCCCTCACGAAGTTTTAATAATGCTCTTCCTTCTTCTGTCTTGTACATCTGCTGTCTCTTCATTGCCAGATCCCAGTCAATCAGATGACCGTCAAATTCAGGACCGTCCACGCATGCGAATTTCACTTCACCGCCGACGATAACACGGCAGGCTCCGCACATACCGGTTCCGTCAACCATGACCGGATTCATGGAAACGATAGTGGGCAGATTCAGTTTCTTAGTTGTCAGGCAGCAGAATTTCATCATGATCATGGGGCCGATCGCAACACATTTTGTATAGGTCTTGCCTTCAGCAGTCAGGTCTTCAATTACTTTTGTTACCATTCCGTGACGTCCATATGTACCATCATCTGTGGTGATGTATAAATTTCCTGCTACTTCTTCCATTTCCTTTTCCAGGATGATCAGGTCTTTGGTCTTGGCACCTACAATGACATCAGCGTCAATGCCGTGCTCGTGCAGCCATTTTACCTGCGGATATACCGGTGCGGTTCCAACGCCGCCGGCTACAAATAAAAGTTTTTCTTTCTTTAACTCTTCCAGATCTTCATTTACAAATTCAGATGGACATCCTAACGGACCTACGAAATCTTCAAAGAAATCTCCTGTCTGCATTTTAGCGAATTTTTCGGTGGAAGCACCTACCGGCTGGAATACGATCGTAACAGTTCCTGCCTCTCTGTCATAATCACAGATGGTAAGCGGAATTCTCTCCCCTGCATCGTCTTTTTTCACGATGACGAACTGTCCGGGTTCACAGTGTTTTGCAACCCTTGGTGCGTCAACAACCATGAGATATACTATCTCATTGAGCTTTTCTGCTTTCAGAATCTTGTACATAATGTCCTCCTCACAACTCCAAATATGGTAATTCTATTGCTATAGTCGCTCTTTTTAGTATAGAGCAAAAGTAACAAAAATTCAATCCGAATTTTAGAAAAATTTCCAATTTACTTTATAAATCATTGATAAATGACATAAGTTGCACTTGCCGGACTGCTTATTTTTCCGTTTTCATCCACTAAGATGGCGGAAAATATATTCTCTCCCACAGGCATGGCAACCGGGCCTGTATATTCTGTGCTTTCGGTGGTAGGTGTTTCATTAAATTCATAATATGCGGTACATCCCTTCGGCACATATACTTTAATTGTCATGGAGTCCTCATACTGACCGGAGGCGGGTGTAATCCTGGGAGCGTCCGGCGCCTTGAATTCTATGGTGTAGGTCATAAGGCCGATGTCACTGGGAATGCCTTTGGCGTTATACGCCACATATTTCAGGGTATACTCTCCCTCCTCCTCCAACATGATCCCGCTGGCGGAGTCATACAGTTTGCTGGTGGTATCCGGGTCTTTGCCGTCCAGAGTATAATATATTTTGGTTCCGTCTTCAATCGCGCTGAAATCCACTTCCTCTTTGCTGTCATAGGTTCCGCCGTCCAGTGAGATAACCGGAAGGGTACTGATATAGGAAGAATAGCGTTCCTTTACCTCTGTGCTCTCACAGTCATCCATCAGCTCCTTGATCTTTTTGACCTCCCCCTGTTTCTCGTACAGGCGGAGCAGTTCCCCATAGGCACTGACACTGTCGGGAGCCTTGGCGATGGTGGCAATGAGAATTGCCAGCGCTTTCTCCTCCTCCTCATTTTTCAGATATATCTTTGCCTGCAGAATGTTGGCTTCTGTGCTGTCAGGCTGCAGATTCAGGGCACGTTCCAGGTATTTCAGAGCTGAGTCATAGTCCTTGTTGCTGAACTCAGACTCAGCCTGGGCCATCTGGAAATCAAAAGAATTGTACTGCTTCTGATAGAAGATCACACCTGCGCCCACAGCCAGCACACATACGCCGGCCACAGTAAAGCCCACAGCCATACGCCTTTTCTTTCTGCGCTTCATCTCCTGTTCCTGGCGTCTCTTTTCCCGGAGCGCATGCTCCTCTTTTTTCTTCTTCTCTTTTTCCTGTATCTCTCGCTGCTGGATAATCGTCTCCAGCGTATTATATTCCGGCACCCATTGAACTTCTTTGCCGCATACGGGGCAGAACAATATGCCATCTTCAAATTCTGTACCGCAGTTCGCACACTTCATGTAAATACCTCATTTCTCATCTATATCAATATTTTACAAATACTCTTCTATATACTGTTCAAATTCTTCCTGGGACATCAGGACTTTTCTGGGTTTGGTACCTTCCTCCTCGCCCACTACGCCGGCTTCACAGAGCTGGTCCATGATTCTTGCTGCCCGGTTAAAACCAATCTTAAATACACGCTGGAGCATACCGATGGAGGCCTTGTCCTTCTCAATGATGAACTTGCCGGCGTCGGTAAAGTAGGCATCCCGGTCATTTCCACCGGATGCAGCTCCTGCCTGATTGGCGGAAGCATCTTTGGCTGCTTCAATTTTGTCCTGAATCTCCTGGCTGTAGACATGGGCAGGATTCTGCTCCGCTAAGAATTTCACTACAGCCCCCACTTCCTGGTCACTGACAAAAGCGCCCTGTACACGGGCCGGCTTCTGGTAACCCTGCGGGTAAAATAACATGTCGCCTTTGCCCAGCAGTTTTTCCGCGCCGTTCATATCAATAATGGTCCGGGAATCCACACCGGAGGATACGGAGAACGCGATTCTGGAAGGCATGTTTGCCTTGATCAGGCCGGTGATGACATTGACGGAAGGCCGCTGTGTAGCGATGATCAGATGGATTCCCGCTGCACGGGCAAGCTGTGCCAGGCGGCAGATCGCATCCTCCACCTCACCGGGCGCTACCATCATAAGATCTGCCAGCTCGTCCACGATAATAACGATCTGCGGCATCTTTTCCGGCTTTCCTTCCTCTTCAATATCCTTAATTTTGTCAACTTTTGCATTGTATCCTTTTAAATCCCTGACATTGTACTCTGCAAATTTATTATAACGGTCTGTCATCTCCGCAACTGCCCAGTTCAGGGCACCTGCCGCTTTCTTGGGGTCAGTGACCACAGGGATCAGCAGATGGGGAATCCCGTTATACACACTCAGCTCCACAACCTTGGGATCTATCATGATCAGCCGTACCTCTTCCGGGGTGGCTTTGTAAAGGATACTCATAATCAATGTATTGATACATACGGATTTACCGGAGCCTGTGGCGCCTGCGATCAGCAGATGGGGCATCTTGGCAATATCGGCAATGACCGGCTGTCCTGCAATATCTTTTCCCGCCGCAAATGCCAGCTTGGATTTGCACGTGGAAAAAGCCTCGGACTGTATCAGTTCACGAAGCATAACTGCACTGTTTGTGGCATTGGGGACTTCGATTCCGACGGCGGCTTTGCCGGGAATGGGTGCCTCAATACGGATATCCGTTGCTGCCAGATTCAGTTTGATATCATCGGTCAGGCTGACAATTTTGCTGACTTTAACGCCCTGTTCCGGCTGCAGCTCATAACGCGTAACGGTCGGACCGCAGCTCACATTGGTCACTGTCACATTGACCCCGAAATTGTGCAGTGTCTCCTGCAGTTTTTTGGCTGTGCTGCGAAGATGCGTGTCAGAATCACCTTTTCCGCCGGTTCCCTTTTTCAGCAGTGAGACGGGAGGAATTTCGTATTCCTTTTTTGTCTCCTGTTCCTTGTCCGCGATTTCACCCTTTATGTTTTCAATACCATCCTCGATCTCATCTTTTGAGGAACGCGTTTTTTTCGCGGAACCTGCTTTGCGGGGCTTTTCCTCCACAACAGGTTCTGCCGGTATATCTTCCACAATCTCTTCCACCTCTGCCGGCGCTGTGTCGGAACGGCGGATAGGGAAAGCATTTTCTGGTTTCAGAAGGATATCATCTGCAGGAATCTCCTCTGCCGGTTCCGTCAAAGCTGCCTCAGCCGCTGCTGCTTCCTTCCGGATAACACTTATATTTTCAGCAGCCGGATTGGCTGCAATGCTGTCTTCGTTCTTGTTTCTTCTTGTTTTCAATTTTAAAGGTTCGGATTCTTCGTTTTTCTCTCCGTGTTTTGCTCTTCTTCCTGTGACAGGTCTGTCTTTCTGCTCTGCCGCGTACTGTTTTCTGCGGGCATGTCCTGCCTTCGCACTGCCGTACACGTGGGTGCTGCCCTTCTTAAGAAGCGCGAACATGGATTTTTGTGTGATCAGTATCAGAGCAATGATCATTGCAATGATAACGATCACATAAGTTCCGACCGTGCCAAACGCTTTTCCGAAGATATTGCAAAGAAGTCCTCCCAGAATACCTCCGCCGGTTTGGTACGTGGACGAAATTTTATAATAATCCATAATGGAAGTTCCGCCAAAATAGCCGTCCGTTAAAAGCTGCATCAATGCGCAGGCAGAAATGAACAGCAAAAGAAAGCCTGCCATTTTCCGGTAAGCTTTCGGATTTCTGTTATTTGATATGACAAAGGATACGGCAAGGAATAAAAAGATAGGGAATATGTAGGCCACCAGGCCGAACAGTCCGAAGAAGACTCCGCTGACTGTCTTTCCTACCAGGCCTCCCATGCCGAAATTGCTCAGTAACAGCAGGATGGAGCCTGCCAGTGTGATCCATAATATTATCTCAGTATACAGGCCGATGCCCTCGTCCTGTTTTTTCTTATTTCTGCTTCCAGAGCGGGTGCCCGTCTTTTTTCTTGTGTTGTTTTTTTTCGTCGCTGCCATTTTCCTGACTCCCCTTATAGTTCCTGCGGTTTGCACCTACAGGACAAAATTACACGTTACAGCAACAATTCCGATGATAAAACAGTAAATACTGAAATACCGGAATTTTTTGCGCTGTATCAGCCGCAGCATTGTTTTGATGCAGAAGTACCCCGCTGTTCCTGCAAGAACGGCTGCCGCCAGATATTCCCCAAACACGGGAAGTGTGACTCCCGAGCCGGGTATGTCCTTCAATTCCAGGACTGCTGCCCCCAACACAGCCGGAATGGACATGATAAATGAATATTTTACTGCAAATTTTCTGTTGAGACCGCAGAGCAGACAGGCTGCTATGGTCATACCGGACCTGGAGATTCCCGGAAATACGGCGATTCCCTGAAAAAAGCCGATAGCCAGCGCGATCCAAAAGGATACATCTTTCGGTATTTTGTCACCTGCCGGGAAGAAGTCCACCACCAAAAGCAGGATGCCGGTGATAAAAAGCCCAACCCCGGGTGCCAGCAGATTGCTGCCGGCTGTTTCCACAACATTCTGCAGAAGCAGTCCCACAATCGCAGTGGGAATTGTAGAAACCGTAATAAGCAGGATAAATTTACGATAATTGGAGGACACGATCTTCCTATAACGCCTGGCATCGTGTTCTCTTCTGTTGTGTGACCATATTTTAATATTCTGAATGATATCATAGATCATTCCGCAGCCGTCCAGGATCAGCTTCTTAATGTCCTTCCAGAACGCGATAAAAATAGCTGTCAGCGTTCCCAAATGTAAAATCACATCGAACAACACGCCTGTATCGGTATTGATGTTTAATAGATTCTGCATAATAGCCAGATGCCCGGAACTGCTCACCGGAAGGAATTCTGTGATTCCCTGCACCAGTCCAAGCAGAAGTGCCTGTAATAATGACATGTGGTCAACCTCTTCATATGTATTTTCTCCATCTGATTCCTGTGTACAGCGCACAGATGGAGTGATAAACTTTATCAAATGTTTATTTTATCATAAAATTGCATTTCACACAACTTAAAAGTCTTTACAAAATTTAAGAATTTTCGATCAGGCGTCTTTTTTCTTATTTTCTTCTATGAGTTCATACAGTTTTTCCAGAGACTGGGAAATACCGCCCACTTCATCTATGAGACCTTCTTTTACGGCCTCTTCGCCCTCCAGCATAGTGCCCACATCCTTGACAAGCTGGGTGGGATCCAGCATCAATTCTTCGATACGCTCCTGGGTCATTTTGGAATGGGAAGAGACAAAGCCTGTGATACGGTCCTGTATCTTTTCTATGTTTTTATAAGACTGCATCACACCGATAAACATTCCGTTGCTCCGGACCGGATGGATCACCATGGTGGCAGAGGGCACAATAAAAGAGTAATCCGCAGATACAGCCATAGGCACACCGATGGAGTGACCGCCTCCAAGCACCAGGGAAACGGTCGGTTTGCTCAGGGACGCGATCATCTCCGCAATTGCCAGCCCTGCCTCCACATCTCCGCCTACCGTGTTCAGCAGGATCAGCAGGCCGTCCACATCCTTGCTGTCTTCAATGACAGCGAGCTTTGGAAGGACATGTTCGTATTTTGTTGTCTTACTGTTGTTCGGCAGGGATTCGTGGCCTTCCACCTCGCCTATGATGGACAGAAGATGGATGTGATACTGTTTTTCATTATCCGATAAATCAAGCTGCCCCATATCTTCTATCTGTTCATTCTGCTTTTCTGTTTTCTCCAGTTCATTTTTCTTTTCTTCAGACATAAAAGTACCTCCAAGATTTTATTCCTGGAGGTAGGATATGTAATTTGGTGATTATTATGCATAGCCCGGGTCAGAGCAATGTGCTGCATTTTATTCTGTTGATATTGCAGGCTGTGGCAAAATTATTTCTTCTTTTTTCTCTTATCACGGGCCGGATCAAACCATAATCTGGAAGGATATCTTTTTAGATAGCGGTTAATACTGGGTTGGAAATTCATGATGATACAGCAGATATATGCCATTATAATAAAAAATGCTGTAAGCCATGTTGAAATCTGCATATTCGGATATAACAGTATATATTCCTTTGTGATCCAAAGCGAAAAGGCACCACCCAATGTGGTAAAAACAGTACCCCCGATTTTACTCAGTCCGCCAATATATTCACCCATAATCACAGCAACCGGTATAATTATAGGCGTGAGAATATGTCTGTCTCTTCCAAAACGAATTGAATGATTGGTTAGGGGATAATGCATATACAGTTCAACAATACTGATTATAAAGCTGATAAGCCAGGCTATAAGAAGTATGTTCTGAAATACATTAAATCCTGAAATGATCTTACAGGTTTTCCCTGAATGCAGGTCTTCAAATTCTATCTGCTTCTGTCTGTTGTACTCCTCCACCATCCGCTTGACTTCTTCCGGCTCATAGGCCAGTCTGTCTTTTAAATCCTCGGATTCCTTTTTATCCTGCATATGCTCACCTCCGTTCAACCTTTTACAAAGTTCTACCACCCCTGGCGAAGATGTTCCAGACATTTTTCATACACGTCTTTTGAATACTCAAATTCTACATAAGAGAATATGGAATCCACAAAGCAAAATATAACCAAAAGGGTTGCTATCAGTAATTCCCTGTCCTCCCAAATGGACTTTTTCTTTTTCCGCAATAGGATTATTTCTATAATATAAAAAATACTCAGACTGCCATAGAGGAAAAATACCACGTAATAGTACAATTTCCGGTTCCATAGCTGCCCGGTTTTCAAATAATAAAGAAGAATTGTCGGAGGAATGAAGAAAAGCAGCCCTACAATCCTTTTAAATATTTTTTTCTGTTTTGCTTCCATAGACTTCACCTGTCCAAAATGCCATTTACTGATTCGCCTATTCCTATATTGATATCATACCATTTCCGCACAATAAAGTCCAACAGATGTAAATACAAAAATACCCCTCTGCACAGTTCCCTGCACAAAGAGGTATTTTATATTCAGCGATTTTTACTCGTCCCAGTTATGCCATACATACTGTACGTCATCGTCATCCTCAAGCAGATCCAGTGTTCTCTGCAGGTTCTTCACATCCTGCTCATCGGAGAGTTCCACATAGGTCTGAGGGATCATGGCAACATCGGCTTCTGCCATGGGGATGCCCTCTTTTTCCAGGGTTTCACGGACAGCACTGAAATCATCCGGAGCTGTGAGGACCTCAAAGCTGTCCTCCTCCTCGGAAAAGTCTTCTGCGCCTGCGTCCAAAGCGATCATCATCAGGTCGTCTGCGTCCATCTCACACTCTTCTTTGTCGATGATGATCTGGCCTTTTTTATCGAACATAAAGGATACGCATCCCGGTGTTCCGATATTGCCGTTTCCTTTTGTGAAGGCACTTCTCACATTGCTGGCTGTACGGTTCTTGTTGTCTGTCAGGGTCTCCACAATGACAGCCACACCGCTTGGGCCGTAGCCTTCGTAGGTGATGTATTCGTAGTTATCTGCATTGGCATCGCCTGCTGCTTTCTTGATGCCGCGGTCAATGGTGTCGTTTGGCATGTTGTTAGCTTTTGCCTTTGCGATCACATCGCGGAGTTTACTGTTGTTTGCAGGGTCCGGGCCGCCCTCTTTTACGGCTACCACGATTTCCCTGCCGATCACGGTAAAGATTTTACCTTTTTTTGCATCGTTTTTCTCTTTTTTATGTTTTATGTTTGCGAATTTTGAATGTCCTGACATTTCTCTTCTCCTTCTTTTTTGGGCAGTTTTTCTACCCTTACTTTTTGTATTGTATTATTTTCCACCCCAAGGATGGTAAATAAATATCCATTTGCCCTGACTTCCTTGTCCTCCTGCATATTCGGTATATGCCCGAGTAAAGAGGTCAGATATCCATTTAATGTCTCATAGTCTTCATCCTCAAAATCAATGTCCAGCACCTCTCCCACCTCTTCCAGCGGAGTAAGTCCTTTCATCAGATAGGAGTCATCAAGCTGCTCCACAATAAAATGATCGTCTTCGTCATATTCGTCCAGGATATTGCCCACGATCTCTTCCAGAATATCCTCCATGGTCACAATGCCTGAAGTCTGTCCGTATTCATCCACCACCACAGCCATGTGAATCTTCTTGGCCTGCATCCGTTTGAACAGATCATTGATGCTTCTGGTTTCCGGAATATAGGAGGCCTCCCGGATCAGATCCGGTATCTGGCCCACGGGCACATCCCCTTTGTTCTCAAAGGTCATTTGTTTCATGGCATCCTTCAGATGCAGAATGCCGATAATGTCGTCAATATCCTCCCTGTATACCGGATATCTGGAATTGCTTCCGTTCAGCATATAGGAAAGCGCTTCTGCCAGAGGAGTATTTACCTCTATGGCGCTGACATTTTTCCGGTGAGTCATAATATCCTGGGCTTCCTTGTCGGAAAACTCCATGATATTCTGAATCATTTCCGCTTCATTTTCTTCAATCACACCCTGTTCATGGGCATCATCCACCATTGAAATGATCTCTTCTTCTGTCACATCTTCTTCGTTATGATGGGGATCCACACCCAGCAGGCGCACCAGTCCGTTGGACAGCTTCATAATCAAAAACGTAATCGGATAAAACAGCTTCACGATCAGCCGTACCAGTCCGGCTGTGCGGTAAACCCATTGATGAGGATTACAGGTAAACAGTTTCTTGGCGGAAATCACGCCCACAGCCACCAGCAGGATCAGCACCAGCAGCACCACGATCACAACACAAATGCCGCGCAGTAAAGCGTCCGGTATGTAGGAAAATGCAGATACCCCGTTCAGTGCCGTATACATGTATGGAACAATCTCACGGATTCCCACATACCCGGCCAGGATACTGAGAAGCGTACCGACCGTAAGGATGGTATTGACCACCATAACCGGGTTGTTCACCACATCCAGGAGCCAGCGGGATTTTTTGTCACCCTCCTGCTGCCTTTTCTCCACTTCACTTTCGCTTACTTTCTGTATGGCAGAGCCAAATCCATATAAAATTCCGTTAATGATGATGAATAATAGAAAAACCATTACCGCCCATAAAGGACTACTCCCGTCATCCATATGATTAAAAAATTCCTTCTTTCTTCCCTCATATTTGCCCTTTTTGCAGGGCTGTCCTATATTAAGATACCATTTTCGTGCACAGCAGTCAAGAAAAAAAGAATCCCCCGAAGAGGTTCACATCATGAACTCTCCGGGCAATTCTTTTTCAACAAAGGCCGCGATCGCGGCTATATCCGCCCCGCTGGCTCCCTTTTCCATGTAAAGCGTATCCTCCCGGTTCACAGAAGGGCCTGCTGCGTCCAGATGGATCCAGCGCACGCCTTTTCTCAATATATTCCGCTGAAATGCAAGCGCTACGCTGAGATGCTTTTTCCGGCATTCCGGCCACGGCAGTTCATGGTAGATATGGTCCAGCGGCAGTGCGAATGCCGGCTCTCCCAATCCCTGGGCAGTAAAACGGAACCGTTCCCCCGTCTCCTTGTCATTGCTGAAAATACCTGTGACAAAATCCCCATATTCCGCTCTGCAGGCATAGGTAAGGGAGGACAGGTCGATCAGCCACACAGCGCCCATATTCTGGGCCCGAACCATGGCGTCAGCCAGCATGATCCGGCTTTTTCTCCGCGCGGCGCAGAGTTTATTTTGACGTCTGTCCCATACCCCCTCATCGGAGGCAGTTTCCGTAAAACTCAAAACCGCGATGATGTTTTTTCCTGTCTTGCTTCCGGCCAGGATCTCAAAAACAGACAGCATGTCCGCAGCTCCGCACAGGTCAAAACAGATATCCTCCTGGGCGTCGTGATAGGCATGGTACAGCTCCTCTTCTATTCCGTAAAAAATGCTTCTTCCGATCAAAGCCACAGCCCCCATACATGAGCCGCAGTTATAATGCAGGGTAACGGTACGCACCCCTGCCTCTTTGACCGAATCGCAGGGCACGCCAAGGGATTCGGCCAGCTCCTCTGCATATCGGGCCATCTTCTCAACATTGATATGCCGGAAAGGAAGGTTGCCCAGGGTTCTGGCATGACCGATACAGACAGCCTCCCTCTTTCCCTCTGTGACGGCGGACAGTAAATTTTCTGATGAAATAATATAAAAGATACCATCACCATAGTCACACAGCCTGTCCCTGCACTGATATACCGTAGCCGTTTCCAATTCTTCCAGCGCATTTTCGCAAAAATGGTAGGCGCCCTGATACAGACATCGTATGATCACCTTCACCAGCTCCCGCTTTCTCTGAAAGCTCAGACCGCCGGTATCCATAAATATGCAGTGGCAGCCCCTGCGCTTTCTTCCGAGCTGTTTAAACTGCCTGCACAGCGCCGGGATGCTGGCATATCTGGGAATGACAAAATCTTCCCAGACCGCACTTTCAGATCGCTCCATATACGTGATTTCCATCTCTTATCTCCCCGTGACTCATCCATAACCAAATATAACTCATTATATTTTCTAAACGCTTTGCAGGCAATGGACAAATCCCACATATCCGGTGGATTATTTACACAGTATGGGACTGCCGGTACTGCATGGGTGTCATTCCTGTGATTTTTTTGAACACACGGAAAAAGTAATGACAGTCTTCATACCCCACTCTCTCTGATATTTCCCTTATATGCAGATGCGTTTCCTTTAAATACTCCTTTGCCTTCTCCACACGCAGCCTGGTAATGTAATCCACCGGGGAATGGTGCATTTCCTTTTTAAAGATCGCGGAGAAATAATTGGGATTCATACCGTAGCGCTCTGACAGCAGATTGATGGATATCTCTTCACAGTAATGCTTTTTTATGTACTCCTCTGCCAAAAGGACCTTGTCTCTGGCCCTGGAATCCGAACGCCTGCGGCCGTTCTGGAATTCTGCGGCTATGTTCCAGATATAGTCAAATATCTCATCCATGGTGTACATTTTATCCAGCACATAATAGCTCTTCAGAAGCATATCCGCATCAATGGCGCCCCGGATCTCCGGTTCATAATACTGCATGAGAATGCTCAGGGTCCTTACCCATAGAATCCTGATATAGGACATGCCGTACTTCTTGACCATATCCTCGGAAAAAAGGGTGTGCAGCATTTTCCTGCTTTTCTCTGACTGCCCCTGCTCCAGATATTTCTCCAACATGTGAAACCTGACAGCGGGCAGCTTCTTTGTCCGGAAAATGTACTCATCCTCGTAAAAATATAAGTTGGAGCACCCATATGCGATTCTGCGCTCCAAAGCAATTCTGGCCTCCTCCAGATTCTGCAGGCAGACCCTGTCGGTCAGACTGCTGACACCTACAGTCAGATATACACCTTTCTGTTCTCCGAGAACGGTCTTCAGCCGGAGAAAAATCTGTTCAGTCTCCCTGCGCAGACTTCTCTTGTCTCCTCTCTCATAAAACACCGCGTAAATCTGGCTGGAACAGGTCAGGCTGTTGGCAGAAAGTATCCCACACTGCGCCGGCATCCTGGTGACAAGTTCCCTTGTGTAGTCTCTCAGTCTCCTTTCCTCTTCCCACCAGCTCTTGCTGCCGCACACTATGACACAGATGTCGAGAACCGCAAGATAAAATGCCAGGTCTTTGCCGCCGGAAGTCAGTTGGGAATATAAAGGATACTTCTGTCTGATAAAAGGACCTGTTTTGGGTTCATGAACCAGCAGGTTCACCTCCCGGTCCAGTTCAAAACCATACTCTGCACCTTTGGCTCCCGTATCTTTATGGATCGTTTTCATTTCACTCCCTCCTTCCCGCTCTTACAGTCACTTTATTCTATATCTATTATACCATGGAATGCAGCAGAAAAAGTTCCAAAATCAAATTTTGAATAAATCATTGTTTTTATAAAATTCTGGTGTATAATGTAAGTAACCAATATTGGATGGGAGGTTTTTATATGACACCAAAAGAAAATTTCAGAAAATTTTTTCAGCACGAACGCGGTGAATGGTTTCCCAGTTTTTTTACAGACGCTAACCTGTCTGTCTTTATAACGGGAATGGATGAGCGTGCGCCCCATAACCAGTCCGGAAAAGATTTCTTCGGATGTACCTGGGTGTATGATCCTGTGGGAAATGCAGCCGTGCCTGACACCAGTGTTTTGCCGGTTCTGGATGATATCTGTGACTGGAGGGAAAAAGTAGTCTTCCCTGATTTGGACGCCGTAGACTGGGAGGCAAGCGCAAAGGCAGACAAGGTGGACCAGTATGACCCGGACAAATTCAATTATTCCATGCTTCTGGAAGGCCCCTTTGAACGTCTGCACACACTCATGGGCTTTGAAAACGCCCTCTGCGCCATGCTGACAGACCCGGAGGAGGTAAGCGCCTTTTTCGACCGGCTTACAGAGATGAAATGCAGAGAACTGGACATTCTGAAAAAGTACTACCTCACAGAAGCCGTATGCTTCCATGATGACTGGGGCACGCAGAAAAACATGTTCTTCTCCCCGGACATCTGGCGCAGCCTGATCAAACCGCAGATTAAAAAAATCGCAGCCCACTGTCACTCTCTCGGCATGTTCTTCGATATGCATTCCTGCGGCAAAATGGATCAGATCATAGCGGAGTTCCCGGAGATTGGCATAGATTCCTTCCAGGGACAGGGCATCAACGACATTGTGGGGGCAATGAAAAAGACAGGCAGAAGCCTGTCCTATAACATCACACCAAAGTATCAGGACCTGGAAGCCCAGGCGGCAGCAGGAAACCTGACAGAGGAGGAAGTCAGAAGCCATATCCGGGAAGAAGTTTTATCCTGTGCAAAGAACGGAATCTATACAACTGCCTTCGTCCCGGTAAAGACCTGGTGGTTCCCCATCGCCATGCAGGAGGCGAAAGCCTGCGAAAAGGAAATTTTCACTATGTAGTGGGAAGTTCCAGGCTCACGCACAGGGCATGATTGACTTTCTTCAGTATTTCCGCATCCAGATGGCATACCTTGTCTTTTAATCTTCGTTTATCAATTGTGCGAAGCTGCTCTAACAGGATCACGGAATCCTTCACGATCGCGTAGGAGGATGCGTCAATCTCTATATGGGTGGGCAGCTTCGCCTTGTTCATCTTCGATGTTATGGCCGCACAGATCACTGTGGGGCTGTGTTTATTTCCGATGTCATTCTGAATGATCAGCACCGGACGGATTCCGCCCTGCTCACTTCCGACCACCGGCCTTAAATCCGCGTAAAAAATATCACCTCGTTTGATAACCACACATTTCACACTCCGATTTTTTTCTGTTCAGATATAATTCTTCCCAATTCTCTCGTGTGTATTCCATGGTTTTTCTTGTTTTTTACTTTTCTGAAGCCAAAAGTCCTCCAAACAGCTGAAAAAACGGTGCGCAGGCACGTCCACACGGCCGGCTACTGCCCGGAAACGTACAGACGCGGCACACGTTTGTTGATGCAGCAGGCAAACTCATAATTGAAACGGCCGGATATCTCCCCCAGCTCCTCCATTGTGATGCACTCCTGCCCGTCTCTTCCGATCAAGGTCACTTCATCTAACTCTTCCGCTTCCGGAATATCTGTCACATCTGCCATGAACTGATCCATACAGACGCGTCCGATAATAGGCGCGCGCCTGCTTCGTATCAGCACGCTGCCCCTGCCCGACAGCCCTCTGCAGTACCCGTCCGCATACCCCACGGGAATCGTGGCCACCCTGGTCGGGCGTGTTGTGACAAAGGTACCGCCGTAACTGATCTCCACGCCGGGTTCCACTGTCTTTATGTATACAACTCTGCTTTTGAGAGCCATAACCGGTTTTAAAGGCACCGGCTCCTTTTCCACCTGGTCGGATGGATACAGGCCGTACAGAATAATGCCTGCCCTCACTGCATCCATGTTCGCCTCGGGAATACGGATGATACCTGCGCTGTTGGAACAGTGCTTCAGAGGCACATGCAGCCCCTTCTCCTCCAGTGCATGGACAAATTTCAGGTATCTCTCAAGCTGCACATACGCCGGTTCCCTGTCCGTCTCATCGGCTCTGGCAAAATGTGTGAACAGACCTTCTACTTCAAGGCCGGGCATCTCTGCAATCTTCAGAATCTCCGGTACATCATGCTGTAAGTCGCGATAGCCGATACGGGTCATGCCTGTATCCAGCTTAATATGTATCTTTACTGTTTTGTTCAGCCGCTTTGCCGTGTCCGATAAATCCTCAGCCATCTTACCGGTAAAAACGGTTGGACGGAAATCGTTCTTGATAATCGTCTCGTAATCTTCCAGGAAGGTATATCCAAGGATCAGAACAGGCTTTTTGATGCCGCCCTCCCGAAGAGCAAGTCCCTCTTCCACACAGGCCACTGCAAATCCCCAAATATAGGGCAGTGATTCTATGTGTTCGGCAATGGGAAGCGCTCCGTGTCCATAGCCGTCCGCTTTGAGTACGGCTATGATCTTCGTGTCCTCATGGATATTCTTCTTCATATTTTCCAGATTATAGGAAACCGCATCCAAATCTATGGAAACGTAAATCCTGTTTGGTGTCTTCATAAAACTGCTCCTCTTTTCTTCAAGATCTCCGCTGTCTGTGTAATGATATCCCCGGCAATCATGCTGTACTCACCTTTTTGGGCGGCGGCCATATCCCCTGCCATACCGTGGAAATAAACGCCGAGAGCTGCCGCCTCCCTGGCTGAAAGTCCCTGGGACAAAAATCCCATGAGGATGCCAAAGAGCACGTCCCCGCTTCCCGCTGTTGCCATACCGCTGTTGCCGGAGGTGTTGATAAATATCTCCTCGCCGCCGTCGGAAATGACGGTACGTGAATCTTTACACACGACTGTCAGGTGATATTTCCCGGCAAAACGTTTTGTCAGGTAAAGAGGCGCTTCCTTCCACTCCTCCACAGATACCCCGGAGATTCTGGAAAACTCACCCAGATGCGGTGTCACAAGGACCGGTGCCGGATACTGGGACAGCACTTCCATTCTGCCGGCCAGCAGATTCAGGCCGTCCGCGTCGATCAGCAGAGGTTTTCTGCCCTCCGCCAGTATGGTATACAAAATATCTTCCGCCTGCTGTCCTGTGCCGAGTCCCGGTCCTACCCCGATCACATCAGCCCATGCAAGCCCTTCCCGGATCTGTTCTTTTCGGATCTCTTCATCGTCATAAAAGCTGTACATGGCCTCCGGCAGCATTGTGGTCAGTGCCTGACGGTTCTCTTCCCTGGTATGTACCTTTATCATGCCTGCGCCGGCCCTAAGAGCCGCACAGGCGGAGAGATATGCCGCGCCGCTTATATCCCGGCTGCCGGCTGCCAGGAATATTTTCCCGAAAGTTCCTTTGTTCCCGTCCGGCTTTCTCGCCGGAATCCGGCACAGATCCTTCTCCTCACAGCTCTGTATGGACAGTTCAAAATCATTCTGAGGCAGCCTGTAGATTCCGATATCAGCCGTCCTTACCTTGCCCGCGCAGGATGCGCCCGGGTAGAATAAAAGACCTGCCTTCTCATAAGCAAAGGTGACTGTCACATCAGCCTTCACTGCGCAGCCCAGCACTTTCCCCGTATCAGCACTGATACCTGATGGAATGTCCACTGCCATGACCTTTGCCCCTGACCGGTTCAGAGCTTCGATGGTGTCCCTGTATTTTCCGCCCACTTCCCTGGACAGACCTACACCAAAGACAGCATCTACTATAGTAGTATATTCAGCAGGTACTGCATTCTTGACAAAGGATATATGATAATTTTCTGCAATTTTCACTTGCTTTCTCATTTCTTCTGTATAATGGTCCTTTTTTCCAAGTATACAGATATCTGCCGAGACACCTGTCATATGGAGCATACGGGCCACCGCTACGCCGTCCGCACCGTTATTTCCGGTACCGCAGAGCACCAGAACTCTTTTCAGAGGAAAATTTTCCTCCCGAAGTGCCTGACAGACACTCAGAGCTGCCCGCTCCATAAGTACCAGGGAGGGAACCCCGATCTCGTGGATCGTGTATTCATCCAATAGCTTCATCTGTCCGCCGGTTACGATTTGTTTCATATCATACACTCCTCTCTTATTCCGGTATGAATCAGGGAAGTCTGTCAAACCTTCCTGCAGAGCAAAAGGCCGCCGCAAAAATTCCGCAGCAGCCTTTTCTTACTTTTTATGTTCGGTCACATAACAATTCAGGTTATAAGACAATCGCATGAGGCTCTCAGAAAGGTGTACATTTTCCACGATGACATCCTCCGGGACCTCCAGATCCAGATGTGCGAAATTCCAGATGGCTTTGATTCCGTTTTCCACCAGCAGGTTGGCTGTCTCCTCCGCGTTATTCTTAGGCAGAGTCAGCGCTGCTATCTGAACATCATTATCCTTCAGATACTGGGGAAGTTCATCCATCATAAGAATTTCGTTCCCACGGATAGAGATACCTTTCAGAACCGGATTCACATCAAATATACCCACCACTTTAAATCCGCGCTTTTCAAACTGTACATAATTGGCCAGTGCCTGTCCCAGATTGCCGGCTCCGATGATGATCATGTTGTGGGTCCTGTCGAGCCCCAGGATCTTGGCGATCTCTGTATACAGGTACTGCACATTATAGCCGTATCCCTGCTGCCCGAATCCTCCGAAATTGTTCAGGTCCTGGCGAATCTGGGATGCGGTCACGCGCATCTTGCTGCTCAGCTCGTTTGAGGAAATACGTTCCACACCATCTTCCAAAAGTTCTCCTAAATATCTGTAATATCGGGGAAGTCTTCTGATGACTGCTTTTGATATGCATTTTTCGTCCACGACTTTACCCTCCTTATGTCTAAGTTTTCTGTTTCATATAGGAATATTATATATAATTGTTAAAATAAAGTCAAATACAATTCCAGTTATTGTTGTTTTTATCTGTTGTCAAATTCTGAATTTCCGATATAATAGGAAGGGTGAACCAAAAGATAAAGGAGATTCGTATAAAATGATACTGGCATGTCAAAACATTGAAAAATCGTTCGGAGGCATGAATCTGATCCATGATGCCTCCTTCCATATAGAAGAACGCGAAAAAGCCGCCCTGGTGGGCATCAACGGAGCAGGAAAATCCACACTGCTGCGCATCATCATGCAGGAGATTCCCGCGGACAGCGGAGAGGTAATCTTATCAAGGGGCAGGACCATCGGCTATCTGGCCCAGCATCAGGAGTTGGACAGCGCGCTCACCATCTATGACTCTCTGCTCCAGGTCAAACAGCATATTCTGGATATGGAGCTTCATATGCGCAGAACCGAAAAACAGATGAAGCACGCCCAAGGGGAGGAGCTGGACCGCCTGATGGAGACGTATTCCCGGCTGACCCATGAGTTTGAGATGGAGAACGGCTATGCGTATAAAAGTGAGCTTGTGGGCGTACTGAAGGGACTCGGCTTTCCGGAGAGTGACTTTGAAAAAGAAATCTCCACCCTGTCAGGAGGCCAGAAAACCCGTGTGGCCCTTGGCCGTCTGCTGCTGTCAAAACCGGATATCATCCTTCTGGATGAGCCTACCAACCATCTGGATATGGACTCCATCTCCTGGCTGGAGACGTACCTTTTGAATTATCCGGGAGCTGTCCTTATCGTATCCCACGACCGGTATTTTCTGGACAGGATCGTGACCAAGGTGATTGATATTGACAACGGAAAGGTAAGCTCCTTCAGCGGAAACTATTCCGCCTACAGTGAGAAAAAGGCCCAGCTTCGCAGAGATGCCTACCAGGCCTACCTCAATCAGCAGCAGGAGATCAAACACCAGGAGGAAGTCATTGCCAAATTAAAGCAGTTCAACCGGGAAAAGTCCATTAAGCGGGCTGAGAGCCGGGAAAAGATGCTGGATAAGATTGAAGTCATAGAAAAACCGACTGAGGTAAACGCGTCCATGCGTATTTACCTGAAGCCCCGCATAGAGAGCGGCATGGATGTGCTGACCGTGGAACATCTCTCTAAATCCTTTCCCTCCCTCCCGCTGTTTTCTGATCTGAACTTTTCCATCAAACGCGGGGAGCGTGTGGCCATCATCGGGAATAACGGAACCGGAAAAACGACGATACTCAAAATACTGAACGAGCTGGTCCCGGCCGACGCCGGCGTCTTCCATCTGGGAAGTAAAGTACACATCGGCTACTATGACCAGGAGCACCACGTGCTGCATATGGAAAAAACCATCTTCGAGGAGATTTCGGATGATTTTCCCAAGCTCACCAACACGGAGATCCGCAATCTGCTGGCTGCCTTTCTCTTTACCGGGGATGATGTCTTTAAAAAGATCGCATCCTTAAGCGGCGGGGAACGGGGCCGCGTATCCCTGGCAAAGCTCATGCTCTCAGAAGCCAATTTCCTGATCCTGGATGAGCCTACCAACCATCTTGACATTATGTCAAAGGAGATCCTGGAGGAGGCCCTGCGCAATTATACGGGTACGGTGCTGTATGTATCCCATGACCGTTACTTTATCAACCGTACCGCCACCAGGATCCTGGAGCTGACCAACCAGAGTATGGTAAACTATATCGGCAACTATGATTATTACATGGAGAAGAGGGAGGAGCTCACCCGCATCTATGCGCCGGGCCTTGAGGAGGAACAGGCTGCGGAATCCGTATCCGCCACGAAACTGGACTGGAAACAGCGCAAAGAAGAACAGGCACGCCAGAGAAAGCGTGAAAATGATCTGAAGAAGACAGAGGCAGAGATTGAACGCCTGGAAACCAGGGACAAAGAGATCGACAGTGAGATGGAAAAGCCTGAAGTTGCCGTCAATGTGGCTGAATGCGTCCGGCTTGCCAATGAAAAAGCTGAGATTGCAGAAAAGCTGGAAGAACTGTATGAAAAATGGGAAGAGCTGGCATAATGCCTGCTCCTCCCGTTTTTTATATCCGGCTGCTATCCTTCGGCCGTCTGCGATTCCATCTCTTACAAAGGCAGATCCCGTTTGCTGAACCGTATGATCCCTATTCCCATAAGCAGGATTCCTGCCAGATACAAAATGCCGCACATGATCCACGCCTTCCCGTCACCTGCAGCCAGCCCGTCAATATCAAAGAGGGTTATGGGGGTGGCGTATTTTACTTTCTCGAATTTATCCCCCACCTGTGATATCATCTGCACGAGAATGGAATATACCACCACGGTTGTGCTGACCGCGGAGGAAGTCTTTGTCTCATTGCTGCAGCAGGATGCACAGAAACATGTCCCGCCGAAAAATACAAGGATACCCAATAATCCCACATTGATCCGAAGGAAAGCACCTGTCTCCATCTCTCCCGGAAAAAGCGCCTCACTGAAAGCAAGAATCAGGCAGGTCACATATACCACCATGACAACCAGGCAGGTCAGCATGAAGACACACTGAGTCAGCATGATCTTCCATCGTTTCTGTGGTACCGCCAGCAGGTAGGCCATGGAACCGTTATCTACATATCTGGATACCAGTCTGTTGGATAGGATAATGATAAATACCCCGGGGAAGGCCACATACAGCATTCCGTATAAATATCCGGATACAAATTCCAGCAGCGTCTGGCCCACGTCAGCCATGCCGAATGCCGCAAACAGATCCGGCATACTGTCAGCCATCATTTTCAGGCTGTCTCCCATCTCGGGGTTAAACATCATGGTGATCATACTTCCGTATACACTGAGCACTACAAGAAAAATGACGAGCAGCAGCCAGTTGGATTTGATCTCTTTTTTAAACAGTGTAGCATTCATGATTTTGCTGCCCCCTCTCCGTAGAAATGCATGAAGAACTCTTCCAGGCTCTGTGTGCGCACGTCGAAATCCGTGACCGTATAGGCGCCTGCTTTTTTGATAAAGGCATCCAGGTTTTTTCCAACCTTGGCCGTTACCGTTTTACTGCCGGGCTGATAGACTGCCTCCGGGAATGCGGCAGCGAATGCCTCTGCCATATCCGCCTCCCGGAAGGTGATATCAATCACCTTCTGCCGCCCCTCTTTCAGTTTCTCCATCTCCTCCACTGCAACCAGCCGTCCGTCTCGGATAATGGCAGCGCGGTCACAGGTGCGCTCAATTTCCTCAAACATATGAGAAGACATCAAAATGGTCTTTCCCTTTTTCTTCTCGGAAAGGATCAGCTCCACAAAACGGTTCTGCATCAGAGGGTCTAGTCCGCTGGTGGGTTCATCCAGGATCAGGATGCTGGCCAGCGGGTTCATAAAGGCACAGACGATTCCTATCTTCTGCTTCATGCCCTTTGACATTTTCTTCAGTTTGCCGGACGCGTTCAAGTCAAACATCTTCATCAGTTCCTGTGCCCGGCCCATATCTCTCATATTTTTCATTTTAGCCACAAAGCGGATAAACTCCATCCCTGTCATCGAATCAATAAAAGCGATCTCTCCCGGCAGATACCCAAGAGATGTCTGGATCTTATCCGACTCTTTGAAGCAGTCCATATCCAGAATGGACAGTCTGCCCTTATCCGGTTTGATGAATCCCATCAACTGCCGGATCGTGGTTGTCTTACCGGCACCGTTTGGCCCTAAAAACCCCAGTACCTCTCCCTGTTTTACAGAAAAACTAACATCAAAAACGCCGCGGTTCTGCCCATAGTCTTTCGTAATATGACTGATTTCAATCACGTTCATTTTTTTGCCTCCTTCCAACCATTTCGGTTAGATACTCTTCTTTGTATGCGATCCGCTTCAGCATTTCTGACCATTTTCTGAATTGACGCATCAATTCATCCGCATCCACCGTATCGGTATAAAACATTCTCTGGTGCAGATATCCGTCAGTGAGCCAGAGAAGCATGTTCAGTATTTCTTTGGGATCTATGTCCTCCCTGAATTTAGTCATATCTACATTCTTGAAATAATCCACGAACATGGTATCCATCTGGTTTTTCATAAAAGAGTTCATATCTTCCGATACGTCCTCCCTGGATGTAAAAAATGCCCGGACACTGAACTCCATAAGAAAGGGAAAACTGGAGAGGATACGGGCTTTTTTGTCTGCTGCATAGGCCAGCAGCTCAAAATAATCCGTTATTTCAAAAAAGTGCCGGTCTAAAAGGCGCGGTCCTACCTTCTCCATGACATACTCAAATATGTACATATACAGCTCTTTCTTATTTTTAAAATAGTAAAACAGCAGCCCTTTTGAGATGCCTGCCTTTGCAGCGATCAGGTCTGTGGATGCCCGTTTGTATTCATTGGTGCCAAACACTTCCAGTGCTGCATTGACAACCGCGTTCTTCTTCTCTTCTGAGAGACTGCTAAGTCTGTCCTCCATCCTGTGCCTCCTTTAATGCTTTACCGATTCGGTTAATACCCATTATAAGAAATTGACTAAATTTTTCAACCCCTGCCCGAGACTTTTTTTCACAAATAATAAGTCCATGTAAGCAGGGACTTGTTTCTCTCTCTTACATGGACTTTTAAATCAGCAGACGCTTATTTTTTACGCGTATAAAACATCCAGATTCTTCCTTACAGCCAGTATAAACTCACGGCTGTTCAATACAGAAGGATTCTTAATTGACGTGATGAGTGCAAGGTCTTTTGTCATCTCTCCCTTTTCGATAGTAGTGAGCGTGGCCTGTTCCAGCCGGTCGGCAAACAGGCAGAGGTCTGTATTTCCATCCAGCTCCCCGCGTTTTCTCAAAGCTCCGGACCAGGCAAAGATGGTAGCCACGGAGTTGGTGGAAGTCTCTTCCCCTTTTAAATGTTTGTAATAGTGGCGCTGTACGGTTCCGTGTGCAGCTTCATACTCAAAATATCCGTGAGGGGATACCAGCACGGATGTCATCATAGCCAGAGAGCCGAAAGCGGAGGATACCATATCACTCATAACATCCCCGTCATAGTTCTTGCAGGCCCAGATAAAGCCGCCTTCGGCTTTCATCACACGTGCCACCGCGTCGTCGATCAGTGTATAGAAATATGTAATACCGGCCTTTTCAAAGGCATCCTTATATTCTTTCTCATAGATGTCCTGGAAAATATCCTTGAAGGTATGGTCATACTTTTTGGAAATGGTGTCCTTGGTGGAGAACCACAGATCCTGTTTTGTGGAGAGCGCGTATTCAAAGCAGCTTCTGGCAAAGCTCTCAATGGAATCATTTAAGTTGTGCATTCCCTGTGCCACCCCGGCACCTGTGAAGTTATGCACCAGTTCTCTTGTCTCTGTTCCGTCAGCCGCGGTATATACAAGCTCCACCCTGCCCGGTCCGGGAATGACCATCTCTGTGTTTTTATAGACATCCCCGTAGGCATGTCTTGCCAGAGTGATGGGTTTCTTCCAGTTCTTTACACAGGGCTCGATTCCTTTTACCACAATAGGCGCCCTGAAAACCGTACCGTCCAGCATGGAACGAATGGTGCCGTTGGGACTTTTATACATTTCCTTTAAGTGATACTCGTCCATTCTGGCCGCGTTCGGGGTGATGGTGGCACATTTTACCGCTACTTTGTATTTCTTTGTGGCATTGGCCGCATCCACTGTCACCTGGTCGCCGGTCTCATTTCTGTACTCCAGTCCCAGATCATAATACTCTGTGTTCAGTTCCACATATGGCGCAAGCAGATCCTCTTTGATCATTTTCCAGAGGATCCTTGTCATCTCATCCCCATCCATTTCCACCAGAGGTGTTGTCATTTTAATTTTTTCCATTGTTGTCGTTCTCCTTTCCGTATTCTTCCCGCAGAATTTCTTCCAGATTAAAATGTTTCAGATTCTCAACTGTATTAAATATGTGTCTTGCAGCTACCTGTTCCGCCAGATCCGCGTTTTTGCTCTTTATGGCTTCCAGAATCTCTGTGTGCTCACTGCCTGATTTATTCAGACGCATGCGGTTCATAATGGATACCTGCCGCACACGCTGTACATATTGATGAAAATCAGACAGTGTGTGGGAAAGCATCCGGCTGCCGGACGCCTCATAGAGCAGCTTATGGAACTTGCCGTCCATTTCGCAGACCTGCTCATAGTGTTCTTTCTTTGCATGATAGTCTGACAGGACAATGGCCTCCTCCATGGCTTCCAGCTGTTCCGGTGTTATATTCTCCACGGCCATCCGGGCACAGAGCCCTTCCAGCCGGGAGCGGATCAAATAAATATCAGTCACGTCCCTTGCGGATATCCCGTTGACAAAGGCTCCTTTGTTTGGCACCAGGCGTACCAGGCCCTCCAGTTCCAGCTGCCGGATGGCTTCCCGGACCGGAGTTCTGCTGACTCCCAGCTCTTTCCCTATGGTACATTCCACCAATTCGTCTCCCTGCTGGTAACGGCCTTTCAGAATATCTGAACGGATCTTGTCAAACACCTGGCCCCTCAGGGACTTTTCTCTACCTGCCATTTTGCTTCCTTCCTCACATGTCATTGCCTTATAAGGTTATATTTAATCTTGCGCAGCTCTCCTCGATCACGGATATCAGCTCCTCATCCGTCAGGACAGTCACGCGTCCCTCCTCGTACTGGGCATCCACCCATGCCTTTACCATCTGCACCAGTTCGCTGTTCTTCTGCACCTGTTTCTCACCGGACAGGCGGTAATGATTGTTGATCCAGTGAGCAATGCCGGCAAGGCCCGAGGTGTTGGAAACAGCCACCTGCGGCGGACGGCCCAGGAATTTATCCGTATCAAAGATATTGTAGATCTCTTCATTCTTCAGAAGACCGTCTGCATGGATACCGGCTCTCGTCACATTGAATGCACTTCCCACAAACGGTGTTGTGGAGGGCACCTTGTATCCGATCTCTTTTTCGTAGTACTCCGCAAGCTCTGTGATGACCCTTGTATCCATGCCGTCCAGGGAGCCTTTGATCTGCGCGTACTCGAATACCATAGCTTCAAGGGGTGTATTGCCGGTTCTCTCACCAATGCCGAACAGGGAGCAGTTTACACCGCTTGCGCCGTAAAGCCACGCCGTCGTGGAATTGCTCACAGCCTTGTAGAAATCGTTGTGGCCATGGAATTCAATCAGCTCGGAAGGGATTCCGGCATGTGTCAGAATACCGTAAATAATGCCCGGAATGGAGCGTGGGATCACAGCACCCGGATAGTTCACGCCATATCCCATGGTGTCACAGCAGCGCACCTTAATGGGAATGGAGTACTCCTCCATCAGTTTATTCAGTTCCAGACAGAAGGGGATCACATAGCCGTAGATATCCGCTCTTGTTATATCCTCCAGATGGCATCTGGGGCTGATTCCCGTCTCCAGGCATTCACGGATCACACTCAGGTAATGCTCCATGGCCTGCTTTCTGGTCATTTTCATTTTATAGAAAATATGGTAGTCGGAACAGCTCACCAGGATACCGGTCTCCTTCAGACCAATGTCCTTTACCAGTTCAAAATCCTTCTTGCTGGCACGGATCCAGCTCGTAACTTCCGGGAATTTATATCCCCGCTCCAGACATTTATATACGGCGTCTCTGTCCTTTTTACTGTAAAGGAAAAATTCGCTCTGGCGTATCCTGCCGTTTGGTCCGCCCAGTTTGTGTAAATAATCAAAGATAGTTACAATCTGCTCTGTGCTGTAAGGAGCTCTTGACTGCTGCCCGTCGCGGAACGTGGTGTCAGTGATCCAGATGTCATCCGGCATATGGTGGGGCACGATCCTGTCGTTAAACGCAATCTTGGGTACCTCTGTGTAGGGGAAAAGATTGTGAAATACATTCGGTGTCTGCACATCCACCAGGGGATACATATGCTCTTCCAGTTCCAGTAAATTTGTATGGTAATTCATTCTGACAGCTCTGTTTATCATATTCGTCACTCCTCATCTTAACTTCCGGTATGACCCGGCATCACATTTTCAATATGCTATCACTTTATCTTAATGAATTTCTTGTATTATTGTATACAATGATACATTGTTTGTCAACTATAATTTTCAAATCTTTTCATCATATAAAAAATGCTCTAACTGAAAAAGCCCCCAACCCTGCAGGTTGTGGGGATAGCCCAGATCTTTAGCTGTCTCCATCAGTCTTTTCTTGACTTCCAGATTGGACAGTGCGGGATTTTTTTCAAGAAGCAGCGCAATGCCGCCTGAGACCATAGGGGTTGACATGGATGTGCCGCTTTTCACTGCATAAGGCATGCTGCCGCTTCGGTTGGCACAGGAGACAATGGCGTTGCCGGGTGCCACAATATCCGGCTTGATAATGCAGTCGCAGGTGGGGCCTCTCCCTGAAATACCCTGATGGCGTACCAGCATATCGGCAGAACCAACGGTGATGACTTTCCGGCTGCTGCCGGGAGCTGTGATGCTGCCCTGCCCCGGTCCCATGTTGCCGGCGGCGGCTACAACAATAAATCCGTCATCCCAGGCGGATTCCACCGCATAGATCAGATCCCGGTGCGATTCCTTCTGGGTAGTGCCCACGGAGATATTGATGATCCTGATGTTGTATTTGATCCGGTTGGCCTTGATCCAGTCCAGTGCTTCGATTACCTGCTCCTTGTTGCCATTGCCGCTTTCATCCAGCACCTTCACTGCAATGATATCGCAGCCCGGCGCTACGCCTTTGTATTTTCCGTTCAGGGCAGCTCCGCTGCCGGCCAGGATTCCGGCCACATGCGTGCCGTGTCCATTGTCATCATAAGGAAGGGTTCTTCCGTGTACCATATCAAGAAAAGCACGGATTCGGCAGTCAAAATCTATATGAGGATAAATTCCGGTGTCCAGGATGGCGACACCTATATTTTTTCCGGTAAGCCATTTCTGCATCATTTCCCAAAGCTCCGTATATGAGTTCTTCTTTATGGTATTCAGAAAACAGCTTTACTGCCAATATTTCAGAGGGCTTCCTCATAGACTTATTAAAAACAGACAGTATGGAAATTTTATATGCCTACAATCAAAGAAATGATCTTGTCTGAGGATTATGCCGACTATATCCTCCCCATATATCCGCAGTTTCTGGAAGACTACCGGGAATTTGGGGCCCAGCTTTTCAACAACTATTATGGAATGATACACGGGCGCCTCCCTTCCTCTGATATCAGGGATTATTTTGCCAATGGTCTCTTCTATAATACCATTCCCAATCTCTACTCCCTTCTGGACACGGTCAGTCTGGAGGTTTCGGGAATCACTGCAGTCCAGAACCAGCCGGCGCTGAATCTGAAGGGGCGCGGTATCCTGATCGGCTTCATTGATACGGGGATTGATTACACACATCCCGCATTCAGACGGTCAGACGGGGGCAGCCGCATCTACGGGCTGTGGGACCAGACGATTCAGAGCGGCACGCCGCCCTTTGACATGCAGTACGGGACAGGATACACCCATGAGGACCTGGAGAATGCACTGGCGTCAGAAAATCCCCTGGAGCTTATCCCCTCACAGGATACCATCGGTCACGGGACTTTTCTGGCAGGCGCCGCCGCGGGAAGCAGCCTGCCGGACAATGACTTCATAGGAGCTGCCCCTTCCAGTATGCTGGCAGTCGTAAAACTGAAAGAAGCGAAAAATTACTTAAAAGAGCTTTTCTACCACACAAGCAGCAATCCTGTTTATCAGGAATCCGATATCATGATGGGAATCCGCTATCTTCTGCTCCTCTCCAATGAGCTGCAGGCTCCCCTGGTCATCTGTATTGGCCTTGGCTCCAACCAGGGGGCGCATTCAGGACAATCTGCCCTTGCATCGTCCCTGACTGTATCTGCCAATTACTGGGGAGTCTATTCCGTAGCCGCAGCCGGAAATGAAGCGGGCAAGGCCCATCATTTCTTTGCAGAAGCACCTGCGCCAAACACCAGCACAGCAGTAGAGATCCTGGTGCCGGAAAATACAAGGGGATTTACCGCGGAATTATGGGGCGCGCCCCCTGAAATCTATTCGGTTGGTTTTGAATCCCCTTTGGGCGAGGTCATACAGCGGCTGCCCACCCGGATCAATTATTCGGATACCATACAGTTTGTATTGGAAGATACAGAGATTTTTATTGCCTCGGAACTGATTCAGACCATATCCGGTGACCAGCTCATTTTCTTCCGCTTTTCCAATCCCACACCGGGCGCATGGAAGATCAATGTGTATTCCAGCAGCAACAATGCGGGGAACTTCCATATCTGGCTTCCGGTCGACGGGTTTATGGCGCCTGATGTAACTTTTCTGAGACCGGACCCCAACACCACCATCACTGCGCCCTCGGCGGCGGAGGTGTCCCTGACCACTTCTACTTTCAACGCATACAATAACAGCCTGTTCGTCAACTCCAGCAGGGGATTTACACGTACAGGTCTCATAAAGCCGGATATCGCAGCACCGGGAGTCAATGTGTTCGGCCCGGCGCCCGGAGGACGTTTCACAACCATGACCGGCTCCTCTGTGGCGGCGGCCATCACTGCCGGAGCCTGTGCTCTTGTGATCGAGTGGGGGGCAAAAAGAAATCCGCCCAAGATATTTAACAATGCAGAGCTGAAAGCCCTGTTTATCCGCGGCGCCAGAAGGACCCAGGTACAGCTTTACCCCAACCGTGAATGGGGATATGGGGCGTTGGATGTGTACCGGATCTTCTCTGTTTTCACGAATATTTAAAAATCTTTTCCGCAAACCTGCACCAATTCCTCCCCGGCACATATCATGTAAGTGTAATCAAAATTCTTTGGAGGATACAAAATGAGTGATTTAGCTGCTACAAACTGTGGTTGCGGATGCGATGATAACTGTGGAGGAGGATGTGGAGTTTCCCGTGGATTCGGCGGCGACTGCAGCTGTATCATCTGGATTCTTCTTCTGCTTTGCTGCTGTGGAAACGGAAACAGCGGCGGCGGATGTGGAAATGATTGCGGATGCGGCGGCTTCGGCGGCGACTGCAGCTGTATTATCATTATCCTGCTGCTCCTGTGCGGATGCGGCGGACACGGTTTCTGCTAATCAATAACAAAGCAAAAACAGATGAGAGGCTTTGGTAAAAGTTTGACTTTTCTCTGTTCCGCGGATATTGTCCTGTGACTGCAGGGCAGTCCCGGAACAGCAGTCTCATCAAAAAGAGCCGGGGTGATGAGCCCCGGCTTTTTACTTTGTCATGTTTCTTTTGCCCTGTTCTTTTCAAAATCAAGTCTTCTCTTTTCATCTGCTTCCATGGCTCTCTTTGCCGCCAGTTGTTTTTTCCTGATGCAGTCCATATCTATTTCATAAATGGTGTTGTCTTCCTCCACCAGTCTGATTTCATGCTGTTCCATGTGTATACACCCCTTTCCCTATTATACTATGGCAGAACTGTTTTTTCGTCATATCCTGTATAGAGGAAACATAAGGTTTAGAAAGCGGAAGTTTTGGAAGGAGCTAGAATGGAAGAACATAATATTCTGGACGAAATGATAGCGGAGGATCAGGTGGAAATTCTGAAAGCGGCCATGCCTTATCTTCCGGCCCAGGGCCAAAGGCTCATATCAGTATATGCCAAATTTCTGGAGTTATCCAATACCATACGTCTCTTCTCACAGCCGCAGGCGGATATGCAGATGCATGCCCAGGAGCAGTTTACGGCAGACCCTCTTGAAATGCTCACAGCCTGCAGCAAGGTATGCCGCGGACCTGCGAAGGAAAGAATTGACTCGCTCATCAATACCATGGCCATGGTGCAGCTTTTTGAGCTGTCCCAGGATGTGCCGAAACAGTAAAAACGGAGGTAAATATGAATAATCAGAATTACAGGCAGAATCTCAGAAATCCTGCCGGAAAGCCGTCGGCAGACGAGTCGCCGCAGACACAGGCGGAAAGCCGGAAACAAGAACAGCCATCAAACTCCCGTCAGAACGGCCCGGGCCAGGGAGGATACCGTCCGGGCGGCCTCAGATTCCCCATCGGAAATCAGCAGCCCTATCACGCAGGACCACAGCCAGGCTCCCAGCAGGGTGGGCAGCCCTCACAAAATGGTCCTCAGCAGAGTGGGCAGGCCTCGCAAAATGGCCCTCAGCAGGCCGGCCAGACCCCACAAAATGCATTTCAGCAGGGTAACCAGACCTTCCAAAATGATTCCCGGCAGAACAACCAGTCGTTCCAGAATGGCTCCCGCCAGAACACCCCGCCCTTCCGGAACGGTTCCCAGCAAGGTTCCCGACCTTTCCAGAATGGTTCTCAGCAGGGCAATCCGGCATTTCAGAACGGTTCCCAGCAGGGCAATCCCACTTTCCAGAACGGTTCCCAGCAGGGCAATCCCACTTTCCAGAATACATCTCAGCAGGGTAATCCAGACTTCCAGAACGGTTCCCAGCAGGGCAATCCCGCTTTCCAGAACGGTCCTCAGCAGAACAATCCTGCTTTCCAGAACGGCTCTCAGCCCTTCCAGGGAAATGCACAGGGCGGAGCGCAGGGGGGCGGGCCAGGGGTTAATTCCCAGGCATATCAGTCTGACCCCCGCGGTAATACCCAGCAGTACCAGTCCGGGCCGCAGCAGACTTACGGACAGTACCAGCAGAATACGCAGCAGCAGGGAAATCCTCAGCAACAGGGGAATTTTCAGCAGCAGGGGAATTTTCAGGACAACTGGATGAACAACCCCAATCTGAAAGGCATGGACCCTGAGAAGCTGAAAATGCTCAATAACATAGCAAATCAGGGAAGCCAGAAGGGAATGAACGAACTGCTGCCCTTTCTCATGTCAGCAGTCTCTCAGAACAAAAGTCAATCCGGGGGACTTGATTTTTCGCGTCAGGAGATGGACACCATAATCGAGGTATTGAAAATGGGAAAACCGCCGGAAGAGGTAGCCCGCATCAACCGTATGATGCAGATCATCAAAATGATGCATTAGATGCATTAGACTATAACAGCCGCCCGGTATCAGGTACCGGGCGGCTGTCTGTATGGAGATCATTTACTGCTTTCATCATTACGGCGCTCAAAATTTTCCAGAATACATTCTCTTAGAAGGATCAGGGCATAAGTTGCTGCCTGTTCCCTGATTTTGCTGCGGTCTCCCCCGAAGTGGAATTCCTGCACCACTGTCTTTCCTTTTAAGCAGCACCCGATAAACACGGTTCCCACCGGCGCCTCCTCGGTACCGCCGTCCGGTCCTGCGAATCCGGTGATGGAGACTGCTGCATCGGAACCGGTCACAAAGCATCCGCCTTTTGCCATTTCCTTTGCACACTTCTCGCTGACGGCACCGTATTCTTTTAAGGTACTTTTCTTAACCATAACGTATTTTCTCTTGGCACGGTTGGTATATGTGACGAATCCCTGTTTTAACACATCGGAAGCACCCGGAACATCTACGATCCTGGCAGACAGCGCACCGCCTGTACAGGACTCCACCGTGGTCAGGGAGATATCCTGGTTTCTGAGCAGATCCACAACTGCGCTTTCCAGGGATTTATCCTCATCCGTGGTATAGATATTGGCACCAAAACGCACCTTCAGCTCACGGACGACAGGCTTGATCAGCTTCCTGGCAGCCTTTTCATTTTCAGCCTTTGCCGTCACACGCAGGTGCACTTCCCCTGTCTTGGCATATGTGGCAATGGTGGGATTAGATTGTTTTTCGATGAGATCTTCAATATCTGTCTCCACCTGGCTCTCACCTAAGCCGCACACCTTTACCATCTCAGAGGCAATGACCTCCGGCTGTTTTTTCCTGAGATAGGGGTATATTTTTTCTTCAAACATGGGAATCAGCTCGTTTGGCGGGCCGGGCAGCAGAATCAGCACTGTTCCCTTTTCCTCCATTATGATTCCCGGGGCAGTTCCGTTTTCATTGTCCACAGCAGCGGCACCTTCCGGCAGAAGCGCCTGTTTCCAGTTATTCTCTGTGATCCTGGTACCCGGATGGCTCTTTACATAGTTATCCATATAAGCCTGGATACGCTCTCTGGAATGCTTATCCTCTTTCAGCTTTTTTCCCATAACCTTAGCAGCCACTTCTTTTGTCAGGTCATCCTTCGTGGGGCCAAGGCCTCCGCAGAGGATCACCACGTCAGACCGGTCCGTCGCTGTCCGGATAGTCTCCTCCAGACGTTTGTCATTGTCCCCCACAATACTCTGATGATACATGGAAAGCCCAAGAGCGGCGCATTTTCTCGCCAGGTAGGCCCCATTCGTATTCACAATATTGCCCAGAAGCAACTCTGTTCCCACACATATCAATTCCGCTGTCATAAGTTTCTCTCCTTCCCAGGCAGCATAGCCATATTTTCTTCCTTTAATCCTGCATGCTTAAAACACTTTTATTCTTCAAGATGTAATCCACAAGAGAGATCAGGGTAAGTGCAACGGCAATCACCACGAAAATCTGGATCAGGATCTGGAATGCCTGATTCTGAATATCCATGATCATAAGAATGATCATGATCATCTGTGATACGGTCTTGAATTTGCCCCAGTAGCTGGCAGCGATCACGATGCCGTTGTCCGCAGCTACCAGACGGAAACCGCTGATGATAAATTCACGGGCTATGATCACAATGGTGATCCAGGCCGGCAGCTCACCCATACCGGTAAAGCAGATCAGCGCGGAGCAGACCAGAAGCTTGTCCGCCAGCGGGTCCATGAATTTGCCGAAGTTGGTCACCAGATTATCTCTCCTGGCCAGATAGCCGTCCAGGGTATCTGTCAGGCTGGCAGCGATAAAGATGGCCAGCGCGATCCACTTTCCGGCACTTCCCGCAATATCATACATTAAAAAAGCCACAAAGAACGGAATCATAACGACTCTTGCGATCGTCAGTTTATTCGGTGTATTCATCTTTTAACTCTCCTATCAAATCATATTCCAGAGCGCCGGTCACATGCACCTTGCACAAATCTCCTGAGATAAGCTCCGTATCCGTATTGACGAAAATATATCCGTCCACACCCGGTGCATCTCCGTATGTGCGGCCCACATAGGCATTTTCATCTGCCACTTTCCCTTCGATCATAACCTCAACTTCAGAGTGGATCTTCTCCTGTCCCTTGTCCAAGGAGATCTCCTGCTGAAGCTCCATAAGCTCTGCCTGACGGTCCTTCTTGACTTCCTCATCGATCTGGTCCGGCATAATGGCCGCAGGGGTATCCTCCTCAGGCGAATAGGTAAAGACGCCAAGCCTGTCAAACTCCATCTCATCAATAAAGTCCATCAGCTCCTCATGCTCCTCTTGTGTCTCCCCCGGAAATCCGGTGATCAGAGTTGTCCGAAGCACAATATCGGGAATCTCTCTTCTGAGAGCTGTGATGATGTCCACAAGTTCCTGCCTGGTGGTACGTCTGCCCATGCGCTTCAGGATTCTGTCATTGCAGTGCTGTATGGGCAGGTCCAGATAATGACAGATCTTCGGTTCCTCCTTCATCACCCGGATCAGCTCCGGATAAATCTCCTCGGGATAACAGTAGAGCACGCGGATCCATGCAATGCCGGGGATGCGGCACAGCTTCTTTAAAAGCTTATGCAGGGTTTTCTCCCCGTACAGGTCACAGCCGTATATAGTGGTCTCCTGCGCTACTATGATCAGTTCCTTCACGCCCTGCTCTGCCATGTATTCTGCCTGCTTTATGAGCTTTTCCATGGGAACACTGCGGTATCTGCCTCTGAGCTTCGGGATAATACAGTAGGTGCAGTGCTTGTCACATCCCTCTGCGATCTTCAGGTATTCATAATAGCCGCCGGTGGTGATCATCCTCTTTGTCTCCACATCCGGCAGATAGGAGGTATCCTTGAACTCCAGATACCGCTCCCCTTCAAATGCCTTGTCAAGGGCCTCTATGATATCGTCAAAGCTGGTTGTCCCCAGGACAGCATCTACTTCCGGGATCTCCTCTATAATTTCCTCCTTGTACCGCTGCGCCAGACAACCGGTCACCAGCAGGACCTTGAGGGAACCTGTCTCCTTATACTTTGCCATTTCCAGAATATTGGAAATGCTCTCCTCCTTGGCATCATGGATGAAGGCACAGGTGTTGACAACAGCCACATCAGCCTCTGTCTCATCGTTTACGATGGTATACCCATGCTCCACAAGCATGCCCAGCATCTCCTCAGAATCCGCCAGGTTCTTGTCACATCCAAGAGATATAAATAAAACTTTCCTCATGCATACTCCTTGTCAGTAATGGTAGAAAGGACTGCCCGCATCTGGCGGCAGTCCCTGTAAATTTAGTTCTCTGTTGTCTCCTCTTCCTCCTGGAAATCATCCGGCAGGATTTTTACCTTGCCCTGATAAATCTCTTCCACTGCTGTGGACAGAGGTTTTTTGCCTGATGAGTGAACCATGGCCTCACGGCCTGCAATAAGCTGTCTGGCTCTCTTGCTGGTAGCCAGTACAACAGAGTAACGGCTGGTGACTAACGGTTCGTCCTCGATATTGCCCTCCTCGTTGATTGCGTCCATTAATTCTGTGTAAGACGGATGTATCATATCTCATTCTCCTTTCGCAAATACTGCTACTTCACTGGTTATTTTTTCTATAAAAGGCGCACTGTTTTTCACAGTGTTGTGCTGGCTTTGAATAATGCTGTGCATCCTGTCAACGCATTCTTCCAGATCGTCATTGATGAGCACATAATCATAAAGCGGCATTCCCTTGGCTTCCTCGGATGCCCTGCGAAGCCTGGATTCTATGACCTCAGGTGTTTCGGTCCCCCTGTCTGTCAGCCGCCGCTTCAGCTCCATGGCAGAAGGCGGTGTGACAAACATCAGCAGGGTATCCGGCATCTTTTCTTTCACCTTGAGTGCTCCCTGTATCTCAATTTCCAGGATCACATCCCTGCCTGCGGCAAGCTGCTTTTCCACGTATGCCTTTGGTGTACCGTAATAGTTTTCCACATACTGGGCATATTCAATCAATGCATCCTGGGAAATCAGCTCCTCAAACTCTTCTTTTGAATGGAAGAAATATTCTCTTCCATGCTCCTCGCCCTCCCGCGGTGCCCTGGTGGTCGCGGAAATAGAAAGGGAGTACGTATCATACTTCTCCAGAAGCCGTTTCATAAGCGTCCCTTTACCCGCGCCGGAAAATCCGGAGACCACGGTTAAAATTCCTCTGTTATCCATCCTGTTCCCCTTTTAGATCATTTTCGTAAAACGTGCCGAAACGTTTTGCAATGGTTTCCGGCTGCAGGGCTGAGAGGATCAGCATCTCACTGTTGGTGATGATCACTGCCTTTGTCTTGCGGCCCTGCGTGGCGTCAATGGATTTGCCGGACTCTTTTGCTGACTGCACCATGCGCTTGATGGGCGCCGCGTCCGGGCTTACAACTGCCACCACTTTGTCTGTGTTCACTACATTGCCGAAACCGATATTGATTAATTTAGACATATTCCTCCTGCCTTTATTCAATATTCTGAATCTGTTCCCGGATCTTCTCTATCTCTGTTTTTAAGTCAATGGCAAGATTGGAAGTCTCCAGGTCATTGGCCTTGGATAAAATGGTATTTGCCTCACGGTTCATCTCCTGGGCAATAAAGTCAAGCTTCCTGCCGATGCCGTCCTCCTGCTCCAGTACATCCTTCATATGGGAGATATGGCTCTTTAAGCGAACGGTTTCCTCGTCCGTGCAGATCTTATCCGCAAAGAGGATCACTTCCGCCGCAATGCGGCTCTCCTCTATCTGGGTATCCTGCAGAAGTTCTGCCACCTTATTCTCCAGCTTTTCTCTGTATTCACGGAGAATCTCAGGAGAACGCGCCTCCACCTGCTCTACCTTGCTGTACATGCCGTCCAGCTTTTCCAGAATGTCATTCTTCAGATGTCCGCCCTCTTTGATCCTGGTATCCACAAACCGGCGGGCAGCCTCCCGCAGAACTTCCTCCAGGGAACTCCACAGTTCTTTTTCATCCACCGTCTGTTCTTCCATGGTGAACACCTCCGGGCAGCTTAGAAGCCTGGACGTTCTTATGTCATTTTCCAGATGAAATTCTTCACTCATCTGCTGTAAGTATTCTAAATATTGTCCTGCAATTTCCCTGTTGTATTTTACGGAAACACGGGACTGGGTGTAGTCCTCATAGGCGATGAAGAGGTCCACCTTGCCGCGCTGGAGATATTCTTTCAATACGGCACGTATGGAAGCCTCGAAACTGCTCAGCTTCTTGGGCATGCGTATATTGATATCCAGATAGCGGTGATTTACGGATTTCATTTCAACCGTAACTTTTCTTTCTTCGTCAATCACCTCGGCTCTTCCAAAGCCTGTCATGCTCTTGATCATGTCATTCTCTTTTCTGCTGTTCTTATTTGCACATAGCATAAATCTGTTACTGTCCGCAAAGCTGTATATGGCTGCTTTTTGGATAGTGACATAAACATACATGGTTATTATAAAGCAATCACAATTTCCAGTCAAATCTTTTTTTCATTTGCTTTGTGTTTCCATTTCGTATATAATCGTGATAGCGGAATCGGAAGGAGAATTTATATGGCTTTTGACGGAATTACCATTGCAAATATAGTAAAAGAATTAAATGAAACGATTGTGGGCGGCAAAATAAACAAGATTGCCCAGCCCGAGGCGGATGAGCTTATCCTCACCATAAAAAATAACAGGACACAGTACCGGCTGCTCATATCAGCCAGCGCCTCCCTGCCTCTGATCTATTTTACGGACAAGAACAAAGTAAGCCCTCTCACAGCGCCGAATTTCTGTATGCTGCTGCGCAAGCATGTGGGAAGCGGCAAGATCACGGCAGTGACCCAGCCGGGGCTGGAGCGTGTCATTGAGATCCGAATAGAACATTTAAATGAACTTGGAGATCTGTGCTTTAAAACCCTGGTGGTGGAGATCATGGGCAAGCACAGCAATATTATTTTCCTCAATGAGGAGCGCATGATCCTGGACAGCATCAAGCATGTATCCCTGAATATGAGCTCTGTCAGGGAGGTTCTTCCGGGAAGAGATTATTTTATTCCGCAGACTCAGGACAAGAAGAATCCCCTTGCTGTCACAGAGGAAGAATTTTATGCGGCGGTGTACGGAAAGCCTTCCAATATAGCCAAGGCCATCTATACCTCTCTTACAGGGTTAAGCCCCGCAGCCGCGGAGGAGATCTGCGCCAGAGCAGGCATACACGGAAGTGACCCTGCAGACGGGCTTTCCGGGCAGGAGAAGGAACGGGTCTTCCAGGCGTTTTCACGCTTTATGGAGGATGTAAAAGTGGGGCGCTTTACTCCCAATATTGTGTACAGCCCCTCCGGGGAACCGGTGGAATTCGGAGCTGTTCCCCTCACCCAGTATACGGATTATACAGTCAGGGAATACGATTCCATCTCCCAGGTCCTGGAGCAGTATTATGCCCAGAAAAATATCATTACCCGTATGCGTCAGAAATCCGCGGACCTGCGGAAAATTGTCCAGACCGCCCTGGACCGCAACTGGAAAAAATTCGACCTGCAGACAAAACAGATGCAGGACACGAAAAAAATGGACAAATACAAAGTCTATGGGGAGCTGATCAACACATACGGCTATAACCTGGAGGAGGGCTGTAAATCCTTCCGGGCACTGAATTATTATACCAATGAGGAGATCACCATTCCCCTTGACCCCACCATGACCCCTCAGGAAAACTCCAAGAAATACTTTGACAGGTACAATAAGCTGAAACGTACCGCACAGGCTCTGGAGGAACAGTTAGCGGACACAGAAAGTGAGATCCGCCACCTGGAATCCATTCAGGCTGCCCTGGACATTGCCCAGCAGGAAAGCGACCTGTCCCAGATTAAGGAGGAACTGACGGAATACGGGTATATCAAGAAGCACTATACCGGCGGCAAAAAGAAAATGCAGGCCAAATCAAAACCCCTGCATTATATATCCAGCGACGGCTATCACATTTATGTGGGAAAAAATAATTACCAGAACGAAGAACTCACCTTTAAATTCGCCACAGGAGGTGACTGGTGGTTCCATGCCAAGAAAATGGCAGGCTCCCATGTGGTGGTAAAGTCCAACAATGAAGAGCTGCCTGACCGTACCTTTGAGGAGGCAGGCCGTCTGGCCGGGTATTATTCCAGCGGACGCACTGCCCCCAAAGTGGAGATTGACTATATCCAGAAAAAACACGTGAAAAAGCCAAACGGCTCCAAGCCCGGCTTTGTGGTGTATTATACCAACTACTCCCTGATCATAGAACCGGATATCACAGGCATCCGGCTGGTGGAAGACTAAAAAGGGCTGAAGGAAGGGTCTGACGGGTAATCACAGACAGAAACAAGAGATTCCGGGTCAGAGGGTGTCCCTTCGGTAAATGACATCCCCGTCCTTTATCGTTGCCAGCACTCGGATATCCCGGATCTGCATTTTGTCCTTTTCCAGCGGATTTTCAGACAGGATCACAAAATCCGCTCTCTTGCCCGGGGCGATGCTGCCTCTCTCCCGCTCTTCAAAATACTGGTATGCCGTGTTCACGGTGACTGCTTTCAGCGCATCTGTCACAGAGATGCGCTCTTTGCTGCCCAGTACTTTTCCGTTCTTTGTGCATCGGTTTACAGCGCACCATACGGTCTCCAGCATATCCGGTTCAATGACAGGGGCGTCCTGGTGGAAGGTATAGGCAATGCCCTCTTTTTCGGCGGAAGCTGCCGGACTTATATGGGAAGCCCGCTCCATGCCCAAATTATCTGCGTGGATATCTCCCCAGTGGTACACATGTCCGGCAAAGAAGGAGGGGATCATTCCCATGGCCTTCACATTTGGTATCTGGTCAAGTCCGAGAAGCTGCGCGTGTATCATAACCGGACGAATATCCGCGGGAAGCGTCTTTCCTTCCGCGGCGGCAGCTTTCTCGAAAACACGGATATACTGTCCGCAGGCAGCGTCCCCATTGCAATGGGCCAGGATCTGCATGTGTTCCTCCAGAGCACGGCGCACAAAGGCGCAGACCTCCTCATCTGTGTGTACCGGATATCCCCGGTATCCCTCTTTTTCCGGTCCTGACGTATAGGGCATTCTAAGCCAGGCTGTTCTGCCCTGAGGCGAGCCGTCCAAAAAGATTTTATATCCCCCTATTTTAAAATGCCGGAGGAATCCCTCTCTGTGTTTCCCCATAGCTTCCAGAAATTTTCCGGCACCTTTCATGTCCAGATACCCCACCACGTCCAGCTTCAGGATTCCTGACTCCACGATTTTCTGATAGAGAGGAAGCATCTCATCCACCACCAGTCCCTCCTGGATCAGGGTGATCCCATGGGAGGCGTATCTCTTTTGTGCCTTTTCCACAGCATCCATAAATTCTTCCGGTGAGGGAAGCGGAATCTTTTTCTGAAACTCCACAAAGGCGTTCTCCTCCATATATCCTGTGGGGATATGGTCCTGCACAGCAATCTTTCCTCCCGGTATTTCCTGTACCGCCCCATTTCCATCCATGGAAATGCCGAGACGCAGAAGTGCTTCTGTGTTAAAGACACCCATATGGCCGGACTGGTGGGTGATCACCAGGGGATTGTCCGGGGCTGCCTCATCCAGAAGGTGTCTGTCAGGATGGAATCTCTCCTCCAGAAAATTGTGGTCATATCCCTTTCCTGTCAGCCATTTCCCCTTCTCCACATGCCTGACAGCGATATATTCCCGCACCCGTTCCGCAATTTCCCGGAAACTTTTGGTACCATCCAGGGAAATCTGCAGTTCCCCGTTGGCGCAGGCCATAAAATGGCTGTGAGCATCCAGAAAGGCGGGCATCATGGTCCGCCCCTCCAGATCCACCCGTTCTGTGTCCGCACCGGCACAAGCCTCCACAGCCGCTTTTCTTCCCACTGCCGCTATCCTGCCGTCCTTTACAAGTACCGCCTCCGCGTACATCTGTTTTTCCATTGTCAGGATGATTCCGTTCGCATATAGTTTCTGTCCCATTTTCATACCTCCGGGTTTATAGATTATCTTCTTCTACTTCTTCCATTATCTGCGAAAAATGTTTCGCCGCTTCTTCTATTTTACCCCGGTCTCTGGTATTTAACACCATTTCAAATTTCTGCAGCTCATATTCCATCCGCCGCCGGTTCTCACCCACAGTTTCCTCATAAAGGCGCTCCCCTTTCAGAAGCAGCAGACGGTTCTCCTCCTGCTCTCTCGGATGGATCTTCAGGTAGGAGAGTTCCTTCATACGGGCTTCGATCTCATTGTCCGTCATTTCATTTTCACGGCCCTTAATGATCCGGCGCTGCTTCTGTCCGCTGGATGTGACGCATACCTCCACCTCCAAAATCGAGTTGATGTCATAGGTGTAGGTCACATCCACACTCTCCTCCCCGGCCTTGTTCTTCGGCACCTCAATATCCAGTTCTCCTAAAAGGAGATTGTTTTCCGCATATCGGCTCTCACCCTGCAGAACACAGATACGGACACGTTCCTGATCATCGTGCATGGTATAAAAACGCTCCGTACGGCTGGCCGGGATCACTGTATTCCGCTCTATGATCGGACAGAAATGCCCCTCATCTATCCTGCCGTCCTCCAGCCGCACAGACACCTCTGTTCCAAGCGTAAAGGCACACACATCGGTTAAAATCACTTCCCGGACTGCCTCCTGCCGTTCCTTCATGGCTCCCTGGATGGCAGCTCCCAGAGCCACCGCCTCGTCAGGATTCATGGCTGTATCAGGGAATTTTTTGAACATGCGGATAATAAAATCCCTCACAACAGGAAGTCTGGTGGCCCCGCCTACCAGCACGATCTCATCAATATCCGACAGCTTTACATGGGCATCTGACAGGCTTCTCTGTACCGGCTTCCTGATCTTTGCAAGAAGCGGTTCGCACATCTTTTCGTATTCCTTCAGGGTAATCGCAAGAGGCCTTTCCTCCCCGTCTATTCTGCAGTTCATGGTTCCTGACGCTGCCCGGCTGTAGGACAGCTTACAGGCCTCTGCCTGCTTGCGGATCTGTCCCAGGGTCTTCTGTGTCAGCGCTGTAAGCTTCAGCCCCATCTTATCCATATAATGCTGCACCAGCAGCTCTGTGAAATCCTCACCGCCCAGATAGTTGTCTCCTGCCACTGCCCGGACCTCCAAAATATTCTCGAACAGCTCCAGGATGGATACGTCAAAGGTTCCGCCGCCAAGATCGAATACCAGAAATTTTGTGTTTTTCTGTTTCTCGTACAGTCCGTAGGCAATGGCTGCGGCTGTTGGCTCGCTGATGATCCGTTCTACTTTCAGACCTGCCAGCTCCCCGGCTCTCTTCGTGGCCTTCCGGCGTTTGTCATCAAAATACGCGGGTACACTGATGACCGCCTCCTCCACGGTTTCCTGAAGGAACGCCTCCGCGTCCTCCTTCAGGGAACGCAGAACAAAGGAAGACAGATCCTGGGCCGTAAAGTCTCTTGCTCCCAGCCGGTACTTCCTGTCACTTCCCATATCGCGCTTAAAGACAGAGGCAGTCATCTGCGGATATAAAAAACCACGTTCCTTTGCTGTCTCTCCCACAAATACCTGGTCATTTTCATCCACACTCACCACGGACGGCGTTAAATGCCTGCCCAGACGGTTGGGGATAATTCTCGGCCCGTCTTCCGTAAAATATGCTGCCAGACTGTTTGTTGTACCCAAATCTATTCCAATTATCAATTCTTCTGTTCCTTTCTGTCACTACATCCTTCTGCACCCGTAATCTGCCTGTATGTTGAGAAAACCGCTTTCTTTGAGTCTTGCGTAGTAGTCAAAGGCCTGCTGCCTCTCCCCCGTAAATTCACAGATCAGGGCCATGAGATGAAGGGCTTCCGCACACATTCCTCCCTGCTGCCCGCAGCAGACATCTTCACATTTTGGGGCATCCGCCATAAGCTCTGCCTGTTTGAAAGCCTCTTCCGTCCTGCCGGTAAAGAGGCAGAGAAGCCCCAGCTCGTACAGACGCTTTCTCCGGTATTTCCATTTGATCAGGGACGCCTCCCCAAACGTTGACTGCCAGACAGCCAAAAGCGCCTCTGCTGTCTTACCCGCCTTTGCCGGCTTCTTGGTTCTCATATAAATCTCAGCCGCCAGAAAACCTGCTTGGAAATATTCCGAAGAGCCGGCTTTTGCCTCCTTCAGAACACTTTTTGCCAGCTTCAGCGCCTCCCGGTTCTTTTCCAGAAGATAGCAGGCGTTGTATGCGGCCAAAAGCTTTGCCCTGCACGAATACGTTTTCTCCTTCTGGATATCCCGAAGACAGATACGCACCTTGCCGCCCTCCCCCAGTCTATAATAAACCTGGGCCTTTCGGTACAGCACCTCCTGTTCCCTGTCATAGGCCTGCCCGATCCAGTAAAAGGCTGCGTTTAAGTTCCCGAGCCTTATATATACCTCGATGAGGGATTCTTTCGGAGAGCGTCCATTGGGAAACTGTTTCTGGTGTTTCAGATAATATGCCTCCGCCTCAGCAAGACATCCGGTTTCCATACAGCAGTCCCCCAGATTGCCGTACACACGGACCATGTCCTCCTCTTTCAGCAGCGCTTCCGCCTTTTTCCCGGCCTCAACCGCCCTGTCATATTCCCCCATCATTCTGAGGCAGACACAGATATTGTTGTATGCATACACATTCTCAGGCTCCAGGCGCAGTGCCTCCTCAAAATCATGCACTGCCCTGCAGTAATAGGCGCAGGCCATGTGAAGCAGTCCCCGCTCCACATAGTAATATGCCTCAGGCTGCAGCTGGATCTGCCTGTCCGCATAGATAAGCGCTTTCCCGTAAAAGGCCGGGTCTTCCTTCTCCTCCAGAAGGTCCCTGTAGATTTCCGCCAGCTTGCAGTTCGCCCGCCCGTTTTCCGGGTCAATCTCCAGGGTCTTTTTCAGATAGGCAGCCGCCTGCTCCATTTGTCCAAGACGATGGAAACACTCCCCGATACGGAACATGACCATATCCCCCTCGGGAAACGCCGTCTCGCAGGACATAAGAACCTCCAGTGCCTCCTGATATTTTTCCAGTTCATATAAAAAATTCCCTTTCATCCATTTAAAAAAAGGCCGGTTATCCTCTGCCAAAGCTCTGTTGATATACGCAAGCGCTGCTTTTCCGTCGCCCATATTATTCTGCAGACGGGCAGATTCCGCGTAAATCTCCGCCCGGATTTTACCATTTTCCGGATTGCCTTCCAATTGGGCAAGAAGAGAAGCTGCGTCATCCAAAACCTGTTCCGCGTCGGCTCTTGTCTCTGCCAGCCGGCTGCATGCGCGCAGGCGGAAAAGGGAGAGCTTTGGTGTGGAAATCTCTGCACTTTCTGCTTGTTTCATGATATCCAGCACATCCTCATACTGCCCTGTACTGTCAAAGACCTCTGCGGTCATCTCGTATAAGGGCGGATAAGCTGCAAATATTTTCCTGGCTTCATAAAAATCATGAATGACTCCCTGCCCGTCTTTTAAGGCCAGCAGCGCCTCCATCCGGTTCACATACCCCCAGAAATTTTCCGGTTCCAGCTCCAGAAGCCTGTCGCAGGCCTCCCGGGCCTCACGGCTTAACTTCATCCGGTTCAAAAGAAGTGCTTTCTGCAGGTAGGTATCCGCGTTCTGATCATAAAAGGCAATGGAGGTCTCCAAAAGCTTCAGCGCATGTTCATCCTGCTGCCCGGTCTGCATCCAGGCCCGGCCCATAATGTAGTAAGCCGCTGCGATCCGCTCCGGTACCCGCAGCTTCTCCTCCTCGGAAAGGGACGGCTCCTCCCTGCGGATGCTCTGTATCCAGGCATTTCCCTCCTCCTCAGACTTTTCCGGCATGCCTGCCGCAAAATAAAGCCGTTCCAGCACACTGTGGTAGCCGGTTTCATTCTTCATATCCGGCGTCACACCGGTAAGGCAGGCGATTCCCGCCTCATTCTCCTCATTTTGGAGATAACACCAGGCTAGCTCAATGTAATCCTCTGTTCCTGCTGCCTGCCGGCTGATCATTTCTTTGTACTCTGCGATCAGACGGGTGTTTATCTCTTTTAAACACTCCAGCATCTCCGGGTCCCGGGAGTTGACGCGGCTGGCACTGCTGATACATTCCTTTGCCTTTTTGTACCGGCCTTTTCCCGCATAATATTTCCCCAGGCGAAGATTGGTCACAAAGTGCTCCGGGAAACGGCTGCGTATCTTTTCATAGGCCGCAGCCGCCCGGTCCAAATCTCCATATTCCCACTGAATTCCCCCTCCGAGAATCAGGATCCTAATCTCATCCGGGTACTTTTCCAGAAGATGGGACGCCGTCTCATAAGCCTTTTCCTTTTCCCCTTTCAGCATCATGATCCTGGCCTTCTCCATCTCAGCCAGGGGATGACAGATCTCCAGTGCCTCCATGCTCTTTAACAGCTCTTCGGCGCGCTCTGTATTTCCCTCCTCCACGGCCTCATAGAGCTGAAAATAAGTGGCTGTCCAGGTATCATAATCCCCGTCATCCCTGCCCTCAAAATATTCATAGGGAAAATGTATCTCCCCGTGTATCTGGCTTAACATATACCGGACAAATTCCGCGGGCAGATGCTCCTCAAACTCTGCCTGTTCCTCCTCGATAAGAAAATGCCGGTCCAGTATCCTCCAGATATCCGGCAGAAGCCTGAAATGTACAGCCAAAAACCCGAAGAGTTTTTCCCTGACCTCCTCCGCGTCTGCCAGGCTCTGGCACACATCTGCCCGAAGCAGTTCTTTCCAGCATTCCGGGTCCATCCTCCGGGAAAAGGAGTGATAGACTGCCTCCACCTGCTCCATCCAGAGATCTGTCTCTGTCTGTGCCTCCTGCTTCTGCGTATCCTCTTTCTCAGTGCGGGAATACTGTGCTGCCGTCTCATATGCCCGGCGCAGCCTCTTAAAGCCCTCAGGATTGTCTTCCGGGTTGTTGTCCGCCAGAAGTCTCCGGTAAGCCTGCCTGATACACGCTTCGTCCTTTGATGGCTCTGTTCCCAATATGTGAAATGCTTCTTTATAATCCATATGCTCCTCCTGCCGCCCCTCACGCTTCCTCTTCTGTCCGTTCCTGCTTCATCTGCATCTTGCAGATGTACATTTTTTTATCCGCGCAGATGAACGCCTTGTCAATCCCTTCCTCTCCGCTTTTTACATATCCGTAAGCAGCGGAAAAGGTAAATGCGTACTCTTTGTCAGCTTCCTTTACATCACTTAAAAAATGCCGGATGCGCTGCCTGAATATCTCATCCTTCTCCCCTTCCGCCAGAACACAGAACTCATCCCCGCCGATTCGATATGTGTGGAGCGGCTGTCCGAAATGCCGGTCCAAAAGCTGCGCAATGCGGATAATAGCCACATCACCTGCCTTGTGTCCATATGTATCATTGATCTCCTTCAGGCCGTTCAGATCCACGATCATCACGATCGGTCTCTTGTCTGCATCCCCTGTCCTGTATTTTTCCATCTGATTCTCAAAAGCGGTTCTGTTTGGCAGATTCGTAAGGATATCCAGGTAAGCGATCTTTTTCAGCGTCTTGTTCTCAATGATTTGCGTCTGTTCCTCTGAGGACTGTTTGACTACAGAGTATCCCAGGGAACAGACAAAGCAGATCAATCCCGCCTGTGTAAATCCCACATTGCTCTGCATGGTCTTCTCAAAATAAAACCGGTAAATATCCACAGCTCCGAATCCTGCAAACGCAAAGCAAGCTACAAAGACCGACAGGTCTTCGATCTTCTCCCCCCTTGCCTTTTTTCGGATACAAATACCTGCCATTCCCAGTACGATCAGCAGGAAATTTATGTGATTCACAGACACCATCCTGGTGTAATCTGTCACGTCCGCAAACTGCAGAAACTGCATGACAAAATAACAGACAACACAAAACCAGTAGAGTCCCCTCATAAACAGGCTCTTTAAAAAGCTGTCAAAGGTCAGAAGAAAACTGATGGTGAGAATGGGCATCAGTCCGAACAGCAGATAAAGAATGTTCATACTCATCAATATGTTCCCGGTGAAAAGCTGCCCCACGCCTGACTTCAGCAGAATCCATGTACTGGTCACAATGGCGAAGATTCCCAGATACCGGATTCTGCCCACAGTATGGGACTCCCTGAAGAAGAAGCTGCTCATGATCAAAAGCACGCCCATAATGAACAAAAACAGATCCACCAGAAGAGAGACGACCTTCTGCTTTGCCACCATGAAGACAAGGGACGTTTTTGTCCCCAGATATACGATCTCCTGGTTGCCGGAATAGGAGTCATACACACCCCTGGTCTCAATCCGCAGTTCCTTTCCTTCCCAGTCCTCCGGAAGGCGGGTATACTGCCAGGCACTGCCCACAGAGGAGTGTACCGGGGTGCTCTGTCCATATCCGAAGGTATAGAGCAGTTCCCCGTCCAAATATATTTTGATCCGCTGATGAGAGGAGTGGAACATGATCATATTGCAGTAGGAGTCCTGTGCTTCCAGAATCCTTGTATAGGTGACGGGCTCCTCTGCTTCTGCGCTGCTGTCCAGGGGAAGGGCTACCTGCAAGGTCTTTCCGCCGTACTGCATGGTCCAGCCCTCCGCCAGGGCGTATACATTTTCATTGTCAAAGCCAATGGTATTGGACGCAGTCTCTTTATTCATCCAGATAAGAAGCACAATGACCATTGCCAGTATCAGATAAAGAGCAAATACCCGAAGTCTTTCTTTACTTTTTTCCTTCCGTTCTTCTGCCGGTCTTTCCGTATTCTGCCGATTCCTCATAGGCTGCTCCCTCCACTGCCGCTTGCGCAGTTTCTTTTCTCATGCCGCCCAGGCTTTTTATCATTATATCATAAGAAAAAACATAAAAAAACACCAACAGAGCCTGTTTTTTCTCTGTTGGTGCATCATAGGTTACGGTTCACACGGAGCCTCCCGTCATGGATAGAAGACCATACCCTCCAACGTCTTCTCCACATCAATGACGGAGAATAATTTTTGGTCGTACCGGTAAAGCCCTTTTTCTTTCCATCGGTCAGAAGCTGCCACACCCAGGGGGTTGGTTATCTTGTCCGCAGCGGTATAGGAGATGATATACGGCTCTTTGGAAAGACGGATACCCAGAAAATATTTCTGGTGCTTTACGATCACAACGATCACCCGGCTCTCTTCTTCGCTGTCTGTCTCCGGAAGACTCTCCTCCCCTTCTATCCTTATGACAGGTATCATGGCACCTTTGTAGCTGCACACCCCGTCAAAATCCGGGGGCATGCAGGGAATCTTTGATATTTTAAAATCATAGCTGATCTCCACCACACAGGAAAAGTCCACCGCATAATTCTTCCTGCTGCCGGGAAAACAAAGAATTTCATTGATCTCATTCTCGCTCATGGACTGCCTCCTTTGTGAATTTTTCAATCAGGATTTCAATATCAAGAGCAGCACAGATCTTGCCGTTTCCCATGATACTGCATCCGCTGATGCCCGTATGTCTTCGGAAGCCGGGGCCGAACAGGGCGGGAAGCTGCTTTACCACGATCCGCTTCTGTTCATACATGGAGTCAATGATGATGACTCCCTCCCGCTTGGCGCTCTTGACATACACCAGGAGGGCTGTGTCGGGATACTCTCCCTCTATCTGGTAAGCCTCTCTTAAATCCACCAGGGGGAGCATCCGGTTATCATACAGAATATACTTCCTGTCGTTCCTCAGGTGTATATAATCTCTGTTCTCCTCATAGCTCAAAAAGCGCTGCACATATCTGGAGGGAACGGAAAAACGGCATTTTCCCACCCGGAACCTGGTACACTCAATGGTGGCAAGAGACAGGGGAAGCGTGATGGTAAAGGTACTGCCTTTTCCCGCCTCACTCTGGATATACAGATGGCCTCCCGCCTCCTCCAGTATATTCTTCACCACATCAAGGCCCACACCACGTCCGGAATACTCCGTAACCTCCTCGTTGGTGGTAAAACCGGGCGTCAAAATAAGCTCCAGGATCTCCTGGGGATCATACTCCTCCTCCGGTTTTGTGATGAGATGTTTTTCTCTGGCTTTCTCCAGTATCTTTTCCAGGTCTATGCCCCTGCCGTCATCCGCGACAGAGATCATCAGCTCGCCTATGGTATTTTCCGCATTAAAGGTAATGCTTCCTTTTGGGTTCTTGCCTGCCGCTGTCCGCTCTTTCGGATGTTCCAGGCCGTGATCCACCGCGTTTCTGATAATATGGAGCAGGGATTCCGAGACATAGTCCACTACACTTTTATCTGCTTCAATGTCTCCGCAGTTCACGATCAGTTCCGCTTCTTTTCCCTGATCCCTGCAGATATCCCTTAATATCCTCTTCAGCTTGGGAATGACCTTTGACACGGGAACCATGCGCATCTCCATGACCGTGCGCTCCATCTCCTCGATCAGGCGGTTGACCTGATAGGCAGTCCCCTCCCTGACATCATCCATTCCGTGGCTTTTTAACTCTTCGTCCAGTGTCAGCATCAGGATCAAAAGTTCTCCCGACAGGTTTTGAAGCCGGTCCAGCCGGTCTGTACGGACATTGAGAAACTCAACTTCCTTTGTCTCGGCAAGGCTGTCTGCCTTCGGGGGTTTTTTGATCACCTTCGGCTCCGGCTTCTTTACCTCATCCCTTAGGACTTCATAATCCTTTACAAAAAGTCCGCGTTTGACCGCTTCCAGAACTTCCTCTTTTTTGTCGCTCTCAAACCGGATGAAAACTCCGTTTTTATTGATATATTCCGCTCCCTGCTGGGACTTTTCCAGGTCCTGGGGATAACTCTCCACACTGCTGCAGAGATTTCCGATCTGCCTCACGATCATAAACGCGCGGATATTCTCCATGCGGCAGCCCTCTTCAAAACGGATCCGTATGACGACACCGCTTTTCTTTAAGAATATCTCAGGGATTCCCACCTGCACAGGCTCTGCTCTTTTCTCTGCTTTTGCCTCTGCCTCCCCCTTTGTTTGTTCCGGGACGGCAGGCAGCTCAGCCTCAGGCTTTTCCTCCTGGCTCTTCAGGTACTCCGCTATCTTATTCTCTACCTCATTAGTATCCTTTGGGGCATAACTCTCCTCCGGCATCTGCTTTAACTCGCTCTCCACAAAATCAGATACCTTGAACAAAAGGTCAAACAAATCCGGTTTTATACGGCTGATCTCCCCCTTCTGTTCCCTGTAGTAGGAAAAAAGGTCTTCCAGTTTATGCGCCATGCCTGACAGGGCGTGAAGTCCCATCATGGCAGAGGAGCTTTTAATGGTGTGCATGATCCTGAAAACCGTATTGATATCCTTCTCTGAAAACGTCTTATTCTTGTCCGCCTCCAGCAAAACTCCGTTTAACTGTTCCATAAGCTGGCGTGTCTCTAAAAGGTACACTTCCAGCATTTCTTCCGCATCCGCATCGAAATATCCCATATCTGATCACCGCTCACCGTATGTCCTTGTACCAGACACTGCGGTTCTTTCCGTTTCGTTTGCCGTAATAAAGTGCCTTATCCGCACAGTTGACGCTGTCCTCTATCCTGTCAGGTTCCTGGTAGGTGTGAAGTCCCAAAGTCAGCGTGCAGGAGAATTCCCCGTCCGGATGATAGATCCGGAATGCCTCCACTTCCTTTCGGATACGCTCACTGATCTCAAAAGCCTCCTCCTCCGTGACAGCGAAAAGTACAATAAGAAACTCCTCCCCGCCCCACCGGATGACCCTGTGTTCCCTGCACTGCTCCTCTAAAATGTTGGCAATGCACACAAGTGCCGCGTCCCCGGCATCGTGGCCATATGTATCATTGATCCGCTTAAAGTCATCAATGTCCGCCATAATGAGAACTTCTGTGGCTTTCTCCGCATTGTGGTCCTTCATGTCCTCCATGAGGTTGCCGACTACATACCTTCTGTTATACAGACCGGTAAGACCGTCCCGGAAGGCCATAAAGTTCAGTTTTTCCATATTGGTAAGCAGCTCTTTATTCTGTCTGTTCAGTATATCCTTCTGCTTTTTCATTTCCAGATGAGCGTGGACCCTGGACCGCAGCTCCGCAGTGGCGAATGGCTTCTTGATATAGTCGCAGGCGCCCATGGAAAAGCCCTTCACCACATCCTCGTCTTTATCCTTTGAGGTGAGAAAAAGAACCGCTGCTTCCTCCTGCCCCACTTCCTTTAATTTTCCGATCAGTTCGTATCCCTCAATATCAGGGAGCACCACATCTAAAAGGATCAGATCCGGCTGATACTGCATCGCCATATCCACAGCCTCCTGCCCATTGTGTGCCTCGCAGAGAAAAACAGGCTCATCCTTCAGTGCTGTCTGAATTTGTTTACATACCATCAGGCTGTCATCCACAGCCAGAACGATATTCTTACCATTAAAATCCATATCTGCCTCCCATAGCTTTTATCATATCATAATATTACTGTTTTTCTTCTAACCGTTTTCACCTGGACAATGCCGTCATCCGCACAAAACTCTAAGGTTCTTCCGTAATTGGCACCTGTGTCCTCCGCCAGGATACGGATACCTGCCGCGTGCAGCGCCTGCCTGACAGCGGCGGCGTTCTTCTCCCCGATATCCCAGGCGGAGCGGCCGGTACTGAACATTTTAGCCCCGCCGGCGATCTTCGCTGTCAGCCTCCGCTTATCGGCACCGTGTCTCTGCATTTCCATAACCAGTGCAGATATCCCGCTTCCGGCAAACTTATAGGGATTACTTTTTACGGTAGCGCTGTTCTCGTCCGGCAGCACGATATGGGCCATTCCGGCTATTTTTATTCTGCTGTCGTACAGGCAGATGCCCACACAGGACCCCAGTGCATAGGTGACCAGCGTCTGCCCTCTGAAGGCGATTCTGCCCTCGGCAATACCTACTGTAATTTTATCCATTTCATAACTCCTCAAGTTTCCGAAGCAGAACATGCAGAGATTCCATTTCCGGAAGGAACAGAATACGCCCTGAAAAAGTATCGGTATCCATACAGAACAAATTGTCTATCATTAAAAGTTCATCGCTTGTTCTTAAAAAACGTGACGTGGCGGCTGTGAGTATGGCGCCGCCCATATCTATGCTTATCTGGGGAACCGATACATCTATCTCTACATTCATGAGCTGTGACAGGGCTCTGATATAAGAGCCGCACATGATATTCCCCAGTTCCAGGAGCAGGGACTCCTCCATCTCCGTCAGGTTCATAAAGTCAGATACCGTGTCTCCCAGCACAAGGCGTATCACCTGACCGGTAAAGGTCTTATCCAGAAGGAAGAGAAACATACCGTTCACTTCCCCGAAGACCTCCACCATGATCCCGGCAAGCGGTACTTCCGCTTCCGTAATAATTTCCGTTATCTGTTGGAAATGCAGTATACGCAGATTGGGCGTATCAATCTCCAACGGACAGTTCAGAAGCTGTGAAAGGGCACTGACCGCGTTTCCGGTTCCGATGTTCCCCAGCTCCTTTATAAAATCCTCAGACAGTTCCTCCAATTCCACTTCACAATCCATTCTGTTCCCCTTTATCCATCATATCTCAAATTGTTCCACCAGTTCCTTCAGCATCTGAGCCTGGGCAGACAGCTCCTCACTGGCAGCCGCACTCTCCTCAGAGGAGGCGGAATTGCCCTGCACAATATCAGAGATCAGATCCATACTTCTGCGCACCTGCATGATCGCCTCCGCCTGCTGTACGGATAGCTCAGAGATTTCATCCATCATCCGGTTCACTTCCTGTGCCTTCTCAACCGATGTCTTCAAAGACTCCGCTGTTGAGTGAACCGTATTCATTCCCACATTGACCGCCTCTGTATTCTTCTCCACCAGACCGGCTGTAAGCTTGGATGCCTCCGCTGTCTTGGATGCCAGACGGCGCACCTCACCGGCAACCACGGAAAATCCTCTTCCGGCCTCTCCTGCTCTTGCGGCCTCCACAGACGCATTCAGAGCCAGGATATTGGTCTGGAAGGCAATATCCTCAATCTCCTTAACAATTCCGGTGATCTCCCGGGAATTGTTCTTGATCTCTTTTATGGCATCCAGCAGACTTCGCATCTGCTGGTCATTGCTCTCCAGACTGCATCCCACATTATCTGCCAGTCTGCTTGATTTGACCGCCTTGTCCGCGTTGCCGTTGATGCTCTCTGTGATCTCATTGATGCTGACAGCCAGTTCTTCAATGGAGCTGGCCTGCTGGGATGTTCCCTGCGCCAGGGCCTGGGCAGCATTGGATACCTGCTCCGCGCCTCCGGCCACCTGTTCCGCACTGCCGCTGATCTGCTGTATGGCATTGCGCAGAAGACCTCCAATCTCATCCAGAGCGTCCCCCAGAGCTACAAAGTCACCTTTGAACTTTATCTTGGTCCGGTAGTTCAGTTTTCCGTTGCCAAGGGCAGTCATACCTGTCTTAATTTCCGATACATAGATATTGAGGGCCTTCGTGGTCTCCCTGATATTTTCTGCCAGCTGTCCCAGCTCGTTATCGGAGGTATAGGACAAATCTGCCTTGAGCTTCCCGTCTGCCACAGCCTGCGCTGCCTTTTTTATCTCATTGACCGGTCCTAAAATGCTTCTCGTTATGGTAAGCCACAGAACGCAGGTGATCAGAATACAGATAAGTGCCAGTCCCAGGATCATAAACCTGACATTGGTGTTGGAGGTAAGGGAAGTGTTCAGTGTATCTTCCGCATCGTTCACACACTCACCTGTCAATTTGTTGAGCGTATCGTTTACCTTGTCCATCTTCGGCATATACTCACTTACATACAGAGCAAGCGCCTGCTCAGACTTTCCTTGTTCCAGTAGAGTTATGATCTGGTCTCTCGGAATGCCCAGCTCCCTGAACTGTTCGCCCAGTGTTCTGACCTGGGCTGTATCACTGCCGTATCCTGTCTGGAGAAACTCCAGGTCCTTTGCTTCCTCCTGGATCGCCGCTTTCGTCTCAGCCATAAGGGCATCTTCATCCACAATATCTTCCGTTGCTGCCATGATGGTCAGATTCTTTCCTACCAGATGAAGGTTGGATGCCATATTCATGGACGCCTCCACTTTGGCAAAAGGCTGGTTATACAGATCATCCATCTTCTCTGACATATTCTGTATGGTGTGCACAGACACCAAAACTGTCAGGATATATAATACAAGGATAGAGGCAAAGGCAGCGATCAGCTTTGTTCCTATCTTCAGATTCGAGAAATACTTTTTCATTGCGCCCTGTCCTTTCATTTCTCTATTGGAAAACAGCTGTCCACAATCCTTAAAAATTCATCCTTCCTGAACGGCTTCACAATAAAGTCTCTTGCCCCCATCACCACAGCCTTCTGGATCACAGCTTCCTGGCCCATGGCAGAACACATGACAACAGATGCATCGGCATCCTGTGTCAGTATCTCTTCCAGAACCTCCAGACCGGATTTTCCGGGCATGGTGATATCCAAAAGTACAAGGTCCGGGTTGTATTCGCCGAACAGTGCAAGTGCTTCCTCGCCGTCCCTGGCTTCCTCCACGTTGGTATATCCCCCTTCGGCCAAAATTTTCCGGATGGATTTCCTCATAAACATTGCGTCATCCACGATCAAGATTTTCTTTTCCATAAACTCACCTTTGCTTCTCTTTATATTTTTTATATACAGCAGGAAATACCGGCTCCAGCTGGATTTCTCCGCGATTTAAAAGTTCCGCGTGCCCGATCACCAGATATCCCTCCGGTTTCAGACCGGCCTCCAGTTTTTTCACCAGTGTCTCTTTGGCTTTCTTGTCAAAATATATCATGACATTCCTGCAGAAGATCAGATCAAACTGTTCTGTCCCGATACCGGGGGAGAGCAGATTCTGGTTCTGAAAACGGATGTTCTGTTTCAGCCGTTCATCCACACAGTAAGATTTTGTGCCTTCTGCCCGGAAATATTTATTCTTCCACTCAGCCGGCAGTGCCTCTGCTTCCTTTGCCGTATAAATTCCCTTCCGTGCCTTATCCAGCACCTGGTTGGAAATATCCGTTGCCAGGATTCTGTAATTCATCAGGTTCCCTGTCCGTTCCCTGTAATCCTGCAGGATCATGGCAATGGTATAGCACTCTTCTCCTGTGGAGCATCCTGCGCACCAGACGTTTAAAAACCCTCTGCTGTGGTTTTTGGAAAGCTCCGGCAGGATATGGTCACGCAGAATGTTAAAATGGGCCTGCTCTCTCATAAAATATGTATAGTTGGTAGTCAGACGGCTTACCATATTGGAGGAAATCGTCCCGGATGTATCTTTTTTCAAAAGCTCCATATATCTGCCGAAGGTTTCCACACCCTGCTTTTCCAGTTCTTTTGACATACGGCATTCGATCAATGTCTTTTTCTTTTCCAGATTAATACCGTAATTCTGACGCATATATTCCACTATTTCCGCAAATTCTTCTTCTTTCAGCCTAATCACTTTTTCTCTCCCATATTCCGGGTATCACTTCTGTCAATTCTTCCCGGTCAATCTCCCCTTCTCCTGCCACCTGCTCCGCGGCGATCCCCACAGCCATATCACTCTGTGTCTTCATAAGGACTCCGCATTTTGCATCTCTTTCACTTCCCAGACGGTAGTATACGGCAAGGCGGCCTTTATAGACAGAAACACCCAGTATTTCCTCGGCAGCGCCTGGGATCTTCCATATTTTCGGATTCATAAACAGGGTTTCTGTCTTTTCTTTCTCTATATACAGAACCCTGTCCCTGGTTTTCACCTCTATAATTTCCATTGTCTCTCCTTCAGGATCTCCGGCTTCAGCACATAGGCCAGCACCTCACCCTCCTGCTCTTCCGGAAGCAGAACGGCTGCCTCCAGATACCGGTTGGTCTCATTTAATGCAGGTTCTCTCAGAGAGATGAATGCTCTTCTGTCCAGGGTCCGCATTCCCAGCACTCTGTCCGCCAGAAATCCTGCCTTCTCCTCATCTGCAAGGATCAGGTATTCCTGCTGCGTTCCCACACGGCCGGGACTGGTGAGCCCGCCAAAGTCGATCAGGACGGTTCTTCCCTTTTTTTTCGTTCTCTCACTGATTCTGTCCACCCAGGACAGGGGTATGAGATAATGCACTTCATCTGCCTGAAATTCCAGATATTCCAGCTGCTGGTCTCCCATTACGATTCCGCCTTTCCAAATGAATTTCTACTACTTCTATAATACTTTATTGTCGCAAAAAACACAATATAAATATAAAAACAGCGCAGGCTCAGATTTTTTTCTTACCGCCCGCGCTATTATCTGTCAAATCTGTCACAGTCACGTTTCAGTGTAAGCCCCTTTTCATGGACACTGAAACATAAAAGGGGGACGGACCGAAATCACTTCCGGCCGTCCCAAATTACAAAACGTCTTATTTCTGCACAATGTTGATTATTTTTTTCGGAACATAGATCTCTTTTACAATAGTTCCCGTCAGCTTATCGGCAACAGCCTCTTTTCCGGCAGCGATGGCCTCCTCCTTAGATGCCTCCGCGCTGATGCTGATAACAGCTCTTGTCTTGCCGTTGATCTGTACCGGCACTTCGATCTCGTCGTCCTTCATAGCCTCCTCATCTGCCTTAGGCCACTCTGCGTGGAATACAGAATCTTCATGTCCGTATGCCTCCCAGATTTCCTCTGTCAGATGGGGTGCGAAAGGAGCCAGAAGCTTTGCAAAGGTCTCAATAGTCTCTCTGTCAATGCCGCCTGTCTTCTTGGCAAGCTCAATGAGTTTATTGTTGTATTCCATAAAACCGGAGATTACTGTGTTCAGGCTGAAGCTCTCCAGACGCTGTGTGATCTCAAAGACAAGTTTGTGGCGCAGCTTCACCATATCTTTTGTCTCGGATACGCCTGCTTCCAGACTGTCCATAGCCAGCTTCCAGAAACGGTTCAGGAAACGGTACACGCCGTCGATTCCTCTGTCATCCCACTCCGCATCCAGTTCCGGCGGACCTACGAACAGCTCGTAGAGGCGCAGGGAATCACAGCCGTAGTCTCTTACCAGGTCATCCGGGGAAACCACATTGCCTTTGGATTTACTCATCTTAATGCCGTTCTTACCCGTGATCATACCCTGATTGAACAGTTTCTGGAACGGTTCGTCAAAGTCAATAGCTCCGATATCATACAGGAACTTGGTATAGAAACGGGAATACAGAAGGTGAAGAACCGCATGCTCCACTCCGCCGATATACATATCTACCGGCAGGTATTTGTCTGCTTTTTCTTTTGAAACCAGTGCCTCGTCATTTTTGTTGTCCACATAGCGCAGGAAGTACCAGGAGGAACCTGCCCACTGTGGCATGGTGTTGGTCTCGCGTTTTGCGGCAGCTCCGCAGACAGGACAGGTGGTGTTCACCCACTCATCAATGGCTGCAAGCGGTGACTCGCCGGTGCCTGTAGGCTCATAGGATTCCACCTCAGGCAGGGTCAGCGGAAGCTGGTCTTCCGGTACCGGAACATTTCCGCAGTGCGGGCAGTGAATGATCGGAATCGGCTCACCCCAATAGCGCTGGCGGGAGAATACCCAGTCACGCAGCTTATAGTTTACGGTTTTCTTGCCAATGCCCATTTTTTCTATCATGACAGGCGCTTCTTTTTTAAGGACAGAAGACTCCATGCCGTTCCACTCGCCGGAATTGATCATGGTGCCGCTGGCCTCTGTGTAGGCCTCTGTCATATTTTCAATTTCTTTTCCGTCCTTGGCGATAACCTGGATGATCGGAATATTGAATTTTGTGGCAAACTCAAAGTCACGGTCATCATGGGCGGGTACACACATGATGGCACCTGTTCCGTAATCAGCCAGTACGTAGTCAGACAGCCAGATGGGAACCTTTGCGCCGTTTAACGGATTGACTGCATAAGTTCCTGTGAACACACCTGTCTTCTCCTTGTCCTGGAGACGGTCCACGTTGGATTTCATGGAAGCATCGTAGATATATTTCTCCACAGCCTCTTTTGTCTCCGGTGTTGCCAGGGAAGCAGCCAGCTTGTGCTCCGGTGCCAGAACCATGAAGGTTGCGCCGTGAAGGGTATCCGGTCTTGTGGTGTAGACAGTGATCTTTTCGTCTCTTCCGTCCACCGGGAAATCCACCTCGGCTCCGTAGGATTTTCCGATCCAGTCAGACTGCATCTTTTTCACCTTTTCCGGCCAGTCCAGTTTATCCAGGTCGCTTAACAGACGGTCCGCATATTTTGTGATGCGGAGCATCCACTGGCGCAGGTTCTTCTTGGTCACAGTGGAACCACAGCGCTCGCAGCAGCCGTTCACAACCTCCTCATTGGCAAGGCCTGTCTTACAGGACGGACACCAGTTGATGGGGAACTCCTTCTCGTATGCCAGACCCTCTTTGAACATTTTCACAAAGATCCACTGCGTCCATTTGTAGAAGCCCGGATCTGTGGTGTTGACTTCTCTGTCCCAGTCATAGATGGCTGCAATATCGTTGATCTGTTTTTTAATGTTTGCCACATTCTGTGCTGTAGATTTTGCCGGGTGAACTCCCATCTTGATGGCATAGTTCTCAGCCGGAAGGCCGAAAGCGTCCCATCCCATGGGATGAATCAGATAATAGCCCTGCATCATCTTATAGCGGCTCCACACATCAGAGATCACATATCCTCTCCAATGTCCTACGTGAAGACCGTTTCCAGACGGATACGGGAACATGTCCAGACAGTAGTATTTTGGCTTCTGGCCGTCATCTACGTTCACTGGTTTTTCTTCCCAGTTTTTTCTCCATTTCTGTTCAATCGCCTTATGATTATAAGGTACTGCCATAATTTCATTCCTCCTGGTTTTCATTTTCATGCCCGCCCGGGCATCTTAAAGCTTTATGCCAAAGCATAGAAAAAGCCCTTTAGTCACTATACTTTAGAGACGAAAGGGCTTATTTTTCCGTGGTACCACTCTAATTCATCCGCAATGCCGGATGCACTCATTTTGATTCTGTAACGGGAACTCCCGCCCGCACTTACCTGCATGACGACTTTCAGCACGGGAACTCCGAGGCCAGTTCAAAAGCTTCTCTATACTGCCTCACACCAGCCGGCAGCTCTCTGGGATAAAGGACACTCTCTACTACTCCTCATCAAAGTCTCTCTCATATTGGCTATTTGTCATAGACTATCTGTTATTCTACCGATATCGCCAGATTTTGTCAAGACTCTATGCTGTTTCTTCCCAAAAAAAGTTACTGTTCAGAGGTTAGCTGGACATGAGAAAACCGATGGTGTAGACTGATAACAGTCAAAGCCATCGGTTTTCTTATCCAAATATTCTGGATACTCTGTCAAATATATTCGCTGGTT
>NZ_JALIFQ010000021.1:0-101277 GCF_022867815.1 Blautia sp. NSJ-175
GCATTTGGAAACACAAAATATGTGTATGCTTGGAGATTGACACCCACAGACCCGACACCAAAGGGAAAACGGGAAAAACCCTCACTTCGTGAACTGGAACAGCAGATAAGACGGGATATAGAGGACGGTATCGACAGCACAGGCAAGAAAATGACGCTTTGCCAACTCTACGCCAAACAGAACGCACAGAGGACAAATGTGAAGAAAAGCACACAGAAACAACGGGAACAGCTCATGCGGTTATTAAAAGAGGACAAGTTAGGTGCTAGGAGTATTGACACAATCAAGCTCTCTGACGCTAAGGAATGGGCGTTACGCATGAAAGACAAAGGCTTTTCCTACAATACCATTAACAACCATAAACGCTCGTTAAAAGCGTCATTCTATATCGCCATACAAGACGACTGTGTAAGGAAAAACCCTTTTGATTTCAAGTTGAGTGAAGTCTTAGAAAATGATACCAAAGAGAAAGTCGCATTGACAGAAGAACAGGAACAAGCACTACTGTCATTCATCAAGACGGACAACGTGTATCATAAGTATTACGATGATGTACTGATACTGTTAAAGACAGGACTTCGTATCTCGGAACTGTGCGGACTGACAGTAGCCGATATTGATTTCAAGAATGAGGTTGTGATTATCGACCACCAGTTACTAAAGAGCAAGGAACAGGGCTATTACATTGAAACGCCTAAGACAAAGAGCGGAACAAGGCAAGTGCCATTAAGCAAAGAAACGATACAGGCATTTCAACGGGTTATGAAGAAACGCCCAAAGACAGACCCATTTGTGATAGACGGACGAAGCAATTTCCTATTTGTCAATCACAAAGGCAAGCCGAAAGTTGCCATTGATTACAATGCCTTATTTGTCCGCATGGTAAAGAAATACAACAAGCACCACATGGATAACCCCTTGCCACATATCACACCGCATGCGTTGAGACATACGTTCTGCAGTCGATGCTTTGAAAAAGGAATTACCCCAAAGGTTGTTCAGCAGCTCATGGGACATGCTCATTATTCCACAACAATTGATATATAAACACATATATCAGAAGAGATGATGGGAAATGAATTGGAGAAATTCAAAGTAGCAATGAATGCCTGATGGACGGCTGCTTACGAAGAGAAGTTTTCGTAAGACTTCGTAAAATAAATCCTACGAAAATGATAAAAACCTTTACGAAAATAATGACAAGGCGGGTATCGGGGGTAGAAAAATAGTAAAAAAGTTGTACGAAAAAAAGCTTCGTAAAATAAAAATGAAATGAAGCAAAGCTGCTAGTGGAAAACACGAAAATAGTCAGTAAGTAAGCCAATTTTGAGGGTTGAGTCCAAGAGGCTCAGGTTCAAGAAGTTGCAAAACAGATGGGCATGTAAGCGAAGCTTGCACTTCAAATTAAATAAGATTTTTTAAAGGCTCTGAAAGCCTTATAAACACTTTATTCTCTGGTGATTATAAGTTTTTCGGAGCTTTTTTCTATGGAAAAAGGGAAATATAGGCAGTCTGTACCACCTGCATCCTGCAATTTTTTTCGTAGATTACTGATGTGCTTCTTAAGCGAACGTTCTGTGCAGTCTTGTGTATCCAGGCTTAAGTGACCGATCGACAATGACTGTCTCTCTGTCTGTATTTCATTTCCGAAGCTGAACAGTAATCCGTGCAAGAAGTTCTTTTATTTCAAACGGTTTGGTCATATAGTCAGCAGCATCACCGAGCAAAAGATTCAACATCAATCTTGGCACTGAGGACAATTACAGGAACATTCTGAATCTAGGGCAGAACTTCTGCCAGCATATCTCCAATCGAAATATCATCATCAATAATTTCTATGGTTTTCATTTTTTCCTCATTTTCTCCAATTATGGATTGCGGTGTGATCATTGGAACACAGCTTGCCATCTGTCTCTTGTTGCGGGAAAAATTATTATCAGACATATAAACGCAGGATCAAGTTTCAGAGGTGGTGTTTAAAAACTCCCCGATGAGTATCGGGGAGAAATATTATTCGTATAGAGTTACCAGAAATTCAGAAGGAGAAAAAACCGATACACAGATGAATCGTCTTTACTTAGAATAAGTTTGCATGAATCAACCGGTTACGAATCTGTGGTCCCAATATCATAGCAAGAACCATTTTGATTAAATCTCCCGGAATAAACGGGATGACACCTGCCATCAATGCGGCCAACAGATCCATGTGTGCTTCATATGCCAGACATGCAGTACCAAAGGCATAGCATACAACATGATAAAGCAAAGCAATCTGTTATTAATCTTGCGGTTAATTACCATTCCTGCTATGATAGCCATTGGAATAAATCCAATAAGATAACCGCCTGTCGGTCCAAACAGTTTTCCAGGACCACTGGTAAATCCGGAAAATACAGGAACTCCCACCAGTCCGATCAGTAGATACACCAGATAGCTGATGGTCCCTCTTTTTACCCCCAACATATACAGTGCAAAATAAATAGCCAAGTTCGTCAGTGAAATCGGTACCGGCCCGATTGGCAGTGAAAAAGGTGCCAGCACACAGATTACTGCGGTCATTACTCCAATCGCAGCAATCTGCTGAATGGAAAATTTTTCTTTTGTATTAATTGTAAGATTACTCATTTTTTTAAGCCATCTTCCTGTGATAATCTCTTTCACAAGGTTTCTCATAATCCCTACTCCGAAGCTGTAATAAACCATCTAATGTAATTCGATTTTATCATTGACTTGGAGAAATAGCAAGTTGATTGAGGAGTGACCAGGGTCACCCTGCCCCGCTATACATGCATCAGTTTTTTCCGAAACTGCGAAGGCGAACAGTGGTTATACATCTGAAAACTCCGATTAAAATTACTGACAGAAGAGAATCCCGAGGCTAGTGCAATATCAGTGATTGAGATTTTGGAATCGGTCAGCAGTTCTTCTGCGTGGCGGATACGCTGGCGTGTGAGGTATTCTTGGAAGGTTATTCCTGTAAATTCTTTAAAAAGTCTGGAAAAATGATATTTGCTGAATCCTGCGATTTCTGCAGCCTGTTCAAGTGTCAGATTTTCCCGAAATGAGGTATCGATATACTGACAGACCGTTGTGAATTTTTCCATGTATTCTCTTCGGGAGGAAAAGGATACATCGGTAAATCGAGGAGTATGTTCGAAATTATGGCGTACTAGCAGAAGAACAATCTGAATAACAGCAGAGGATACCCAGGCATCGGCCAGATAATTACTTTTTTCAGCCTCCCGGATGATTTCCTTGAATTTTGCAGACACTTCCTGAAAGAGTTCCGGACAGGAAGCCGGCGTAAGGCAAACAGCTTCCGGTAACAGCAGCAGTGCGCTTCCCATACCGGGTATAGAATAAAAAAGCGACAATGGTGCCTGAAAAATCAAGCGCTTACCGGTGGCAGGCGCCTGCAGTGAATGAATTTCCCCACTGTTGATAAATAACAGATCAAGGGGATTTAGTTTGTAGCACTCATTTCCTATTACGGCCTGATAGCCGTTTTCTAAAGGCATGATAATTTCAATACTTGTATGCCAGTGTGGCGGATAATCTTCAGTCTCCTGATTTTTCATCAATCGAAACTGTGAAGAATCATATGCAATCGTTTCTTTCATTCCTTTGAGATCTTCAATCATAGTAAAAGATAATCCCTTTCAAAAATAGCAAAATATAGGAAAAGTATAGCAAGAATCAATAAGGAAAACAATAGATTCTTTTTTATAATATAGAAAATGAACAAAAAAGGAGATTACTTATGGCTAAAACATTTAGAGAACGGGCGGAAGAACTTGTAGCACAGATGACGCTGGAGGAGAAGGTTTCCCAGACACTTCACGGAGCGGCAGAAATCGAGAGATTGGGAATTCCCAAATATAACTGGTGGAATGAGGCACTTCACGGAATTGCCAGAACGGGAACAGCGACATTATTTCCACAGGCAATAGGTCTGGCTGCATCTTTTGATGAAGAACTGGTTGCGGAGATGGCTGATATCATTGCCACTGAAGGACGTGCAAAATATAATATGCATGTGAAATATGGTGACAGAGACATCTATAAAGGTTTAACATACTGGGCACCTAATGTAAATATTTTCCGTGATCCGCGCTGGGGAAGAGGTCATGAAACGTATGGTGAGGATCCCTATCTTACATCACGCCTGGGCGTGCGGTTTATTCAGGCACTTCAGGGAGATGATCCTGTATATATGAAGGCAGTAGCCTGTGCAAAGCATTTTGCTGTACATTCCGGACCGGAAGGAGAGAGACATCATTTTAATGCTGTTGCATCCAAACAGGATATGTATGAGACTTATCTGCCGGCATTTAAAGCCTGTGTGCAGGAAGGAAAAGTAGAAGCTGTGATGGGTGCATATAACAGGACAAATGGAGAACCATGCTGCGGCAGTAAGACACTTCTGCAAGATATTTTGAGAGAAGAATGGGGATTTGAGGGGCACGTTGTCAGTGACTGCTGGGCAGTGCGTGATTTCCATGAAAATCATCATGTAACAAATGCACCGGTGGAGTCCGTAACGATGGCTATGAATCACGGTTGTGACTTGAATTGTGGTTGTACATACCCTCATCTGGTTCAGGCAGTACGTGAAGGAAGAGTTGATGAAAAACGAATCAATGAGGCGGTCATCAATCTTTTCACCACACGTATGAAGCTTGGTATGTTTGAAGAACCGGGAACAGTTCCATTCGATAGTATTCCTTATACAGAAAACGACACACCGGAACATAACCGTATAAACGAAAAGATTTCTGAAAAAACTCTGGTTCTTCTGAAAAATGAAGGAGGACTTCTTCCTCTGAATAAGAATAATATGAAAACCATCGGAGTCATCGGGCCAAATGCCAATAGCAGAGCAGCACTTGTGGGTAACTATGAGGGAACTGCTTCCCGCTATGTAACAGTTCTTGAAGGAATTCAGGATTATGTAGGCGATGATGTTCGTGTCATGTACTCGGAAGGATGTGCTTTATTTAAAGACCGTGTCTGTGTTCTCTCAGAACCAAACGATCGTCTGGCTGAAGTGAAAGGCGTATGCGAGGCCAGTGATGTGGTTATTGTCTGCCTTGGATTGGATGCTACACTGGAAGGTGAAGAGGGTGATACAGGAAATGAATTTGCCAGCGGTGACAAACCGGATCTGAACTACCCGGGGCTGCAGAATGAAATCCTCAAAGCGGCATATGAAAGTGGAAAACCGGTGGTTCTCGTTTCATTGACCGGAAGTGCTATGGATCTTAGCTGGGCTGACGAGCATATTCCGGCTATCGTACAGGCATGGTATCCTGGATCAAGAGGTGGAGAGGCTGTGGCACGTCTGTTGTTTGGAGAGTGTTCACCAGAAGGTAAACTGCCGGTAACCTTCTATCGTTCCGTGGAAGAACTGCCGGAGTTTACGGATTATTCCATGAAAGGAAGAACTTACCGTTATATGGAACAGGAAGCGTTATATCCCTTTGGCTATGGACTGTCATATACAGAGTTCAGTCTGTCAGAACCTGAGATTACAGTTTACGAAGGAGATAAGGTGTCCGAAACAGGAATCATTAGAAAGGGTACAGGAATGACTGTACGGACAGTGATTCGAAATATCGGTAAGATGGCCGGAGGAGAAACCGTACAGGTTTATGTAAAATCCTGCTGTGACGGAACTCCAAATCCCCAGTTAAAGGCTTTGAAAAAGGTATTTCTGAATCCGGGCGAGGAGCAGGAAGTCGTTCTGACTTTAAAACCGGAAGCTTTCGAACTGTTTGATATCGATGGCGCTGCACAGATTCTATCCGGTGAATACTGTGTTTATACAGGCACTTCACAGCCGGATAAAAGAAGTAAGACCCTGACAGGAAAAGGTGGATTTGTCAATACATTCGCAGCTGAAGTGTAAAACTGTGGTCTGGAAAGGAGCATGGGAAAAGTGATGAGATTATCTTCATTAGTCAGTGACGGGATGATTCTCCAGAGAGATGTAGAAAACAGTATCTGGGGATATGGTGAAAAGGGAAGAACGGTAGAACTGTCTTTTGAAAATTTTCAGGTTAAAACCATCTGTGGTGATGACGGATACTTTGAACTGATGATACCGGAAATGCCTGCCGGCGGTCCGTGGGAGTTCAGGATGACAGATGGGGAAGAAGAACTTGTGATTCATGATGTACTGTTTGGTGATGTATTTCTTCTGGGAGGGCAGTCTAATATGGAACTGCCAATTGAGCGGGTGATGGACCGGTATGCAGATGAAATTCTGCATACTTCAGAGGATGAAATCCGCATGTTCGAAGTCCCCAAGGAATATGTATTTGGAGAAAAACGTCAGGAATTAGAAAAGGGCTGCTGGATTAAAGCGAAAGGAGAAGAACTGCAGCTGTTCAGTGCTGTGGGATATTTTGCTGCAAAAGAAATTCATGATAGGGAAAGAATACCGGTTGGACTTCTGCAGACTGCTGTGGGAGGTACACCGGTGAAATCCTGGTGCAGCGAGGAGACTGTTACAGCTCTGGGTTATGATGCTGCGGAGATTGAAGAATGCCGCCAGAAAGGATATCCGGAAGCGACCATCAAAGCGGAAGAAGAAAGAGAGCTTTGGTGGAGAAAAGAGGCGTTGAAGGAATCCGGTGTGGATTGTGCTACAGATAGTAAGGGCAGTTTTTGTATTCCGGGATTCTTTGAAAATACTGTGTTGGATCAATTTTATGGCGGATTGCGCTTTACAAAAACCTTTGTGCTGGATGAAAAAGATGAACCGGAAAAAGGAGAAGCTATTCTTTATTTCGGTGCTATGATTGATGCAGATAAGATTTTAATTAATGGCACATTGATCGGTGAGACGGAATACCAGTACCCACCCAGAATTTATCGGATACCGGAGGGAATCCTTCATGCTGGAGAAAATATCATTGAAGTAAAATTGATGGTTTTCAGACAGGAAGGAGGCTTTGTACCTGGAAAGGTGTATGAACTTTGCTTTGGCAGTAATCTGGAGAAAAAGGTTTCTCTTTCCGGTGACTGGAATTATGAAATCATCCACCGGATGGAATCGCTGCCTCAGATGACATTTTTCCAGTATAAAGCATGTGGACTTTATCAGGGAATGCTCTATCCCATCAGAAGATGGAAAATCAAAGGATGTTTCTTTTATCAGGGTGAATCCAATACCGGGCGGCCGGAAACCTATGAGGAGGAATTTGGCACGATGATCGAGGAATGGAGAACCCTCTGGCAGATGCCGGATATGCCGTTCATTTTCGTTCAGCTGGCAGGATTTTCTGATGGCAAACTTTATACGAACGGCATACAGTGGGCAAGACTTCGTGAGGCACAGAGAAAAACAGCCGGTTTGCCATATGCCATGATGGTACAGGCTTATGACCTGGGAGAATACAACGATCTGCATCCTACCGATAAGAAAACAGTCGGCGTACGTGCAGCACTTGCGGCAGAAACATTGATTTATGGCAGAAACGTATCATACCGAAATCCGGAGCTTGCTGCAGCCATTAGAAATACTGGAAGTATAAAGTTTGTTTTTGAACCGTCAGGCATTGTATTGCATACAGAGAAAAGAACTCCGGATCTGAAAGAAGTACCGGGAGTTTCTCTGCGACAGGATAAGAATGAACCGGTCAGAGGTTTTGATATTATTTGTAAAGATGGAAGCAGTAAGGCAGTTGAGGGAAGACTGACAGGAGAAAATACTGTCGAAGTATCCATAACGGAAGACACCGTTGGAGTATCCTATGCATGGAATGACTGTCCGTGGGAAGCAAATTTATACAGCGATGAGGAATTGCCGGTAGTTCCTTTCCAGATTATATTTCAGGAGATATCATAAGAAATGAAAATATTTGATGGTGGGTACTGTGTACCTTTTCTAGTAGAGGAAGATGCTTATGAGGGTGTAAAAATGAAGATGGCTGCCGATATCCGGTGAGAATGTATGTGGAACCTTTTGGAAAACCTCGCCTGATGGTTTCACGTGCAGATGATGACAGAATCCTTGTGAAAAATTATGGGATCTGTGAATCAATGGAAATCCGAGATTTTCTCTATGCGGGAAATCGTGAGGTCATCCTTGAAGTGGCGAATGACGGTGAAGGCTCTTTTCTCTGTGAAATAGAAGCAGAACCCTGTAAATGGCTGAAACTGGAAATGAGCAGCAGAGAGGTAAAAGATCAGGAAATTCTCAAGCTGATTTGCTGCCCGGGCAGTTCCGGTGAATGCTGATGGGGACTGGTGCGAAGATAATCCGGTTGTTTCGTATTATTTGATGGCTGAGGAAGAGGCTGTATATACAGCAGAAATCTGGACATCACCATCAAATCCTGATGTACCTGGAGACCATCTGTCTCTTGCGGTGAGAAATGCAACAACAGGTGAACTATGGAAAAAGGCAGACACTGTTCCGGAGAACTATCGGGCGGGAAATCCGGATGATGATTTCTGGGCTGCGGGTGTCATAGAACAGGTTCATAAAACCTGCGTACCGATTTATCTGCACAAAGGATTCAATGAAGTGCAAATAGAACTTTTAAGCAAAATTCCTGCTGTAGAAAAAATTATTTTCTACAGGGAAGGCACCACCCCCCGGATCTCATGTATGGGTCCTGCAGAAAGCTGGAAGAGATAGTGCTGGATGTTTGAGACATGATATGGTATGATAGCCACAGGAGGGCAGCGTATGAAGAGACTGATTGTTAGATTAGAACATATTATGAATGACTTTAACCTGAAGAAAAAGCTTCATATTCTGTATATCTATTGTATGCTGATACCACTTATCATTACAGACAGTGTTATCCTATTTATTGTGGTTCAATCCGAGAGAGTGGAGCAGCGGCATGTGATGGAAAATGATGCAAGTGCTGTTATATATAATCTTTCCCGGGAAGTGGAAAATGCCGCAATGAAAGCAAAAAATATTTATATGAACGAGTATATCGAGGAGTTTTTGAATCGACAGTATGAGACTCCTCTGGATTATGTGACGGGACATCAGGAATTTATGAAGAATTCACTGTTTGAGACCAGTATGGGTACGGATAATACAGTGGTTACGATTTATGCGGACAATGATACTATTATCAATGGCGGACATTTCATCCGTCTGTCTGATGTGCGTGAGACAGAATGGCATAGATATTTGCAGGAAGCGGGAAATAATTCAGTATTGTATTTTTATTATGACCAGTGGAAAAGTCCTGCAGTGCAGCCGCGGCGCAGCGTGTTATTTATCAGAAAACTAAATTTTTCCGGACAGGACAGCTGTGAAAAAATAGTGACGATTGAAATGGATTACAGTAGTCTTGTACGCAATCTGGATAATATGAATTATGAGTCTGAGATCTATATATGTAAAGATAATAAGATTTTGCTTTCTAATAACGGATATAATCAGCCAGGGCGGCCTTTTAGCGAATGGAAGGAAAACATACAGCCGGATTATCAGAAAGAATACAGTGCTTATGGAGAACATCTACAGATTGCAGTCTGTAAAAGAAGTCGTGGGATACGGGCACAGATATGGAATCATATGCCGTTGATTGTTTTTCTGGTGTTGATTAATACGGTGATGCCGTGGATTCTGATGCGGCTTATTAATCGTTCTTTTACTGCCAGGGTGGAAGAATTGAGCAAAGCATTTGATCACGTAGATGCGGATCATCTTCAGGAAATCTCATATGTGCGGGGGAAAGATGAAATAGGCAGTCTGATGCTCAATTATAATCACATGGCATCCCGCCTGAATGATCTGATTCAGACGGTGTATAAGGATCGTCTGAGAGAACAGGAGATGGATATTGCCAGACAGAATGCAGAACTTCTGGCACTGCAGAGTCAGGTGAATCCTCACTTCCTGTTTAATGCCCTGGAGAGCATTCGGATGCACAGTATCTTAAAGAAAGAGTATGAAACTGCGGATATGGTGGGAAAACTGGCCGTGATGGAACGTCAGAATGTGGATTGGAGTACAGATTTTGTCAGAATGAAAAAGGAACTGGAATTTGTGGAGGCATATCTGGGACTTCAAAAGTATCGTTTTGGAGACAGACTTTCCTATGAGCTGGACATAGAACCGGAATGTGAGGATATTCAGATTCCAAGACTGACTTTCGTAACTTTTGTGGAAAATGCATGTGTACACGGGATTGAGAGTAAAACAGCTTCCTGCTGGATTTTTGTCCGGGTTTATCGTAAACATGAGGATATCTGGATCGAAGTGGAGGATACCGGAAGCGGTATGGATGAGGACAAAGTGGCTGAAATAAAGGAAAAGATGTGTAATGCAAGCATCGAGAAACTAAGAGAAAAGGGGCGTGTAGGTATTATCAATGCCTGCCTCAGACTGAAAATGATAACGGATAACAAAGTGTGTTTTCATATAGAGAGTGAAGTGGGAATCGGTACTACTATTCAGATCAGGATGCCGATAGACTCTCTGGATGATAGAATACAGATGTACAGATAAGACTTCAACAGGGGTCTTGGGAATGGAAAAGAAACAAAGGAGATAAGAACATGCTGCGGGTTTTGCTGGTTGATGATGAACCTTTTATTGTACAGGGACTTATGGTGTTTATTGACTGGGAACAGGAAGGGTATGAGATTGTATATACTGCTGCCGATGGAGCAGAAGCACTTACATATCTGAAAGAGCATAAGGTGGATCTGGTCATTGCAGACATTAAGATGCCGGTAATGAGTGGACTAGAACTTTTGGAGACAATACGCAGAGAAAATATTTCAGATGCTTATTTTATAATTTTAAGTGGTTACAGCGATTTTTCCTATGCACAGCAGGCAATTCGTTATGAATGTATGGAATATATTTTGAAACCGGTGGAAAAAGAGGAACTTTTGGGTGTACTGCGCAGAGTAGCCAAAGTGTCAGAAGCTGCCAGGGAAAATGAAAAGAAAAAACAAAAGCTGGAACATGAGTATCTGGCCAGAAATATCATTTCACTTCTTTGCGGAAAATACGACCGAGTTAATCTGGAATATATAAAAAGTCATATGAATCTTTCAGACAGTGTCAGATATGTTTATTTGGAACCCTATAATATAGGAGACATGTCCGAACAGGAGGATGGGGAATACCGTCTGATTCAGAGAAAACTGTATCAGGCCTGTCAGGATTTCCTGAAAGAAGACTGCAGTCACTGTTTCTTTGATGTGTCCTGGAATGAGAAGAATTACGATATAGGTTTTATTTACTGTGATTATATGGCGAAGAACCGGGCAATCAGTGAAGTTGAGTATCTGAGCGACTTTCAGGAGAGTCTTGAACTGGCAATTCAGCGTCCTGTAAAATTGCTGGCGGGTAAAAAAGTATCAGACATTTCTGGACTGGCAAAATCCTATAGTACCGCCTGTGTATTGAACTCTCTGGAAGCATTTCGTGCAAAAAAGAAAATGTATTTTTATGAAGAAGAGGTACAGATTCATAATGGGGGTATTATCCTGTGCAAACAGAACCTGGATGCGTTGATATCAGCCATTGAGCAAAACGATAAGATACAGATCCGTAAATGTGTGGAAAATCTGTATGAAGAAATGCAGCAGATGGGACTTGCCGCAGATACAGTGAATCTTAACATTAATTATTTCCTGTTTCAGCTGATTTATCTGGCAACCGAGCAGGATGATTGTGTCGATCAGAAAGAAATTCTACATTTCATTGGTGAAAGTACATTTGAAGAGGGAGTCACCAGAGGCAGCAGTGTGCATATGGTGCATTTTGCTCTGGAGTATGCAGAATATCTGGCTCAGCTTCGCAAAAATATTTCCAGGGGAGGCGTACTTGGAGATATTGAGAAAGAAATACGCGAAAATTATGCAGAGAATCTTACTTTGAGAGAATTGAGTAAAAAGTACTATGTGAACAGTGCTTATCTGGGACAGATATTCCGGAAAAAGTTCGGACAGTCATTTAAAGAGTATCTGAATAACTATCGGATGGAGCAGGCAGTTCAGAGACTGTTGTATACCAGTGATAAAATCTATCAGATTGCTATGGATGTGGGATATAAAGACTGCGATTATTTTATTAACCGTTTTATTGCAGCAAAGGGATGCACACCTGCAAAGTTCCGCAGACAGGGCGGAGTATTGAAAAACTGAGAAAATGGAAGAAATTTTCCAAATGAAAAAAGACAGGATAAATGATAGGGTTCTATAATTTGTCCTGTCTTTTTGTATGCTTTGTCCGGTTGAGGTTTTTTTTGTAGAAGGTACAATATAGTAAATTGATAAGTCGTATTTGTTCTGCAGACGAATAGGAAAATATTTATAGTATCAAAAGAAATAGGAGGATGGGGTCTATGAAAAGAAAATGTTTAATATCCCTTATGCTGTTAGCGGCGGTGTCAATGGCGGCCTGTGGCAAAGCAGAAAAAGAAACAGACACAGGTGCAGAGTCATCTGATGGCGAAGTAAAAGAATTTACTGCATTCTTTGCAGTTCCCGGTTCAGAAATCAATGATGATAATGAAATTCAGCAGAAAATTGCTGAGATTACAGGTGCTAAATGTAAAGAGACATGGCTTACAGGACAGACTGCTCAGGAAGCAGTAGGAACATTAATCGCCGGTGGTGAGTATCCGGATATGATTGATGGTGGAGATGGTATGGCACAGCTTTATGATGCTGGTGCACTGGTTGCACTGGATGATTATATCGATAAGTATCCGAATATCAAAGAATATCTGACTGAAGAACAGTGGGATAAGCTTCGTCAGGATGATGGACATATTTACTGGATTCAGCAGTTCGGCAATATTTATGGTGAAGAGAAAGCAACTACTCATAATGATGAGGCTTTCTGGATACAGGCTCGTGTTCTTGAATGGGCAGGATATCCTGAAATCAGCACAATGGATGAATATTTTGACCTGATCGAAAGTTATAACGAAGCAAATCCTGTGATGGAAGACGGAACAGCCCATATTCCTTACACAATCCTCTGTGATGACTGGCGTTATTTTTGTCTGGAAAATGCTCCTCAGTTCCTGGATGGATATCCAAATGATGGTTCTGTTATTGTAGATCCGAATGAATTAAAGATTATCGATTACAATACAACACCTACTGCTAAAAGATATTTCGGAAAATTGAATGAAGAGTATCAGAAAGGCATTGTAGATCCGGAATCCTTTACACAGACTTATGATGAATATATTGCAAAACTTTCCACCGGACGTGTGCTGGGTATGATTGACCAGTGGTGGGATTTTGCTTATACCGTAAATGATGCACTGAAACAGCAGGGACTTGATAAAAAGGGATGTGACTACATACCACTTCCGATTACGATTGAAAAAGGAATGAAGAACCAGTGGCATAACTCCGGCGGTGCTCTGAATGTTGCCAGCGGTCTTGCTATTACCACTAGCTGTGATGATGTAGAAGGTGCTCTTCAGTTTGTGAATGATCTTCTTTCTCAGGAAGTACATGACCTTCGTTACTGGGGTATTAAAGATGTTGATTATTCTGTAGATGAAAATGGAGAGTATTATCGTACAGAAGACATGAGAAAGAAGGATTCCGATACAGCGTATAAGGCTTCTCATAAATGTGTATATTCTTATTTCCCACAGTATATCGGAACAAGCCGTGATGGAATCAACGCAATGCAGCCACAGTATCAGGCAAAAGAGTTTTATGAGGGATTGTCAGATGATGTAAAAAAATGCTTCGATGCTTATGGTGCTGAAACATATGTAGACATGCTTGGAACCAGTGAGGCTCCGGGACCATGGTATCCAATGTATTCTTTCTCAAGTGCTATGACAACAAGCACACCTGGTGGTATTGCATGGACAAAGATGGGAGAAATCAAGCATGAATATCTTCCTAAAGTAGTAATGGCATCAGATTTTGAAGCTGCATGGGATGAGTACATGAGTGTATACGAAAAATGTAATCCTCAGGATTTCCTGGAAGAAATGCAGACAGAACTTGATCGCAGAATGGAAGAAGCCAAGAAGTATCAGTAGAATATAAGTGAATAAATCGGGCAGATGTCGGTTTCGGTATCGCGTGACAGACCGGTTCATCTGCCCTCTCTTTTTAGGAGGAGACTATGGCTGCTATAGAAAAAAGAAAAAAAGAAAAAGTAACAGAAATGAAAGTGAAAATCACTTGGAAAGAAATAAAAAGACAGAAAGCTCTGCTGATCTGGTCAGCCTTTATTGTATTATATGGTGTGATTTTCTGCTATTTGCCACTGGGAGGATGGCTGATGGCTTTCCAGGATTACCGTCCCAAGGATGGACTTCTGCATTCTCAGTTTGTAGGATTGGCAAAGTTCCAGCAGTTGTTTTCTGATGCCACATTCCTGCGTGTTATCAGAAATACACTGGCTATGGGTGTAATCAACCTGGTAGCAACCTTCTTTATGGCAATTTTATTTGCTATTTTGTTGAACGATGTAAAATCTCAGGGTGGAAAAAAAGTAGTGCAGACAATCTCTTACCTGCCGCACTTCCTGTCCTGGATTATCGTTACTGGTATTCTGCATGACGCACTGTCCGGAACGGGTATTGTAAATGAGTTTCTTTTGAAATTCGGTATTCTTGATCAGCCTCTGAATTTCTTCGCTCATCCAAAATTCTTCTGGCCAATCGTGGCATTTGCCAATGTATGGAAGGAAACAGGATGGAATGCCATTATTTATCTTTCTGCAATTACATCCATTGACCCTTCCCTTTATGAAGCGGCCAATATTGATGGGGCCGGAAGATGGCAGAGAATCCGCTATATTACATTACCGGGAATCCGTCCGACTATTATGATTCTTCTTCTGATGAATGTAGGTAACGTATTAAATGCAGGTTTTGAAATCCAGTACCTGTTAGGTAATGGTCTGGTACAGAGCGTGGCACAGACAATTGATATTTACGTATTGAAATGGGGTATCAGCCAGAATGACTTTGCAATTGGTACTGCGGCAGGTATCTTCAAGAGTTTTGTCAGCATCGTGCTTGTTGTCATCGCCAATGAGATTGCAAAACGGACCGGTGACGAGCGGCTGTTTTAGGAAAGGAGAAATCAGACTATGGAAAAACTTCACAAAAGGAAAAAAACATCGGTTGGGGATACCATCTTCGTGATATGTAATACCCTGTTCATGATTCTATTCGTGCTGATTACACTATATCCGATTCTGAATACAGTGGCAATTTCACTTAATGACGGTACGGATGCATTGAGGGGTGGGATTTATCTGTGGCCCCGAAAATTTACCTGGAAGAACTATCTTACCGTTTTACAGAAAGATAACCTGCTGACAGGTGCTTATATTTCTGTGGCAAGAACAGTAGTTGGAACTTTGCTGGCCCTGATTGCCAATGCAATTCTGGCATTTATCGTCAGCAGAAAACGTTTCCTGTTCAAAAAACAGTTGTCACTGTTCTGGGTTATTACCATGTATGTAAACGGTGGCATGATTCCAACATTCCTGCTGTACAAAAACCTGGGAATGACAAACAGTTTCTGGGTTTATGTAATTCCTGGTATGTTCAGTGCCTTTAATATGTTAGTTATCCGTACCTATATGAACGGTCTTCCGGAGAGTCTGGAAGAGTCTGCACAGCTTGATGGTGCCGGATACACAACGATTTTCTGGAAAATCACTTCACCGCTGTGTAAACCGGTGTATGCGACCGTAGCTTTGTTTGTGGCAGTTGGTCAGTGGAACTCCTGGTTCGATGCCATGCTGTACAACCGTATGAGCGACCACCTGACAACCTTGCAGTATGAGTTGATGAAACTGCTTTCTTCCGTTACCAATCAGGGTAATTCTGTAGAAGCTATGAAAAATGCAGCAGGTGCAGTTACTCCAACATCTGTACGTGCAGCAGCTACCGTATTGACCATGTTGCCGATTGTCTGCCTGTATCCGTTCCTTCAGAGATACTTTGTAGCCGGTCTGACCATCGGAGGAGTAAAGGAATAAGATAAAGATGGAAAAGGGAGCCGTTTACACAGGAATTTATCCAAATATATTCGAATTAGCCGGATATGAGAAAAAGGAAATAGAAAATAGAATAGATCAAATATTTCAGACTCTTTTTTATGGGAGTGATGAGGAAAGAATTTATCATTCCGTTGGTTGTGAGCTTGGATACATAGAGGATACCGGTAATCTGGATGCACGTACGGAAGGTATGTCTTATGGTATGATGATGTGTGTGCAGATGAATAAAAAAGAAGAGTTTGACAGGATATGGAAATGGGCAAGAACTTATATGTATATGACCGAAGGTGAAAATGCCGGATATTTTGCATGGTCCTGTGGAACAGACGGCACAAGAAACGCTGATGGTCCCGCACCGGACGGAGAAGAGTTCTTTGCAATGGCATTATTTTTTGCCTCTCATCGCTGGGGCGACGGGGAAGGGATTTTTGCTTATAGCGAAGAGGCAAAAAAGTTGCTGCATACCTGTATTCATAAAGGAGAAAACGGAGAAGCGGGACGTGCCATGTGGGATCCGGATAACCACCTGATACGTTTTATTACCGAAGTGGATTTTTCAGATCCTTCCTATCATCTGCCTCATTTTTATGAATTATTTGCACAGTGGTCTTACGAAGAAGACCGTTCTTTCTGGGAGGAAGCAGCGAAGGCAAGCAGGGAATACTTGAAGAAGGCATGTCACCCTGTGACCGGCCTGTGTGCAGAGTATGCAGAGTATGATGGAACCCCTTGCACAAAAGGGCAGAATATCTGGGGGAGACATGACTGGTATTACAGTGATGCCTATCGCACGATTGCTAATATTGCTCTGGATTATGCCTGGTTTGGTGCAGATGAGTGGGAAGTGGAAGAAGGAAAGCGCTTTCTGAAATTTTTCTGTGAGACAGCAGGGGAGGAACATCAGGATGGAATTTTTGCCATTGATGGTACGGTGATTCCCGGGAAAGCCCTGCATCCGGTGGCTATGACAGCAGTAAATGCACAGGCAGGATTGCTGGTACAGAATGAACATGCTCTTGCCTGTGTCCGCAAGTTCTGGAATACACCTCTGCGCACAGGAAACAGGAGATATTATGATAATTGCCTTTATTTCTTCGCTTTTCTTGCATTAAGTGGAAATTATAGAATCTATTAACAGGAGATATTGATATGCATTTTGCAAACAATCCAATTTTGCCGGGTTTTCGTCCGGATCCTTCCATCTGCAGAGTGGGAGACGATTATTATCTTGTAACATCAACCTTTGCTTATTTTCCTGGTGTTCCTGTTTATCACAGCAAAGATCTGGCTAACTGGGAGCAGATTGGTCATGTACTTACCCGGGAATCTCAGCTTCATCTGGAAAATGCCGGACATTCCAGGGGAATTTATGCACCGACCCTACGGTATTTTCAGGGGCGATATTACATGATTACAACAAATGTTTCTCATCGAAACAATTTTATTGTAACTGCTGAAAAACCGGAGGGACCCTGGTCTGATCCTTATTATCTGGATGAAGATGCTCCGGGGATTGATCCCAGTCTGTTTTTTGACGAAGATGAAGATGGAACAGTTCATTGCTATTATGTAGGAACAAGACCAAACCAGAAGCACGGAGTTCGTTATAATGGGGACTGGGAGATATGGGTTCAGGAACTTGATTTGAAGACAATGGAGCTTATTGGTGAAAGCAAAAAAATCTGGAAAGGTGCCATGCATCATGTGATCTGGCCGGAAGGACCTCACCTTTACAAAAAGGATGGTTATTATTATCTGATGAATGCTGAGGGAGGTACAGGACCAAATCACAGTATGACGATTTCCAGAAGCAGAAGTGTGTGGGGACCATATGAGGGCAATCCCAATAACCCTATTCTGACTCATCGTCATCTGGGAAATGATTATCCCATCACTGCTGTGGGTCATGGTGATCTGGTGGACGATGGCCATGGAAACTGGTATGTGGTTATGCTGGGTTCCAGAAAATGCGAAGGCTATGTAAATACAGGTCGCGATACATTTCTTGCGAAAGTGACATGGGAAGATGGATGGCCTGTTGTGAATCCGGGAGTCGGTATGCTGGAGTCGGTAGTCGAACTTCCGGGAGATGGGGCAGAAATGAAACCTGAAAGCCAGGTATACCATTTCTTCGAGAAGAAACTCCCGATGGAATGCATGACTCTTCGGAAGCCTCTTTGGGAAAAATACGATCTTTTCCAGAGAAGTGGATATCTGAGACTTCCGACTTTGCCGCAGACATTAAATGAAACATCCTGTCCTGCTTTCGTTGCTGTAAGACAGAAGGAATATCTGTATCTTGCATCTGCGGGAATAGAGTTTTCCCCCTGTGTAAATGGGGAGGAAGCTGGTCTTGCCATTCTGTGTGATGAGACACATCATGTTCGGTTTACCAAAATGATGTGTGACGGTAAGGTGCAGCTGGTACTCGATCGTCGTCTGGGTGACAAAGAAGAAAAACTGGCTGCTGAAGAAATCGAAGACGGATTTGTAAATCTGGAAATCAGAGGCAGAGGACAGAAGACAGATTTCTACTATAAAGTTCAGGGAAAAGAAAAGATGCTGCTTGTTTCTGATGTGGATATGACAGGATTGAGTACTGAACTGGCGGGCGGTTTTACAGGTTGCTGCCTAGGAATGTATGCATCCTCCAATGGTGAAATTTCAGAAAATCATGCGGACTTTGCATGGATGGCTATTGAAAACCAGTAAGAGTATCCGTTATAATAATTAAAGATTCTAAGCTGTGTACCCCCGGAAATTCCAGCGGAATTTCCGGGTACTATTATCTTGAAAAGGGTATCATGTTATGCAAAGCATGGTGCACCCCTCATAGCAGGTACACCGAAGCATACTTTAATTTCTAAGAGAGGAAACGGATATATGAGAAAGTACTGGAAACAATGTACACTTTTATGCTGCGTCGTAGCTCTGGTGGGAACAGCATTTTGGCAAATAGGAAATAGGAAAAAGTCGGAGATTAGAAAATATTCGGCTTTTTTTCCGTTCCAGGACAGGAGATTGATGAAGATAATGAGATAAAAAAGAAAATCGCGGAACTGACAGGAGCAGAATGTGAAGAGATATGGCTGGTAGGACAGACTTCCGATCAGGCTATTGCTTCCTATATTGCCGGAGGAGAGTATCCGGATTTTATTTCCGGCAATATTGATTTATATGAAGCAAATGCTTTGATTCCGGTTGATGAGTATTGGGATGAATACCCGAATCTGCGCAGTTATTTTACTGATAGTCAGTGGGAGCTGTTAAAACAGGAGGATGGGCATATTTACTGGATCCCCCAGTTTGGGAATCAAAAAAATCCATCAGAAGATATTCTGCATAATGGCGAAGCATTCTGGATACAGACAAGAGTATTAAAATGGGCGAAGTATCCGGAAATACGTACGTTGGAAGAATACTTTAATCTTATTGAGGCTTATGTGGACGCTCATCCTCTGGATGACCTTGTACCATATACTGTTCTTTGTGATGACTGGCGATATTTTTGTCTGGAAAATGTGCCGCAGTTTTTAGATGGCTATCCTAATGATGGCTGCTGCATTGTGAATCCAAATACATTAAAAGTGGAGGATTATAATACCACAGCCACGGCAAGAAAATATTACCGGATATTAAATGAAGAATTTCAGAAAGGAATTCTTGATCCAGAGTTCTACACACAGACTTATAGTGAGTATCTGGAAAAACTTGCTACCGGACGTGTTCTTGGTATGTCAGATCAGTGGTGGCAGTTTTATTATACCGTGGATGATATGTTGCGTCAGCAGGGAGAGGGAATGAATTATGTGCCTCTTCCCATTACAATCGACAGAAATGTACAAAATAAGTGGCATACCCAGAATGGAACTCAGCCAGATGTTTCAGGAGGAATATCTGTCACAGTAAGTTGTAAAGATGTAAAGGGGGCTTTTCAGTTCCTTAATGATTTGCTCAGAGAGGATATTCAGAAACTTCGTTTTTGGGGAATTGAAGGGGTAGATTATGAAGTGGACGAGAACGGATTGTTTTATCTGACCGAAGAGCAGAGAGATATGGTTGCTGATTCGCAGTATAAAAATACACATTTTTGCTCTTATGCTTATTTTCCACGATTAGAAGGAAATTATGAAGATGGAATCAATGCTTTTTCACCGGAATTTCAGCCGGAGGAATTTTATGCTGCTCTGCCGGAGGATGTGAAAGAATGTTTGTCAGCGTATGGATGTAATGACTATGTAGATATGCTGGGAAATCATGATATACCGGGAGAGTGGTTTCCCGTGTATGCCTATGCGGATATTCTGACAACGGGTTCTGAGGCAGGACTGGTATGGAAGAAAATGGATCAGGTGAAACGTGAATATCTGCCACAGCTGGTTATGACAGAGGATTTTGATTCTATCTGGGAGAAGTATATGGAAAGTTACGAATCCGTTCATCCGGAGATATTTTTTGCAGAAATGCAGAAAGTAGTGGATGAGCGGACGGGAAACAAAAGTGAATGATGACAAGGAGACTTATACAATGAAAGATTTTTACAATCCTTTAATTGGCATGGACTATCCGGATCCTGATCTGATACGCGTGGGGGATACCTGGTATATGATCAGTACAACCATGCACTTTATGCCGGGGGGTGAGATTCTTCGTTCTTATAATCTGGCAGATTGGGAGCGTGTGGGTTACGTTTTTGATGATCTGGATCATACACCGGCACAGTGTATGGAGAATGGAGAAAATATTTACGGACAGGGTATGTGGGCAGCATCCCTGCGGTATCATAATGGCATATTCTATGTGTGTTTTGTTGCCAATGATACCCATCGAACTTATCTGTATCAGTCAGAAAATATAGAAGGGCCGTGGAAAAAACAGTATATCGAAGGATTTTACCATGACTGCTCTCTTTTGTTTGATGATGACAGAGTTTATATTGTATATGGAAATACACAGATTTATATTACAGAATTAACTGCTGATCTGAGCAGTCCGAAACCTGGAGGATTGCACAGAAAGATAATTGAGGATACAGGAAATGTGCGTCTGGGATATGAAGGAGCTCATGCATATAAAATTAACGGTAAGTATTATGTATTTCTGATCCATTGGCCCAATGACGGAGCAGGAAGAAGAACAGAGGCATGTTTTATATCAGATAGCCTGGAAGGTGAATTTATCGGACGGGATATACTGGATGATGATCGAGGATATTTTAATTTCGGTGTGGCACAGGGAGGAATTGTAGATACCCCGGAAGGCGAATGGTATGCCTTCCTTTTTCAGGATTCTGGAGCTGTAGGGAGAATTCCGATTTTGGTTCCGGTAGATTTTACCCATGGATTTCCGGAATTTGGAAGTAATGGTAGAATAGTGGAACCAGTTTTGCTACGGGACAGAAAACCGGAATATGTATACGAACCCCTGACTGCGAATGACAAGTTTCAGTATAAAAAGGAAGATGGAAAAATATCGTTTCATAAAGCATGGCAGTGGAATCATGTGCCAGATGATCGCCTGGTTGACTGTGATGAAAATGGAGGATTAAAACTAACTGCTGGTTATTTGTACCATGATTTGTGTGAAGCACGAAATACATTAACGCAGAGAATGATCTGGCCCGGGTGCCGTGCTTCGGTAGTTGTTGACGGAACGAATCTTAATAATGGTGATTATGCAGGAATCTGTGCACTTCAGGGCTGTTATGGAATGATTGCCATAACGCGTGAAGGGGAGCGGTATTATCTGGTTATGCGTGCAGGAAGTCCTGCTGATGACAGTCGATATCCTGTCATCCGAAAAGGCGGAAAACCTGTGGAGTATGAGAGGGTTAAGTTGGATTGTGCGGTTGCTCATCTGGAACTCTGTGCTGATTTTTCTGATATGAAAGATATTGTAGTTTTCCGATATTGGAGTCATGGCGAGTGGAAAAGATTAGGGAGCGTACATAAATTGTATTTCAAGTTGGACCATTTTACAGGCTGCAGAGTTGGATTGTTTTGTTATGCATCTGAGAAAACAGGGGGAACTGCAGTGTTTCGTGATTTTACATTGCAGAATTTATGTATTGACAACCGATACCAGCCTTAGTATTATCTCATCTTTGACACTTAAGTAGATTAAAACACCTCGCAAACCCAGTGTTTATGCTGGTTGCGAGGTGTTTTGCTCTCGTTTTGAAGTATGGTAATTTATTCCCTGCCCTTACTTTTTTTCTGAATCGTTTTCATCTGACTTTTCGTAATGAACTGAAAGTCTGTTTCAAAACCGCACACTGAATGCAGAGTATCGGTTAGCTTATCCCGTGTATACAGAGGCATGAATCCCTGTTCCTGTACATCAGCAAAATTCATGGTTTTGAGTTTGTCCAAAATCGTTTCACAAGTATAAATGTTTCCTAAACTCTTTTCCAGATAACGGTAGATGACTAATGAAAGAAAACAGATCAAAAAATGTGCTTTGATGCGTATTTCATCTTGCAGATATACAGGTCTGGCTTCAAAATCGGTTTTCATGATGCGGAAACATTCTTCGATTTCCCATCGTCCCTCACTTACTTTCAAGATATCTTTTACATCATCGTACAGCAGATCTGTTGTTACTGCATACAATCCATCATAAAGTGCTTCGTTTTCAATCTTATCTGTATCCAGATAGTTTTTGATCTTCGCAATCTCACCATCTTCAGTAACAGCGGTCTTTCCGATAAATCTGGCTGGATCGTTTGGATTTTTTCGTTCTTTTTTTATCTTCCCGGATTTGAGCATTTTTTCAGCACGCTCCACTTGGGTATCACGTATCGCTTTCTGATATTTGGCATATTTAGGAGAGTATGTGATGATAAGACGTTGGTGCAGGGAATGCGGAGTATAAGGCTCATCCTTATAATATAATCCAGAATCGTCTTCTGGAATCCTTGAAAGATCAACCGGTGAATCATCCGAGACACGCTTAAAGCCTGTCTTATCCAAAGCCCAATTTTTATCCTCTTTATTTAGCTTTTTAATAGACTGAGTAACGATAAATGCCCGTTCTCCTGCATGATTGATTCTTTTAATGGCTTCTGAACCAAGCCCTGCATCGCTGCAGTAGATAAATTTAGTGCAGCCAAAATCCCGAAGCACTTTTTCTTCCAGAGGTTTTAATGAAGTCTGTTCATTTGCATTTCCTGGGAAAAGTGAGAAAGCAAGAGGGATTCCGTCTCCATCCATGAACATTCCCATCTGTATGATTGGGTTTGGACGGTGTTCTTTGCATTTACCGTATTTTTTGTCACCATCTTCCTGCTCGAGCTCAAAGAAATAGTTTGTACAATCATAATAGAGTATCTTATCATTTCTCTTTTCAAGAAGATGGCTGTTTTTGTATACCTCAGCTTGAATAAAATCACATTCGTTTCCTAATACATCAAGAGCCCGGTATATGTCATGCAGCTGATAGGAAGGTTTTTCCAAAAATTCAGAAGCTACTTTAAATGAGGAACGTTTACTTACTGGTTCTAAAATCCTGGCATAGATCAGGTCAGAAAGAATGGCATTGATATCATATTTGAATTTATGTTTGTCCCGAAGCTTTCGGCAAGTCTTATCAAGATGAAGACGATAGTAAAAAGCCTGCGGAAAAAGATATCCTCCCCGATAAAAGGCCTGCTGATTATAATCAAGCTTTTGGTCAGCATGAAAAGTTATCTGGACAGATTTAGTCTGTTGCTCTTTTTTGTATTTTATTGTTTCCAATCTGGCTTCTTCTCTAGCCCATTTCATAACATCATCACGAGTCGGTCCGTGCTCAGGGAGTAAATCTTTGAGTGTACCAAGTTTACGGACAATCACAGAAGTACTAACCCCTTTGTTGTTGATGTATCCTTTTGAAATATAAAAGGATTCTGAATTTTTTGATTTTGATGTCGTAACTCGCATAAAAAAATCCTCTATACCTTATTCTATCATATACTGCAATAAAATACAATAGATTAAAACAATAGATCAGGGTTGTTTCACGAACTATTTCAAGAGCATTTCTAACTCATACAATCTTAATTCTACATCTCCCATATTGTTTCTGTCGATCTGCTCACATAAAAAAGCGCAAATTATCCCTATCCCCTTTACAATGCCTTTTTTCAGAGATATTCTTTATACATAGTCAATACAGACCGGCTATGCCTTTAAACACATATCGTTCTCGCAAGTCTGCGTTGTCACAAAAACAGTCCATCATTTCTGTCATTATATTTGTGATACCTGTCTCGTGCATTGCCAGACGCAGGATGTTATATGCATATTTTCTGATGAGCGCCAGATTATTTCGGGATTTTTTGGCAGGTGAGCGATCTTCCCTGAATGTGTCGTCCAACACATGATGGAGCCGGTTTTCTATTGACCAGTGCATTCTTTTTATGCTGCCCAGCTCCTCTGCGGTAAGAATAAGGTCTGTTATCAGTGCGGTACACTGAATATCCTTTCCGACCCCTTCTTCCGCAGATGGTCCTGGAACTCTTCTGGATCCTTTTTTCATAAACTCTTCCCTGGATGGAGTGACATCGTTCTTCTGGCTGTCCTTTTCAACCGGCACTCTTACCTGCTTGATCCGTCCAATACTCTGAACGTTCGCCCATTCTTTTCGGCTTTTGGTCAGGTTTGAGGCATCTTTACATATTTGACAAGTCCTATACTCATTTCTGTCCCGATTTTTTTCCATCTGACTGATTTCTTCATATTTCTCAAGATACTCCCGCATTACAGGATCTGTAGTTTCGCCTTTTTTCTTTTTAGCAGTTTCCGCTTCCAGTTTGTCCATGAACGTATGGATCTCCTCATAAGCCTCTGGTTGGTTTTTCTTTACTGTCAGCACAAAATGTCCTTCCTGTTCATGGATCTGGTCCATGATTGCGGTCTGCGTTCCAATCGCATCAATCGTTATAATACTTCCACTGATATCCAGAAGTTTCAACAATTCAGGAATCACCGCAATCTCATTCGTCTTTGAATCTACAGGAAGCTGTGCAAGCAGCAATCCCCGGACAGTTTCCACGACGTTCAAAATCATTGGAGTTGCCGCACATTTTGTCTTTTCCGTTGCGCCACAGAGTGCTTTCCCGTCAATTGCAAGATGGGTATTCTTCGAGTCCACGATTTCTCCAATCCATTCCATAAAAGCACACAAGGCTAATTCCTCATCAATTCCGCTCAGCATCCGACTAATCGTGGAAGGCGAGGCGATCCCGTATTTCAATTCCATATGTTTCCGCAGCCATTCCAGGTTATGTTTGCACCAGTTAAGACTCCTGCGGATCGTTGTCCTGCCACAAAGAAATCCGATTGTGACACATACCAGCATTTCTGCCAGATCGTGTCTTTTCTCTCTGTTGCATCGATAATCTGGAATCTGCCTGAAATAATGAATCAGTTTTTCTGTCAGAAATGGTTTTTCAGCACATTTCCAGAGCCACCTGTATTTTCTCCAGAAGTTCCTGCTGTTCCTCATTAACTTTTGAAATGATTTCAGTTTTATCCAGACATACTAAATAGATTGTCTCTAACTTATGCAGTTCTTCCAGACCCACGCCCCATTTTTTATATATTCTGCGGGACAAAGACGATATCTGAGCTGCAAACTGATAACGAAAATCCGATTCTTTTTTCATCGTTCGTTTTTTCTGGATATAAGAAGTTGGAGATTGCTTGAAAAGAATAATAGAAAGTACATCTTCCCAATCATCCCCTAATGGTTTTTTCCAGTCATCCGGGCACAATTCCCAGACAGTTTTTGAAAACCCGTATTCCCATACTTCTGCATCTGTTAAAGATACCTTCTTTTTGTTGCTTTGTATTACCCCTTCCGGAGTAATAATGCCGATATAAGTATCGACCGGCTGCGGATATTTTTTCCCTTTTACACGCCGGGATGTTCTTTTATAAAGGTAATAAGAATCCCCCTTTTTTTCACGGTAGTTCCCTTTACACGGTGTTTTTGAACCCATTCTGGATATTTTTTCTCAGTTACTGGCATAATGTCCTCTCCTTTTCATATAGGTGGTACATACCTATACTTTATAGACATTACAGAATAAACGCATGAATGATAATTCCTTTAAAGTCTATCTTATAATTGGCATTATTTCCGATGCAATCTGTATGCGAAACCGACTAAATCTATCTTGTAACACACGATTACGTACATTTTGTGGAATTAGAAAATATAAATTCATACAAAAATATTTTATTACAGGTGCTAATTTCTGTTCATGCGTTTATTCTGATAGACATTATACCTCTACTTGACCTAAAAGTCGAGGGTTATACACGCTTATGTATAGCATATATAACCCTCGATGAAATCTGATCTTTTTAGAATTTTAAAATATCTTCATGAAACAACCCTGACAATAGATTTGACACAAAAAAAGCAGGTTTTATGCGACCTGCAAGTACTTTTTCTATAATTCAACTGTCAAACTCCCGCGTACACTGGTTGCGTATTTTCCTGATTTGGATTATACTTAAACTATCAGGAGAAAGGAGGAACGATTGTATGCCACAAACAATTCAAACACTGCTTACTCAGTATTTATCAGAAGTACAAAAGATTTACGGTGCACATCTCAAGAGCGTTATTTTATATGGTTCCTATGCAAGAGGTGATTATTCATCCGATTCTGATGTCGATATCATGTTGTTGGTGGATCTGACGCCGGAAGAAATGGATCCTTACTCCGATGCATTGTCGGAACTGGGATATGAGTATAATGTAAACTATGATATCTGGATGATGCCGGTTGTGAAAAACCTTCAGCATTTTAAGCAATGGGCAGCAGCATATCCGTTTTATACCAATGTACAGAAAGAAGGGGTGCTTTTATATGAAGCAGCCTGATTCGTTGGATGTTGGAACAAAAATGGATGTGGTCCGTCATCGTTTAAATGTTGCAAGAGAAGACCTGGATACGGCTAATCTTACATTTGAGGCAGGGCAGTATCGAGCAGCCAATAACCGTGCATATTATAGTATCTTTCATACCATCTGTGCGGTGCTTGCAAAAGAGGGTGTTGCTTTTAAACGACATAAGGATACGCTCAGCTACTTTAACAAAAATTATGTACAGCCGGAGATTTTTCCTCGTGAACTGGGAAGGAAAATTGTAAAGGCAGAGGAAATACGTCATGCAAGCGATTATGATACCTTTTATATTGCTTCCAAAGAGATAACTGCACAACAGATAGAGACAGCTACAAAGATTTTAGGACTTGCAGAACAATACCTGTTTGTGGAAGAAAAACAACAGGATAAAGGGTAACAGGGACATTAGAAACCGGTACATGGACAGAAAATAGTCTGTGTGCCGGTATTTTTTTATGGAGAAAATATCTGTGAACTATTATATGGATAATTTGTACTTTCCGATGATTTTAATGAACTTTTGGTGTCTGATTACGGACACTTTCTGAACTTTGTTCTGATACAATGGTTATGCTGATGAAAGAAGGCATAGAAAACTGAATTAAATTTGAGAGACGGAAGCCTCAGTAGTTAAAAAAAGACTACTGGGGCTTTTTTTCGTGCCTGAATTTCTCAGCCAATACCTGCAGGTTTTACCTGGCAGTAGTTGGTGGAGCAGGCATGAACCAGATCAGAGGACCGCCTTCTGAATTTGAAACTGGCAAACAAATTTCAAATTCAGGAGGACGGATATGTATATTGAACACCCATATTTTGTTGGAGACAAATATTTCGCAAAGGTAGACGGCGAATTTATAGAGATCACGAAAGAAGTGGCATATGCCATGAGTAATTTTTATCGAAGCAGCAAGCCCAGAAAAATTGAAGTAAAAAATGAAAAGGGGGAAGTCATTGGAATGAAAAATAGAGAAATACCATTCAGCAGCACAGGAGATGAAGAAAACGATTTTTCAATAGAGGATTACCCGGATATGAGGTGCTGCGTAGAAAACAGTGTAATTGAAAAAATCGAAGCTCAAAAGATCCATAAGGTAATCAATGGTTTGAGTCCGGAAGAAAGAATGATTATCTATGCGATTTATTTTGAAGATAAGACACAAGAAGAATTGGCTTCAATTATGGGAGTGTCACAACAGGTGGTAGCATACCGGTTGAAGAAGATTTTGAACAAAATGCGGGAGATTTATATGAAAAATAAAAAAAGTTGAAAAAAATTTTTGTAAAATCCCGAGTCACTTGACTTTAGTAATTAGGGAGAGTTTTAAGGACTCCTCAAAAGTACATTGACAGCTGAATATCCAGTAGTAACTGACGTGACATCTTATGCAGGGAGCACAAGGAAACTGCCGCCAAGACTCTGATGAATATCGGACGAGCGAATAAGCACTGACCGAAAATCAACTGGCAGGTTGATGATGCGACGATCTGTATAGGGTGCGATACACTTGCGGACTGTGAAAAGTCCGTAACCGGCAAACCTATGAACTGTCGGAGCCTGCGTGCGTGAGCATTTGGGTTGTGATCTGGCGAATGCAGTCAGATAGGTTATTATTCCCTACCTGCGAAAGCAGGATAAACGATTCGGGGTATCGAGGATAAATAGAATCGAGCGAGCACTGTTTAATAATCGAAAATTGGCTATAGAGGTTATGCGGCAGAGCGTTCAATTTGAATGACTCTGCCGTATTCCTGTGGAGCTAATAATGGATGCTTTACGATTAAATGTCAGGATGGGAGGAACAAATAAATGAAAATTGAAAGAGGCGATATCCTTATGGTTAATTTGGGACAGGTTCCGGGTACTTCCCTTCAGAGTGGAATCCGTCCGGTAGTGGTTGTCAGCAATAACAAAGCGAATACATACAGTCCGGTGGTAACGGTAGTGCCGTTTACTTCAAGGGTGTACAAAAAACGGTATCTTCCGACCCATGTGTTTATTAACTGTTATGAAATGGTTGGCTTGAAACGGCATGGGCTGGTACTGGCGGAACAGATCACAAGCATTGATGTTCAGAGTATCATCCAAAAATGTGGTCATGTCAGTTCTGATGCAATGCGGAGGATTACCAGAGCGGTGGAGATTCAGACAGGAGTTTATGAGGAGGGGGATTATGACAGCAGAAGAATATAGAAAGTATCTGGAACAGGATTTTAGAGATGTAAATATTGATGAAATGACAGATTTACTGACTGTGAAAGCAGACAGGAATAAAAGCCTGAAGGAACGGCGGGAATCATATCTGAATAAGGTAGGAAATCCGTATCTGGTCCGGATCGGCAATATGAAGGTCAAAGTAAGGTTTGCCAATAACGGGATATCTTTGGAGCAGGCATTTGAAAATATGCTTCTGAGTGTCTGAAAAAGTACTGGAAAGTTTGGGGTGGCTGTGCTAAAATGTCTGTAAGGACAAATTATGCAGCCCCCTTTTATTACATGGGTTTTTTGACGTAATAAGAGGAGGTAAGATATGTATCAGAATTTCAATAAAATCTATCGTGCCGCCATCTATGTCAGATTATCCAAAGAAGATGGCGATCTTTCCAGTTCTGCAAAAATGGAAAGTAACAGCATTTCTAACCAGAAGGCTCTGATTCTGGATTTCCTGAAAGACAAAAAAGATATAGAAGTTGTTTCCGTCCGGGTTGACGATGGCTACTCAGGCTCTAATTTCGAGCGCCCTGCATTCCAGGCTATGCTGGAAGATATCAGGCGTGGGATTGTTGATTGCGTAGTGGTGAAAGATTTATCTCGGTTTGGGCGGGAATACATTGATTCCGGGAAGTACATTGAACGTTTATTCCCGGCTCTTGGTGTGCGCTTTATTGCCATAAATGACAATTATGACAGCCTTCAGGGAAAGAATCAGGCCGATGAAATTATTATCCCATTCAAAAAATTAATCAACGATGCTTATTGCCGTGACATTTCCATTAAGATCAGAAGTAACCTTGAAATTAAGAGGAAAAAGGGAGAATGTGTGACACCTTTTGTGGCATTCGGGTATCAGAAAGTTAAGGCAGACAAGCATAAGCTGGAGATTGATCCGGTTGCAGGCAGTGTAGTACAGGACATCTTTAAGATGAAACTGCAGGGAATGAGCCAGGATGCGATTGCCAACCGCCTGAATGAATTGGGTGTGCTTTCACCATTTGAATATAAGATCAGCAGCGGGAGTCATTATGAAACCGGGTTCCGACAGAAAGAGCAGGCTCTTTGGAGTTCTGTTGCGGTACGCAGAATACTGGAAAATGAGGTTTACATTGGAAACCTTGTGCAGGGGAAACGTACGACACCGAACCATAAAGTGAAGCAGTCCTACGTAAAGCCGGAAGATGATTGGATCCGTATTGAAAAGAACCATGAGCCGCTGGTAAGTGAAAGGGATTTTGAGATCGTCCAACGGCTTTTGGGGATGGATACCCGTACTTCTCCTGACCAGAAGCAGGTGTATCTGCTGTCCGGCATTGCTGTATGTGCGGATTGCGGGGCACCGATGACGAGAAAGGTCTCAACAGTTGGTGGAAAGAAATATGCCTATTATTTATGTTCCACAAATAAAGAAACGAAACGCTGCTCCAGTCACAGAATCCCGGAAAAAGATCTGGAAAACGTGGTATTGGTAATGCTGAAACAGCATATCCATAACATCATGCATTTGAAAAGGGTGTTGGAGTTTATCGGGACTGTACCATTTCAGGAAATCAATGTGAAAAAACTCCAGGACAGGCTGGAAAAGAAAAAAATGGAAACAGAACGCTGTAAGGAACTCCGCATGATGCTTTATTCCGATATGAAAGAGGGCATCGTATCAAAAGAAGATTATGTAGAACTTCATGCAGCATATGGAAAAAGGCTTAGGAATGCAGAAGAGAGTATCCGGGCAATCCAGAAAGAAATGGATAACATGTTGGAAAAAGCAGATGCTTCTAACACATGGCTGGATTATTTTGTGAAATATCAGGATATTGAAGTGCTGACCAGGACGGTAATCGTGGAACTGATTCGGGAAATCAGAGTCCATGACAAAAAGAATATTGAGATCATCTTTGACTTTAATGACTGCTACCAGGCATTGTTGACACAGCTTCCGGCTATGGGAGTGGAGGTTGCAGCAGATCCGGATAACAATCTTCAGGTCAAGATAAAGGAGGTTGTATAAAATGGCACGAAAAAGCAGGAAAAGCATTCCTGAAACGGTCAGCAGTGCAGCCGTCCAGGAAGAGATCAAAAGACCGTTCCGGGCAGGGTTATATGCAAGGATTTCTATGGAAACAGAGGAAACGATAGAGAGGGGGACGATAGAAACCCAGGTGGAACTGATGAAAAACTATGTGGCTGATACAGAGGATATTTCGGTTGCAGAAGTTTATAAGGATTCTGATTATTCCGGTACAAATTTTGACCGTCCTGGATTTACGCAGATGATGGAAGATATCAAGCATGGGAAAATCAACTGCGTGATTGTAAAGGATTTGTCCAGGCTTGGCAGGAATTATGTAGAAACAAGCAATTATATTGAGCGTGTATTCCCGTTCTTTCATGTACGGTTCCTGGCAGTGACGGATGATTTTGATTCTTTCCGTGAGGGAGTAGATCTGACTGTTCCCTTAAAGAATATTATCAATGAGTTCTATTCCAAAGACCTTGCAAAAAAGAGCAGCAGTGCAAAAAAAGCATTGTGGAGAGAAGGGAAATTTACCGGTGCCTGGGAACCCTATGGATATAGGAAATCAGAACAGGACAGGCACCAGCTGGTAGTTGACGAGGAAGCTGCCGGACATTTACGGGCGATTTTTTCTATGTATATGAATGGATGCAGTTACAGTGATATTGCAAAAAAACTCAACGCTGATGGCGTCTTGTCCCCAACTTTGCAGAGGGAATATTATAGATCCGGGGAAAAGCCATCCCCAGAGTCCAAACCGTGGAATAATTATGAAGTAAAACGTGTGCTTCAGGATGTTCATTGTACCGGGGATTCCGTATATGGAAAATATCAGCAGAGCGTTTTCCAGGGAAATAAGCAGAGAAACAGACCGGAGAGTGAGTGGATCTATGCAGAGAATACCCACGAAGGGATTATAGATAAAGAGCTGTTCCGCCAGGTACAGGAAAAAATCCGGGAATTTACGGAAGAATATAAAAAGAGGCATCAGCTGAATAATGGAGCCATCCGGAGCCAGAATTTTTATACCGGCAAGATCAGGTGTGGAGGATGTGGCAACCGCATGATCCTGTCCAGAGAAAAGTCCGGAACATTTTATTATATCTGCGGTGCCAATGCAAACCATAAATCAGGAGGAAACCAGTGCAAGGGGCACAGGGTCAAAAAAGAATACGTGGATGAAGATGTCCTTCGTCTGATCCAGTCACATATGAAAAACGTACTGGATACAGAAAAAATGATCCGGGAAATGAACTCCGCTTCCAGAAACCAGACGCAATATTTGCTTTTGGACAAGGAAGTAGGGAAATTTCGGCGGGAACTGAGCCGGATCAGTAAGCGTAAATCTGATTTATATGAGGATTATTCGGAACGCCTGATTACAGAAGAAGAGTACATGCAGTTTTCCCGTATCTATTCCAATGAAATAGAAAACATCAAGAGCCGTCTGGATGCAGTATTGACGGCGCAGGTACGGTATTCCCAAGATTATCATATCGAAGAAGGATGGGGGAAAGTGATACATACTTATATGTCTAAGCGGAAGCTGACAAAAGAAATGGTGGATGCCTTTGTGGATTCCATTATTATCCATGGTAAGTATGATTATGAAATCAAACTGGTATATGATGACCAGTTCGCTGAATTGCAAAAGATAATGAAAGAGAAGGAGGCACAGTCAAGATGACAGAAAATAGGAAAACAGCTGTCTATATCCGTTTATCTATGGAAGATGAGAATGTGGATGGCAGAACCAAACTGGAAAGTGACAGTGTGACTTCTCAGAGGATCCTGTTGAAATCGTTTGTGATCGATCAGCTTGGTGTGGATGAGTCGGATATCCTTGAATATGTGGATGACGGTGTCAGCGGCACCCATTTCAAACGCAATGGTTTTCAACAGTTGCAGGAGGATATGAAAAGCGGACAGATCGGCTGTGTAGTTGTGAAAGATTTCTCCAGGTTTGGCAGGGACTATCTGGAAGTGGGATTTTATATTGAGTATATTTTTCCGCTTCTTCAGATCAGATTTATTTCCATTAATGACAGTTATGACAGTGAAGCCAGCTCTGGAATGACCGGCGGTATGAATGTAGCTTTGAAGAATCTGGTTTATAACATGTATAGCCTGGATTTGTCGAAAAAAATCTCATCCGCAATGCAGACCAGAATGAAAAACGGAACAAGGCTTCCGGTAAATGCCAGATATGGTTATAGAAAGGGCAAAGATGGAAGGTTGGAAATTGATCCGGATTCGGCTAAGGTGGTGAAGATGATTTTCCAGATGGCTGCAGAAGGTATGAGCTTTGCAGAGATCACAAGGGAACTGAACAAACAGGAAATTGCCACCTGTGATGAGCAGAAAATGTCAAGAGGAGAGCAGGTTCAGTTCCGACGATTTGATACCATCATGAAAAAACGCTGGAATCCAACCACAGTATCTGCAATCATACGGGATGAGATTTATATCGGAACCCGGATATGGGGTAAAACACGCTGTAGTATGCACACCGGTCATAAGGCGGTTCTTAATGACGAGTCTGACTGGATCAGGCTGGAAAACCACCATGATCCGATTGTTGACAGGGAACTGTTTGAAAAAGCGAACAGACTGCATCCGAAAAAATCCAGAGGTGTTGCAGAAACAAGAACCAATTATACGCTGGCAAGACGCAAGAAACAGCCAGCACTGATGCTGTGTGCACACTGTGGTCATTGTCTGGTAAGAGAAACGGAGCATCTACTGAAATGCTCGGATGGGCGTACCAGCGGTGATCATGTCTGTCGAAGCCTGGTGGTCAGACGTGAGCCAATGGAAAAGCATATCCTGGAACTTGTTCATCAGTTTGCATCTTCCATGCTGGAAAACCGGAAGATTGTTAAATCAAAGAACCAGAGCAAAGGTATGGGGACGAATGTTGCAGAATTGTTGAAACAGAGCCGCCAGTTGTCTTCTGAAAAAATGAGACTTTATGATGGGTACAAAGATGGTTGTATTGATCGGGAACTGTACAAGCAGAAAGCAGAAAAGATAGGCAGACAGCTGGAAGAAATCAGACGAAAGATAGCAGAGTCTGAACGTGATGCAAAGATGCTTGAGCAGGACAATACTGCGAAGGAAATGAAACTGGAAGAATTTCTGAACATGGAGAAATTCGATACAGAGAAATTACGGGAGATCATCAAGGTTATCCGGGTGCATAGCCAGGAGGAAATCGAAATTGAATGGAATTGTGATGATGTATTTTTAGGGCAGAGATAAAATGTTCTGGACAAGAGCGATTTTGTGGAAGATAATAAAAGTGTTGGGTACCTGATTGGAATGGTCAGGTACTTTCCGGCAAGAAAAAAGAATTATTTTTTTTGTCCCATACTTGACACGTCCTCATACGCTACGCCATACGTTCTGCACAAGACTGGCAAGCAAGAACATGAACCCGAAAGATTTACAGTATATCATGGGGCATTCAAATATCAGTATCACAATGAACTGGTACGCTCATGCGTCCATAGATACCGCAAAATCAGAGGTTCAGCGTCTGATTGCATAAGAAGTATTTACCACGATTTTAACCACGATTGACAGGGAAAATATAAGAAGATAAGCCTAGATATGTGAGGTTTACCACAAAAGCAAAATGCCCGTAGAGCCGATAAAATAAGGCTTTGCGGACATTTAAGAAGATATAAAAAGATAGTCAAAAAGATATATATAATTTAATATAAATATTTAATAATTATGTAAGAGGATTCTAAACGAAGGGAGGATTATAAGAATTATGCAGTAATTGTATTTTGAGGGGAGAGAAAGGAGAAAAGAAAGATGAAGAAAAGATTTCAAAGAGTTATGGCCTGGATGTTGACTGTCCTGATGATATTGACTTACATACCAACAGATGTATGGGCCGATGGTCAGAATGTACAGGAGAATACAGTACAGCAGGAGGAGACAGATTCAGCAGGGTTAAACGATGTGAATAAGGAAGAATCCGGTGAATCGGAAGATAATGATCAGGAGAAGAAAAACGATGTATTGTCAGAAGATGCAGAAGGGAATGCAGAAACGGACAGTATAGATGATAACAGTGTGACAATGCTGGCAAATGAGCAGGTAACAGTGGAGTCTCTGGAAATCATATCCATGCCATACAGAACCAGTTATTACTGTGGATTCGAGGAGATTGAACCATATGTCTCTATATATGGTATTGAACTTCTGGCATCTTATAGTAATGGACATACAGAAACTATAACTGCTGATTATACAGAGAGTCCTCAGGACAGTTATGGAAACATGCTGTATTTGGAGAAAGACAGCAGATGGCTGGAGACGCCGGGAGAATATGAGATAATACTGCATCTGGGCGATGCCGAGGCAAAAGTTCCGATCAAGACGCAGGACGTGTTTGAAACGGCACCTGTATTATATGAACAGGATACAGAACTGAAGTTTGAAAAAGATACTTCCGGAAACTGGTGTACATGGGCAGTAATAAAGCCTTCAGAAACAGGCACATATGCATTGGAGCGGAATTTTGATAATACGCGTCTGGAAATGTATAAGTCTGATGGTACATTTGTGGGAGGATATTGGGGGGCAGTATCCAGGTGGAAATTAGAGGCCGGTGAATCCTATGTCTGTTTCTGCAGAGATTATGATTATTCTGAGGACAATTTATACAAGGCTTCTTTACAAAAGACAACTGCGGTTGAAAAGGTTGAGATTATCCGTCAGCCATATAGTACCTCTTATGTTCAGGAGCTGGACCGCCAGTTTGGCTTCTCGTCAGAAGGAATTGGATTGAGAGTCACATATGATAATGGTGATACCACGTTCCTGGGCTATGATGAGGATGGAAATTATATAGATGAGGACAAGTATGGAAATTATTATTGGCAGAGAGAGTCAGATTGGGATGAAATCATCTCTAAGCCGGGAATTTATGATGTGCATGTAGGCGTTGATGAAGTGGAGGCGGATGAGCCTGTTAAAATCCAGGTACTGCCTCTTGAGAATATTCCTCAGATAACAGAAGCAAATTATTTTTCCATAGGTATGTCAAAGGAGAAAAAAGAGTGGAAAAAAGTAGTTCCAAGCAAGAGTGGGCAATATAATATAAGCGTTTCAGAGTGGACCTATATCTATATATTGGATGAAAATTTTGAACAGATAGATGCTGACTATGCTATGGATATGTCGGCACCTATGGATGCCGGTAAAACATATTATATTTGTTTTCAAAGCGATAATTTAAGAGAATATGCCGGAATCGTACAATCAGTACCACAGGTAACAGCACTTACCATGCTCCAGGAGCCAGTCAAGAAGAAATACATTAAAAATTTAGATTATAATTATTATCTGAATGACCTGGAATTGGAACTGACCTATGAAGATGGAAGTACCTATACCATGTCATGGGATGAAATTGGAGAGAATGGAGACTGGAAAGACTCATACGGTAATTATCTCAGAGTAAAGATTCTTAAGGATGGCAGTGAGGGTGAGTGGACAAGCGAAGCAGGTACCTATGAAATGGTATTGTCCGTTCAGGAACAAAGTGTAAGCCTGGAAATAGCGGTAGAAGAGATCAGCAGTGAAAATGTCCCTGTTTTGACAGATACTGATCAGGAGTTTTTCTATGAAGAGGCAGGAAATACTTATGTGCAATTTGTACCGGAAGAGGACGGCGTTTACGGACTGAGATTTCAGAACCCTGTGAACTGCCGTAAATATAATCAGGAAACAGGCGGTTACGAGTATTGTGATGGCCAACAGATTAATCTGGCATTAAGCGGCGGAACAGCCTGCTATCTGGAAATAAGCAAAATGTATGAGGAGGATGTAAGCTTTGTCGCCAGAGTGGAAAGAATCCCTGAACTGGAAAGCGCTACTATTGTTTCTGAACCGGTAGAAACCTCATATATATTGGGATTGACGGATGGAGAAATAATTTTAGACGGAATGAAGCTGCAGCTTAACTACAGGGACGGAGAAACTACATATATAAATTACAAAAAGGATGAGTATAATCAGGATAAATATGGCACACAGGTAATATATCAGGGATTAAAAGATGTCAATGGTGAGGTGACAAAGCCGGGTATTTATAAAGCAGAAATACAGATAGGTACTATTGTAAAAGAGGTACAGATCACCATAAAATCTCTTTCTGAAATAGAACCCATAAACCTGGAAGCGGGAAACACCGTAGAAGGAAAAACGGGGATTGGATTTCAGTATTTCAGTTTTACTGCACCAGAAACGAAAGACTATTATATAAAAATGGATGAAGAAAGACATGTGCTCTGGAAGGAGAAAGATGCCGGAGCATTGAATTCCATGTGGACAGATAATGGTTTGCTGAAGTTTAAAGGCGGCAGAACTTATATATTGGCAGTTGAATTTCGGGAAGAGAGCAATTATAAGATAACGGCTGGTCAAATTCCGGAAATCAAAGCTTTACAGATTAAACAACCTCCGCGTACTGAGTATTATTACGGTTTGCAGAAAAGTCTGGAAGATTATGAACTCAGATATGAAGTGATTTATGAAAATGGTGAGAAAGAGGTCCTTTCCAGATATGAAACATCGAAATATGGTATGAATTTATCAGAGGAAAGTCCGTTTGATCAGTGGAATCTAAAAGATGAAAAGGGTAATCTCCCGGTAGGAGATTACCAGATGATATACAGACTGGGGACGGCCAGTATGAATGTAACAATTTCGGTACTTTCCCTGGATGGTCTTGACAGCTTGAAAGAAGGGGGATATCAGTTCCTGACAGGGGATCAGGTGTTACGGTTTGTACCGAAAGAGACGGGAAACTACCGTCTGATGTTCCGGGTGACCGGTAACATAACAGTATATGATTCTGAATATGAATACTATTGCGGCGATTCTTACTGCAGCGATATACTTATAGAATCAATGGAGAAGGATAAGACGTATTATTTTATGTTGCAAGATACCCACAGTTCAAACATGGACCAAGCGGTAATGATTGAAAAAGAAAAGACAGTGGTCAGCCTGCAGGCAGATACCTCAAACATACAGACGGTATATCGCCAGTATCTGGACAATGTTAATTTTGATGAGCTTTATTTAAAAGCTATATATGATGATGGCACCAGGGAAACAATTTATAATTATAGTTCAGGAGTTTCCATAGATTTTCAGACTGTAGGATTTCCTTTGGAAAAAGTGGGTACTTACCCTGTAACAATTTCTTACAAAGGAGCAGAAACTACATTTAATATTGAATGTGTTCCAGCGGATACAGGGGAGTTAGCTCTGCTGGAGGAAGATGAAACCAATATAATACCATTCTTAATGGATGAAGCCAGAAAGACTGTACTATTTATTCCATCTCAGACCTCTAAGTATGTGTTCTCTGCAAGAGATGGATATCATGATGAGAGTATACAGATTTGGGATGATACCGGAAACTGTATTGTAGAGAAAACAGATTGGCTCGATCATGGTGTGGCAGTTGATTTGGTAGGGGGAAAAGAATATCTCATTAGTTTGACATCGGGCTACAAGTGCAGTGTGGAATTAAAGGTTTCCAGGATATCTGATAAGATTGTAAACATGCAATTTGATAAATCCTCCATAAAAGATTATTATTTGTATGATGACTGGGGACCAGGGAGTGATGAATATGCAATTGCGGTTGATGTTGAATATGAAAGCGGAGAAAAAGAAATACTGAAAAGCGGTCAAAAAGGAAAATACGGAGCTGCCATGACGATATCAGTCAGACAAAATGGCAGGGAAGATAATAAAGTTACAGCTTCGTATCTTGACCACAGTATAGACGGAACACTGAATCTGTGTACAATAGAAAACGCACCACTTGATATAGTTAAGTTGGGAAAAAATACCTTAGATGTAAACCGCCAAGTGATCTATTACAAATTTACGCCGGAGGAAGATGGAATTTATAAATATAGCGTGAATTATGATATGATTACGCAGACCTCCCGTTTTACGAGTGCGGATGGCAGCAGCCAGACAGAATTAAAAAAGGGAACCACATATTATCTGAAGCATTATATTGCTCCTGAAACCAAGCGTGTAGAAATCACTGTTGAGAAGGTAAAGGAAGTCAGCAAGATAGAAATTAAGAGGAAACCTGACAAGACAGTTTATGCAGCAGATTGGGATTATAATGTGGAGAATGAGGGTCTGGTAATACATGCTGTTTATTCGGACGGTACAAGCAGAGATATAGCACTTGAGGACCTTGCTTTTGAAGGATTTTCAGTTGATTACCCGGGTATAGAAAGCTCTCTTTATAATACAGAACCTGGAGACTATAAAGGAGTGGTGAGCTGGAGAGATGTATCGGCATCTTTTGATATAAAAGTTTTGTCTTTAAAAGACATTTCACAGGAAGTTAAGGAAAATGAGATACAAACTTCTGAAAGCAAAGGACGTAAACTGTATAAATTCATGCCCCAAAAGGATGGCATCTATTGGTATGTTTCTGATGTATATACTGCGGTAAGAGATGAATCCGGATACGAAGCTGACATACTTTATACACAGCAGATGGGATTTCAGAAGCTTATGCGGCTGAAAAAAGGAAAATGGTACTTTTTTAGTGTGGATTTCACAACCAGTAACCAGAAGTTCTGCATCTGTCCACAAAAATCAGTCGCGGATATCCAGGTGAAAAACAATACGGTTACAGTGATGGAAAATTCCAGTTTATACAGTCTGGAAGAGGATGCAGTAATCATCTATGAAGATGGTTCAAAGGATACTATAAATTTTGGCGAGGTATTGGATACAGGCGGTTCTCTTGAGCTGATTTCCCTCAAGGGAACGAGAGTTATAGGAAAACAGCCAATCGTGCTGAAGTTTTTAGATAAAATGATAAACTGTACACTTAATGTGATTCCTGAAGAAGAATATGAAATGAAAGAATTTAAAATAGGGGAATCACAGAGCTTGGAACAGAGCTGGGTTTACTTCAAATTCAGGACATCTGATAAGCCTTATTACAGGTTTTTTACAGACTCAGAAGAAAGTGTGAGACTACAGTTTTATTCCAAAGGCTATATCAACACTAGTCATTTGATGCCGGTTTATGCGAGCAAGGATGTACCTGCAATTGTTAAGCTGGAACCAAACACAACCTATCGATTAAGTGTCAATGGAAAGGCTGGTAATTCATTAAGCGCAGTCGGAGTATCAGGACTTGAAAAAATTGAAGTGCTCAATAAGGGACAGGAAGAATTATTCCAGGGCGAATATATCAACCAGGATACAATTGAGGCCTATTACTATGGTTTAAAGCTTAAAATAACAGATACAGATGGAAATTCCTGGACAGAAGTTTATAATCCTTATATGAATAGGAGTATAATTCAGGTAGGATTAGAACAGCAGGCCGGAATAGAAAAGTCAGGAAAATGTAAGACGTGGATTGATTACTGCGGTAAAAAAATCACACAAACACTTCCAATTACAGTTATTTCCAAGTCGAAAAATCTGATAGATTTGGGAGATGGGGCTAAAAGTCAATTTAAACGAAATGCATCAAGGTGGAAACAGGTATATAAAATAACTCCAAGTATGGATGGAGCCTACAAAATCAATATGAACACATTGGAGCCTGTCTGGAATGTGGAGATTAAGTTAGTAGATGAAGAAGGGCAGAAACTGATTGACACCCAGAATAATATAGGAAAAGCGTTTGCTATGGAAGAATCACTGACAAAGGGAAAAAGTTATTATTTAATTATTACGTCATACCCATTGCTTACCGGTGAACAGACAGCATCCGTGGAATTCCTTCCGAAAACAATTCTGGTACCGGTTAAAGAGGTTAAGTTAAATGCTGCTCAGCTGAATTTTGCAAAACTAAATGAAACAAAACAGCTGACAGCATCTGTGACACCGGAAAATGCAACGAATAAAACCGTCATCTGGACAACAAGCAATGAAAAAGTTGCGCAGGTGTCCAACGGAAAAGTGACATCTAAGGGGCCCGGAACCTGCACAATTACAGCGAGTGCAGGAGGTATATCAGCAATCTGCAAAGTGAGTGTGAAGTCTCCTGCAGAAAAAATAACTTTAAACAAAACTTCTGCGACAGTTTATACTGGGAAAACGTATACTCTGGTACCTGATTTGACGCCGTCCAACAGTACAGATTCTGTAACATGGACTTCATCAAATACAAAAGTGGCAAAAGTATCATCTAAAGGCGTTGTGACCGGAGTAGCAAAGGGAACTGCCACAATCACTGCAAAGACAACCAGTGGAAAAACGGCTGCCTGTAAAGTGACAGTGAAAACAGCAGCAACAAAGGTGACACTGTCCAAGACGTCAGTGACTGTGAACAAAGGAAAAACATATACACTGAAAGCCACTATGTCACCGTCAGGTGCAAATGACAGTCTGCAGTGGAGCAGTTCAAACAGTAAAGTGGCAAAAGTTTCCACTTCCGGTGTTGTGACCGGAGTTGCCAGAGGTTCAGCAACGATAACTGTAAAGACAGGAAGTGGAAAAACAGCTTCCTGTAAAGTGACAGTAAAAGTACCTTCCACAAAAGTGTCTTTAAGTAAAACTTCGGTTTCTTTAAATAAGGGAAAAACCTATACCCTGAAAGGCACTATGTCACCAAGTGACAGTACAGACAGTCTGAAATGGAGCAGTTCAAATACAAAAGTGGCGAAAGTATCCTCTTCGGGTGTGGTGACCGGAGTGGAAAAGGGAAGCGCTGTGATTACAGTGAAGACTACCAGCGGAAAAACAGCTACCTGCAAAGTGACAGTAAAAATTCCATCTACCAAAGTAACTATGAGTAAGACTTCCATTTCCGTTAATGTTGGAAAAACCTATACTTTAAAAGGAACCATGTCACCAAGCAATACAACGGATACTTTGAAGTGGAGCAGTTCTGATACTAAGATTGCAAAAGTATCTTCAACAGGTGTAGTCACAGCCGTGGCAAAAGGAAGTGCTACGATCACGGTAAAGACCACCAGCGGAAAGACAGCTACCTGTAAAGTTACGGTAAAAGTACCGTCCACCAAAGTGACCATGAGCAAGACTTCCGTATCCATCAATGTGGGAAAGACCTATACCCTGAAAGGGACCATGTCACCCAGTAATACAACGGATACATTGAAATGGAGCAGTTCCAATACCAAGATAGCCAAGGTATCCTCAACAGGTGTAGTCACAGCCGTGGCAAAAGGAAGTGCTACGATCACGGTAAAGACCACCAGCGGAAAGACAGCTACCTGTAAAGTTACGGTAAAAGTACCGTCCACTAAAGTGACCATGAGCAAGACTTCCGTGTCGATCAATGTGGGAAAAACCTATACCCTGAAAGGGACTATGTCACCCAGTAATACAACGGATACATTGAAATGGAGCAGTTCCAATACCAAGATAGCCAAGGTATCCTCAACAGGTGTAGTTACAGCCGTGGCAAAAGGAAGTGCTACGATCACGGTAAAGACTACCAGCGGAAAGACAGCTACCTGTAAAGTTACGGTAAAAGTACCGTCCACTAAAGTGACCATGAGCAAAACTTCCGTGTCGATCAATGTGGGAAAAACCTATACCCTGAAAGGGACTATGTCACCCAGTAATACAACGGATACATTGAAATGGAGCAGTTCCAATACCAAGATAGCCAAGGTATCCTCAACAGGTGTAGTCACAGCTGTGGCAAAAGGAAGTGCTACGATCACGGTAAAGACTACCAGCGGAAAGACAGCCACCTGTAAAGTTACGGTAAAAGTACCGTCCACTAAAGTGACCATGAGTAAGACTTCCGTTTCAATCAATAAAGGAAAGACTTATACGTTAAAAGGAACCATGTCGCCCAGTAATACTACAGATACCCTGAAATGGAGCAGTTCTAATACAAAGGTAGCCAAAGTTTCCTCAACAGGCGTGGTAACTGCAGTGGAAAAGGGAACAGCGACTATTACAGTGAAGACTACCAGCGGAAAAACCGCCACATGTAAAGTGACAGTGAAAATTCCATCCACAAAAGTAGCTCTCAGCAAAACATCAATCAGTGTTTATAAAGGAAAGACATATACACTGAAAGGAACTTTGACTCCGGGAAATTCTACGGATACCCTGAAATGGAGCAGTTCCAATACAAAAGTGGCAACTGTATCGGGCAGCGGAGTGGTAAAAGGTATCAGTGCAGGAACAGCTTCGATTACAGTGAAAACCAGCAGCGGAAAAACAGCAACCTGCAAAGTGACTGTAAAAGAAATAAAGGCTGCCTCTATTCAGTTTGACAGTGGAGAGATGAATTTGACTTCCGGCCAATCGGTAAAGGCTGGTATTACTGTTCTCCCGGTCAATACAACGGATAGTATTACCTGGAGCAGTTCCGATGACAGTATAGTGCGTGTATCGTCGGATGGTGTTATAACCGCAGTAAAAGAGGGAGAAGCGAGTGTTGAAGCGAAAACTTCCAGTGGAAAGAAATGTAGTTGTAAAATTACAGTATCTGCTTCGACAGATAATACAGAAGAAACAGCACAATGAAATAGTTTAACGATTTGAGGAATCAGGCTGCAGAGAACTGTTCTGCAGCCTGATTCCTTTTCGCAATAGTTGTCTAAAGATTCCTTAATAATTATATTGCAATCACTTGGCAGAGTATGTTATCTTGTATAAAGAAGGTTTGGCAATGGTGAGCAGCCGAAAAAATATATATGTAAATGTTGGAGCGCAGTATGGACACAAAAGATGAAGCAAAAGAAGAATTAAAACAGGATTCCCCGGAGAATGAAAAAATAAAGTTTACTGTACATAAGAAAATAATAAGGATCATAGTAATTGCAATAGGATTTCTGGCCGCTTTTATTTCCCTGCTGATAGCTACCAGTATATCCTGGATGTTCAGGACATGGACAGGTCTTACGATGAATGAGCTGATGTTTCATATACAATCGCCTATACAGGGAACAGATCATGGCATCATTATCAGCTACATATTATCATGTATTCTTGTATCTATAGGCATCACTATGCTGATAGGCATTATATATAAATTTGTGAAGAAAAAAAGGGGGCTGATACTTTTAGCATCTGCGGTTGTATCCGTCATAGCTGCCGGTACTTCTATAAATCACATGTGGAGCAGATTGGATATTAAGGCCTATGCCAGCAATAAAAATACATATTCCACATTTATTGATGATAACTATATAGATCCAAAATCAGTCAATATTACTTTTCCGGAACAGAAGAGAAATTTAGTATATATCTATTTGGAATCTATGGAAAATACTTATGCAGACGAAAACCATGGCGGCGCATTTGAGAAAAATGTTATTCCGGAACTGACGGAACTTTCAAATAAGAATGAGAATTTTTCCGGTGATCATAAAACATTAAACGGCGGTATTTCCCTAAATGGCACGGGATGGACGGTTGCAGCCATGTTTGCGCAGAGTTCGGGACTTCCCCTTTTGATTCCTATTGAAGGTAATTCCATGAATGAGCAGGATTCATTTCTGCCGGGTCTGACTACAATTGGAGATATTTTAAAGGAAGCGGGATATACGCAGAGCCTGGTTTTGGGATCGGATGCAAATTTTGGCGGCAGAAAGTTGTTTTATACACAGCATGGAATGTATGATATTTATGATTATTACTACAGCAAAGACAATGGTCAGATACCGGAGGATTATCATGTTTTCTGGGGATACGAAGACAGTAAATTGTTTGATTTCGCAAAGCAGCACCTGTTGGAAGCCGGCGCTTCCGATGAACCTTTTAATATGACTATTTTAACAGTAGATACCCACTTTGAAGATGGCTATTTGTGTGAAGATTGTCAGGATACTTTTGGGGATAATCAATATGCAAATGTTATGGCATGTTCCAGTAAACGTGTGACTGATTTTGTGAATTGGATACAGGAGCAGGATTTTTATGAAAATACAACAATAGTTATTTCCGGAGATCATCCCACTATGGACAGTGACTTTTGTGAAGATGTGGATAATAGTTATGACAGAAAAGTCTACACTACCTACATAAATTCTGCTGCAGATACGAAGAATGATACTTACAGACAATATTCTACTTTTGATAATTTCCCGACCACACTGGCAAGTCTGGGCGTGGAGATAGAGGGCAACCGATTAGGTCTGGGAACCAATCTATTTTCATCAGAGGCAACCTTGATGGAAAAATACGATAAAAACACAATAGACATTGAGCTGGACAAAAAGTCAAAATTAATGGAAAAGCTTACGAAAGATATTGTAGTACCGGAGCCGGAAGAAGAGCTGACGGCCGAAGCAGAAGAGGATTCATCTGAAGAGCCGGAAATCATACCTGCAGAGATAGAAGTGACACCATACGATTTCAGAACCGGAAAATATGAAGTCATGGTGAAAAATCTGCCGGCAGACACAGATGTTCAGGCGCTGCGCTGCGCGGTATGGGCGGAAGAAGACCAAAGTGACTTAAAATGGTATGAAGCGGAATTACAGGCAGACGGTTCTTATATTACGAAAGTATGGGCAGCGGATTTTGCTTACAAGGTATCAGAGTATAATATTCATATCTATACATTAGATACAGAAGGGGAACCGCATCTGCTTGCAGAAGCAGCAGGAGAGATAACGAGATAATAAAATCCCAGGTGCAAACAGCCACCTGGGATAAATTTTAATATTTAAATAAAAAAAGGATGCAGGAGATGGGACTTGAACCCACACGATATTGCTACCACAGGCACCTGAAGCCTGCGCGTCTGCCAATTCCGCCACTCCTGCATCTTCTATTAAGTTGGTGTTCTCTCGAACACAAGTGATATAATACACGATTCAAACAAGAAAGTCAATACCTTTTTTAAGAAAAAATAAAAAATCTGCCGGCAACCGCAGTCACCGCCAGAAAGTATTGTCAAAAACAAAAAAAGGATGCAGGAGATGGGACTTGAACCCACACGATATTGCTACCACAGGCACCTGAAGCCTGCGCGTCTGCCAATTCCGCCACTCCTGCATCTTCTATTAAGTTCGTGCTCTCTCAAGCACAAGACATATATTACACGATTTTACAGGAAATGTCAACACTAATTTTCAAAGTTTTTAAAAAAATTAACGCAATTCTATTTCCCGACATATTCCGAAGGTTTTTCCGCGTTTTCCGGCCTTGTTCTTTCCTTATAAAATGACAAAAACACCCCAGAATAAAATCAGTATATATTCCCATCATAATAAGGAAATGCCAAATACATAAACCGCATTTCTGCTCCGAAATTCCTGTTTATTATTATCCGGTTTTCGGGCTGTCGAATTTTTTAAAATACAACCGCGAAAAAACAAGAAAAAAAGGTTGAAAAACACCAGATGTTGTGATACACTTTTTACAATTTGGGGAAAATTTGGGGAACCATTAACAGTACGCTATAGAAAGGAAGACAGGTGAAAGCATGAAAGCATTTTTAATACTGGAAGACGGCACCGTCTTTACCGGGACCAGCATAGGGTCGAAGAAAGAAATTATCAGCGAAATCGTCTTTAATACCTCGATGACAGGTTATCTTGAAGTTCTTACAGATCCTTCTTACGCCGGACAGGCAGTCTGCATGACATATCCTTTGATTGGTAATTATGGCATTTGCCATGAGGACCAGGAATCTTTAAGACCGTGGCCGGATGGCTACATTGTCAGGGAATTATCCCGTATTCCAAGCAACTTCCGCTGTGAAGACACCATACAGAATTTTCTGAAGAGATATGATATCCCCGGGATCGCAGGGATTGATACAAGGGCCCTTACCAAGATCTTGAGGGAAAAAGGAACCATGAACGGCATGATTACTACCAATGCAGACTATAAACTGGAGGAGGTTCTTCCAAAATTAAAAGCTTATACCACCGGCAGGGTCGTGGAGCGTGTGACATGTGAGGAGAAGAAAGTGCTGAAGGGCAGCGGACCCAAGGTGGCTCTTATGGACTTTGGGGCAAAAGATAATATTGCCCGTTCCCTGAATAAGCGCGGATGCCAGGTTACCATATATCCGGCATTTACAAAAGCAGAGGAGATTCTGGGAGATGATCCTGACGGCATTATGCTCTCCAACGGTCCTGGTGATCCGAAAGAGTGTACGTCTATAATAGAAGAAATCAAAAAGCTTTATGATTCCCAGGTACCGGTTTTCGCGATCTGTCTCGGACATCAGCTCATGGCACTTGCAACGGGCGCGGATACCAGGAAAATGAAATACGGCCACAGAGGCGGAAATCACCCCGTAAAGGACCTGGAAACCGGAAGGGTATATATTTCATCACAGAACCATGGATATATGGTAGATACGGACACTCTGGACCCTCAGGTGGCTGTACCGGCATTTGAAAATGTCAATGACAAAACAAATGAGGGTTTAAAATATATAGGAAAGAATATTTTTACCGTACAGTTCCATCCGGAGGCTTGTCCGGGACCACAGGATTCCGGATACCTGTTTGACAGATTTATGAAAATGATGGAGGTGAGCGAATAATGCCGAAGATTCAGGATATTAAAAAAGTGCTTGTGATCGGCTCAGGCCCGATCATCATCGGTCAGGCAGCAGAGTTTGACTATGCGGGAACGCAGGCCTGCCGCTCCCTGAAGGAAGAGGGAATTGAGGTCGTTCTCCTGAACTCCAATCCCGCTACCATTATGACAGATAAAGATATCGCGGATAAGGTATATATTGAGCCTCTGACCGTGGAAGTGGTAGAGCAGCTTATCATCAAGGAAAAACCGGACAGCGTACTGCCCACTCTGGGTGGACAGGCCGGACTGAATCTGGCTATGGAGCTGGAAGAGAGAGGCTTTTTAAAAGAACAGAATGTGCGCCTGATCGGTACCACCTCTGAGACGATCAAGAAGGCGGAGGACCGTCAGGAATTTAAGGATACCATGGAGAAGATCGGTGAGCCGGTGGCAGCTTCCCTGGTTGTAAAAACCGTGAAGGATGGTATTGATTTTACAAATAAGATCGGCTACCCGGTCGTTCTGCGCCCGGCATACACTCTGGGCGGCAGCGGCGGCGGTATTGCCTATGATGAGGCGCAGCTTGTGGAAATCCTGGAAAACGGCCTTCGTCTCTCCCGTGTGGGTGAGGTGCTGGTGGAGCGCTGTATCGCAGGATGGAAAGAGATTGAGTATGAGGTTATGCGCGACGGTGCAGGCAACTGCATTACCGTATGTAATATGGAAAATATTGACCCGGTCGGCGTGCATACTGGTGACAGTATCGTTGTGGCACCTTCCCAGACGCTGGGCGACAAGGAATACCAGATGCTGCGTACCTCTGCTTTAAATATCATCACAGAGCTGGGAATCACCGGCGGCTGTAACGTGCAGTACGCTCTGAATCCTGACAGCTTTGAATACTGCGTCATTGAGGTAAATCCCCGTGTATCACGCTCCTCTGCACTGGCTTCCAAGGCTACCGGATATCCCATTGCCAAGGTTGCGGCCAAGATCGCCCTGGGTTATACACTGGATGAGATCCCGAACGCCATCACAGGCAAGACTTATGCCAGCTTTGAGCCTATGCTGGACTACTGTGTTGTGAAGATCCCGCGTCTGCCCTTTGATAAATTCATCAGCGCAAAGAGAACCCTGACGACACAGATGAAGGCAACCGGTGAGGTTATGAGTATCTGCAATAACTTTGAGGGTGCTCTTATGAAGGCCATTCGGTCTCTGGAACAGCATGTGGACAGCCTTATGTCTTATGACTTTACCGGGCTTACCGAGGAGGAACTGACAGAAGAGCTGAAGATCGTGGACGATATGAGGATCTGGAGGATCGCTGAGGCTGTCCGCAGAGGGATTTCCTATGAAACGATCCATGCAGTCACGAAGATTGATCTGTGGTTCATTGACAAGCTGGCAATCCTTGTGGAGATGGAACAGGCGCTGGCTTCAAAGGAACTTACGGAAGAACTGCTCCGTGAGGCAAAGCGGATTGAATTCCCGGATAATGTAATTGCGCGCCTGACCGGTAAAAGGGAAGAGGACATCAGAGAGCTGCGCCGGGAGTGGGGCATCACTGCCGCTTATAAAATGGTAGATACCTGCGCGGCTGAGTTTGCAGCTGCCACACCGTATTATTATTCTGTTTACGGTGGGGAAAATGAGGCGGATGGGAAGTCCGATAAGAAAAAAGTTCTCGTTCTGGGTTCCGGTCCTATCCGTATCGGCCAGGGAATTGAGTTTGACTTCTGTTCCGTGCACTGTACCTGGGCATTCAAAAAAGAGGGCTATGAGACGATCATTATCAACAACAATCCGGAGACTGTAAGTACGGACTTTGACATTGCAGATAAGCTGTATTTTGAACCGCTGACTCCGGAGGATGTGGAGAATGTGGTAAATATAGAAAAACCGGACGGCGCTGTCGTGCAGTTTGGCGGACAGACGGCTATCAAGCTCACAGAAGCCCTGATGAAGATGGGTGTGAAAATTCTGGGAACATCTGCGGAGGATGTGGATGCTGCGGAGGACCGGGAACTTTTCGATAAGATTCTGGAGGAATGTCATATTCCGAGACCTCAGGGGCATACAGTATATACGGCAGACGAGGCGATCCGTGTGGCAAATACACTGGGATATCCTGTGCTTGTCCGTCCTTCCTATGTGCTTGGCGGACAGGGCATGCAGATTGCCATAAACGATGAGGACGTGGACCAGTATATCGGCATCATCAACAGAATTGCCCAGGAACATCCGATCCTGGTAGATAAATATCTGCAGGGCAAGGAGATCGAGGTGGATGCCATCTGTGACGGTGAGGACATTCTGATCCCCGGTATTATGGAACATATTGAGCGTGCGGGTATTCACTCCGGCGACAGTATTTCCGTATATCCCGCGCGTACCATCAGCGATACAGCAAAGAAAACCATTGAAGAGTATACCAGGAGACTGGCAAAATCCCTGCATGTTATCGGTATGATCAATATACAGTTTATCGTGTGCGGCGAGGATGTGTATGTGATCGAGGTAAATCCCCGTTCCAGCCGTACGGTACCGTATATCAGCAAGGTGACTGGCATTCCTATCGTACCGTTGGCAGCCAAGATGATCCTGGGATATAAGTTAAGAGAACTGGGATATGAGCCGGGCCTGCAGCCTGAGGCAAAGCATATTGCCATCAAGATGCCGGTGTTCTCCTTTGAAAAAATCCGTGGGGCTGACATCAGCCTGGGACCGGAGATGAAATCCACAGGTGAGTGCCTGGGCATTGCAGAGTCTTTCAATGAGGCACTCTACAAGGCATTTTTAGGGGCAGGCATCAATCTGCCGAAGTACAAAAATATGATCATTACCGTGAGGGATGAGGATAAGCAGGATATCGTACCGATCGCCCGGCGTTTTGAGGCACTGGGATACCGCATTTATGCAACCAGAAGCACTGCCAGAGTCTTGAATGAGAACGGTGTGAAGGCTGTCCGCACAAATAAGATTGAGCAGGCATCCCCTAATCTGATGGACCTGATTCTCGGACATAAGATCGATCTGGTGATCGATACACCGTCTCAGGGCGTGGAAAAGGCAAAGGATGGGTTTATTATCCGCCGGAATGCCATTGAGACAGGTGTCAATGTGCTGACTGCCTTAGATACGGCTGAGGCGCTTGTGACCAGTCTGGAGAATACAGATATCCAGAAGCTGGAGCTGATCGATATCGCAGCAATATAATACTGTGACATAATGAGAGACAACCGCCGTATGAAATTTTGCGGCGGTTTCTTGAGTATTTTGTCAGGTCTGCGCATGACTGTGCAGTTTCTTACATAAGGGAGGGTGTAATGGATTTTATTGAATTACTGAAGGTTATTTTTCTTGGGATTGTGGAGGGCATCACGGAATGGCTTCCCATCAGCAGCACCGGCCACCTGATACTGGTGGAGGAATTTGTAAAGCTGGATGTGAGTAAACAATTCTGGGAAATGTTCATGGTGGTGATCCAGCTTGGCGCTATCATGGCAGTGGTGGTGCTGTATTTTAAAGATCTCTGGCCATTCCACAACAGAAGACCAAAACATCATAATGTGACAAAGATAGAGAAAGCAGCCGGTTTTATCTGCCGTTTTGTCCAGATAGATAAAATGATCATGTGGTTTAAGATCGTTGTGTCCTGTCTGCCCGCTATCATCGTGGCGCTTCCTTTTAATGATTTTATTGAGGAGAAGTTCAATAATTATTTTGTGGTGGCTGTCATGCTGATCGTGTATGGTGTGCTGTTTATTCTCATTGAGGACTACAACAAGAAAAGAGAGCCGGCGGTAAACTCCATTGCTGAGATATCCTGGAAGATGGCCCTTCTCATCGGTGTATTCCAGCTTCTGGCCGTGATTCCGGGAACTTCCCGTTCGGGAGCTACCATTATTGGCGGAATCCTACTGGGGGCTTCCAGAACCGTTGCGGCGGAGTATACATTTTTCCTGGCAATACCCACCATGTTTGGCGCAAGTCTCTTGAAGCTGGTCAAATTCGGCCTGCATTTTACCGGGGCGGAGCTCATGATACTGGTTGTGGGAATGGTGGTTTCCTTTGTGGTTTCCATTCTGGCTATTAAATTTCTTATGGGATATATCAAGAAGCACGATTTCAAGGTGTTCGGCTGGTACCGGATCGTACTGGGCGTTATTGTGCTCCTCTATTTTACGATTGCCGGTTAAGGGGCAGTCTGAAGACGTGTTAAATGGGCATTGCAGCTGCAATGCCCTTTTGTTGTCTGTAAAATAGGGGTAAGCTATTTTACAGACAATAGAGAAATGGGAAACAATATGTCAGTAATCCCTGCCTATATTTCTGGCTGTCATATAGGCAGTAGATGTAGCTGCCGTGATATTCTGCGGGGTCACACAGTCCCCCAGCATGTAAAATTCAGGTGCGCAGCAGGCAAGAGCTGTGGTCTCCTCCCTCAGCGGCTTCTGACCGGCTGCATAGACAACCTGGTCTGCCTCGTAAAAGCTGTCGCCCTCCGGTGTCCGGCAGGCAACCCCTTCGTCTGTGATCTGTACAGCCTGGGTGTGAAAGAAAATCTTAAGGCCGCGCTTTTTGATTTCTGTATGCAGCCCGAGCATGTGGAGAAAATTGCCTCCGTCGCTCATGTGGTCTGTCATCTCCAGGATCGTGACCTGTTTTCCATAGCGTATGAGATGCAGTCCAAGTTCAATTCCTACCAGGCCGGCTCCCAAAATGACCACTTTGGGACCCAGCTTGTCTGCCAGAGGATAAGCCTCCTGGGCAGAAAACACGTTGTTACTGTCTATACCTGGTACCTGCGGCCGGGCTGCTTTTGCACCCAGGGCTGCGATGATGACGTCTGCGTTTAAGTCCTCCGCATATTCTGGCGTCACTTTCGTCTGCAGGCGAAGTTCTATATTTTTATCTTCCTCAACACATTTCGTCTGCTGGTTTAAATAGTAATCCAGGTTTTTCTTAAAGGCGACGTTTTCTTCACAGCGAAGTACACCGCCCAGCCGCTCATTTTTTTCACAGAGAATGACTTTATGTCCCATTTTGGAACAGGTAAGGGCTGCCTGCATGCCGCCCACGCCTCCGCCCACTACCAGAACTTTTTTCTTTACCTGCGCACAGACAGGCGCATGGCGCAGTTCCAGTTCACGGCCGGATTCCGGGTTGATGGCACAGTAGGGTTCCCCGTTGGTCAGTTCGCTGGAAAAGCAGGAGAGACAGCGCATGCATTTTCTTGCCTTGTCCTCATGCCCGGTACGGATTTTATTGGGAAAATCCGGGTCCGCCAGCAATTCTCTGCCCAGTTCCACAATATCGGCTTTTCCCGAAGCAAGGATGTCTTCCATAAGCTCAGGGTCTGAGAGCGCGCCGATGGTGGCTACCGGAGTGTTTACGTGTTTTTTGATCTCTGCGGCCAGATGCACATTGCATCCATCCTCCAGAAACATACTGGGATGGGTGACAGCGAAGACTTCCTCCACCTCATGATTGCCGGCGGAGACATGGATCAGATCCGCATGTCCGTCAAGCTGTCTGGCAATGGCAATGCCGTTTTCTATGTCATAGCCTCCATCATAGCATTCAGAGCCGCTTATGCGGACTTCCACGGGGAAACCTGCCCCGCAGGCTTTGTGAATACCGTCTACGATGGAGAGCAGCAGTCTGCTTCTGTTTTCAATGTCCGGTCCGCCCCATTTGTCCATTCTGGTGTTGGTGATGGGGGACAGGAACTGGTGCAGCATCCATCCGTGTCCGGCATGTACCAGAACCATGCCGAAGCCGCATTTCTTTGCGAGAAGAGCAGCGTCTATGTATTTTTGGATGGTGCGTTCAATGATTTCCTCTGTCATAGGGCGGATCTTTCTGCCCGCGCATTCACACTCCACCGGGCCGTAGGCTATGCCTTTGGCCTCCGCACCGAAAAAGGACAGGTCACGGTTGGCGAACATGCCGGTATGCTGCAGTTCCAAAGTGGCTACGGCGCCGTACTGGCTGATGCCGTAGGCAATCCTGGAGATGCCCCGGTCTATATTGGGAGTGTCGAGAGCAATGTGTGTTGCCCCGCCTCGTCCAAGCTCCCCGTCTACAATTCCCTCGAAGGTGGCAACGCTGGCAGCGCCTCCCATGGCTTTTCTGCCATAGTAGGCTGCAGCGCCGTCGTTTAAATAGCCATCGCCATTCAGATTCTGGTAACCGGTCGGGGAGGCGAAGATTCGGTTACGGAAAAGAACGTTGCCGAGCTGAATGGGGGCAAACAGATGAGGGTATTTAAAATCTGATTTTTTCATTAAGGATATACTCCTTTCACATGGCTCCCGCCAGCGCGAAGCCTGGGAGGCTGGCAGGAGAGAGTTAGGATGCTCTGTCTTAATAGTATCCCGGAATCCGTAAAGTGTAAATCCATGAATCTGATTGCTTTTTTTGTCGGATGGTGTACAATGTGTATGATGGGTTGAAAAAAGGAGAAGTATATATGAGACTGAACAGTATTATGATATATTACCAGTTGTCCAAACGGTTTAAAATAAATCATGCACAATATTCACAACAATATTCTGTGGGACGCCCTGTCTTTTATGAGCCTTCTGTCTATACGGAGGGGAGAGCTGTCATTGTGGACGCGGAGAATGCTCTACATTGTGTCAGGCATTTGACAGGCTGCGTCCTTCTCTTGGCAGGTTATCCTAACGGGAGCTTTGACTGTGGGAGGAACGACGCAGTCTTTCTGGATGCAGGGATATCGGAGCGGACTTTGTTCAATGCGCTGACAGAGATATTTGATACCTTTGATACCTGGGACGAAAAGCTCAGCAGGATAGTAGGCGGAAATGTGGGATATCAGGAGATCCTGGACAGCTGCCGGAGTGTGCTTCCGGAACCGGCTGCACTTATGGACGGGGATTTTAAATATATCGCATACACAAGCGATGAGGGTATGCGCCGCAAATTCGTGGATGATATGAACCAGCTTCCCCTGGATGATGTCAATGATCTGACCAGCATGCCGGGGTTCAAGGAACTGGAGGAGAGAAAAGAGGCTTTTGTCTATACGGCAGGCGAAGTGGTGATCTATAAAAATATATATCATGAGGGTGCTTATGTGGGCCGCCTGTCCCTTCTGATCGAGGAGGGCCAAAGTGAGGAAAAGACAGAATATGAGAAGGCGGTTTTTAACCACCTTGCCGGTTATGTGGAACAGCTCTATGATCAGTGCGGAGGGTTTGAACTTGGGTCTCCGCGACTGGCTGACCTGCATCACATGATGAAAAAATGTCTGGAGACAGACGGGGCGGACGAGGGCGAGCTTCTGCGCCTTTTGTGGGCCAACAAAAATCTGCCGGGAGACGTTTACTATATGCTCACCATCCGTGAGAATATCCTTCAAAGAGGAAAGGCATATAATATGAGGTATCTCTGTTCACAGATGGAACGGATGTGGCCCGGGGCATACTGTGTGACGCATAACGGGGACATTGCCATGCTGTTTAACCGGAATATGTTTTCAAAATCCACGGATCTGGAATTTCACAAGGAAATGGTGTATTTTCTCAGGGAGAGTGTGCTGGCAGCCGGCTGCAGCCGGGAGTTCACGGATATTTCCTGCATGCGCAGCGCTTACCGGCAGGCAGAGTTTGCCATGGAGATGGGGCTTAGAAAAAATTTTACCTATTGTTATCACAAATTTGATGATTATGCCCTGGATTTTCTGTTAAAATACGGTGTGGGAAATTTTCTGCCGGAACAGCTCTGCAGCAGGGAGCTGCTGTCCTTGTACCGGTATGACAGGGAAAATGAAACTTCCTATTATAAAACACTTTTAACTTATGCGTGTCTGCAGTATAATGCAGTGGCATCCGCCAAGGCGCTGTACATACACCGAAGCTCCTTTATAAACAGGATGGAGCGGATACGGGAACTGATACATCTGAACCTGGAGGATCCGGAGGAGAGGCTGTATCTGCTGTTATCCTTCCGGATCATGGAGGAATACGGTTCCAAAAGCGGGGAAAAATGAGAAGAAGAGGAAATAGAGATGGAGTGCATTTATGGAGAGCAGAGATAAACAGATCCTGGATTTGGCTATGGAGGCCGGCAAGACCCTGCTGGATGCCGGGGCGGAAATCTTCCGGGCGGAGGAGACCATACAGAGAATCGCCAAAGCCTATGGAATAGAAAAATGCAGTGCCTTTGTGATGAGCACCGGGATATTTCTGACTGCGGAGAGCAAAGGGGAGGACATTTATGCCCAGGTCAGGCATATTCCCATCAATTCTGCCAGACTTAACCGGGTGGCAGCCGTGAACCAGCTTTCCAGGGAGATTGTGGAGGGCAGATATACCGTGGAGGAGGCCTGGGAGCGTCTGGAAGCCATTAAGCAGATGCCGGGTAAAAAGAATATTACAAGGATTCTGGCATCAGGCGTAGGCTCTGCCAGCTTCTGCTATGTGCTGGGCGGCGGTATCTGGGATGCAGCGGCAGCCTTTTTGTCAGGTTTTTTACTGTACGTGCTTCTGGTTGCGCTGGAAAAAAGAGAGAAGAAGACATCAAAAATCGTACTGAACTTACTGGGAGGATTCTGGGCTTCCTTTCTGGCTGTGGTCTTTTACCGTCTGGGAATCGGAGAAAATTACGGGAGCATCCTTGTGGGTTCCATCATGCCCCTGGTACCGGGTGTCTCTTTTGTGAACTCCATCCGGGATTTTGCGGACGGTGATTATATCGGAGGCGGTGTCCGGATGCTGGATACCCTGCTGGTGGCTCTGGGCATTGCCCTTGGGGTGGGCCTTATGTACATGCTCTATTACAAAGTGACAGGAGGGGTACTTTTATGATCATGATACAAGGTGCTGCGCAGTTCGTGGCTGCGTTTTTGGGTACTGTGGCTTTTTCCGTGCTGTTTTCCGTCCCGAAGGAACATTATCCCCTGTGCGGGACCATAGGCGGATTGGGATGGCTGATCTGCTGGATCTGCACCAATCCCTTCCATATGAGTGCCGTGACGGGAAGCTTTATCGCCACAGTCTTTATTGTGACAGCTTCGCGCATCGGAAGCACTGTGAGAAAATGCCCGGTCACACTGTTTCTCATTGCCGGCATATTTCCACTTGTACCGGGAATCGGCATCTACAGAACGGTCTACTATACATTGATGCAGGAGAGTGCCCAGAGCCTGTACTACGGGAGACAGACCATCGGAATCGCTTTGGCCATGGTGCTTGGAATCGTGTTTGTATTTGAGATACCTCAGAAAACCATCAACCGGGTCAACCGGATATTCAAGGGAAAAAACAGGAGGAAAAACTGATTATTTCCAGTTTCATTTAAAATTTCTTTAGAGTTTTTCGTTTTATTTTAGAAAATCGTCATAGTTTCATCACATTTTTTCCCTATAATAGGTCTTGGATAGTTGATAAACCACTCACTATCTCCCCCCTCAAGTTGAAAAGGCCCGATACGCGAGTATCGGGTTTTTTCTTTTCCACGGTTGCTTTTTTTCGGCGCCCTGTTATAATAATATCATCACACCAGTTTGAAAAGGGGTACTTTAATATGACAAAAAAAAGAGTAGTAGTGGCATTGGGACACAGAGCATTAGGTACCACATTGCCAGAACAGAAAAATGCAACGAAAAGAACAGCAAAAATAATCGCCGATCTGGTGGAAGCTGGAGCAGAGGTGATCATCACCCACAGCAACGCTCCCCAGGTGGGGATGATCCATACAGCAATGAACGAATTCGGAAAGGTACATCCTGACTACACCGCAGTGCCCATGTCTGTCTGCGCGGCAATGAGCCAGGGCTACATCGGCTATGACGTACAGAACGCCATCCGTGCAGAGCTTTTAAGACGCGGCATCTACAAACCGGTGAGCACAGTCCTCACCCAGGTCACAGTAGACCCCTACGATGACGCCTTCCACGAACCGGTAAAAGTGATCGGAAGGACCCTGACCGAGGAGGAAGCGGAAGCGGAGGAGAAAAAAGGAAACTACGTGACAAAGACCAGCAGCGGCTACCGCAGAATCGTAGCAGCACCGAAGCCTCAGGACATTGTGGAAATTGATGCCATCCGTGCCCTGGCGGATGCGGGCCAGATCGTCATTGCCTGCGGCGGCGGCGGAATCCCCGTCCTGGAACAGGGTGAAGAGCTTCACGGAGCCAGTGCGGTCATCGAAAAAGACCTGATCAGCGGCAAGCTTGCAGAGATGCTGGACGCAGATGAGCTCCTCATCCTCACAAGCGTAGAGAAAGTGTCCTTAAACTACAAATCCGACACCGAGCAGTACCTGGACCACATCACCACCGCCCAGGCCAGACAATACATGTCAGAGGACCAGTTCGAGCCCTCCACCATGCTCCCCAAAATAGAAGCTTCCGTAAACTTCGTCGAAAAGAAAAAAGGCCGCCGTGCAGTCATCACCTCCATAGAAAAAGCCAAGCCCGCCTACCTGGGCAAAACCGGCACCATCATAGAGTAAGCGTAACTATTCAGCCAGCTGAATCGTTACGGGTATTCGCCCATTAAAAATCGCTTCGCGATGGGGCGAATACCTGCCGCCACTACTCTTTTGCACGGTCAGCGCAGTAAATGCGCAGACCTGACTGAACAGTTACGAATAAGCAACGATGTGGTGAACCAAATACCAAAGCTATGACCGAGTCCTCATAATACCCATACTATAATACAAAAGAACTAAAGCCCAATCCCTGAACCGCCGCCCCCAATTTACCGGCTGCCTTTCAGAATCTCCAGCTTTAGTTCTTTTTTGTTTCTTTTCATCTTTTTACCACCGCTGCGAAGAAAGTTGTTCCTATGTTCCGCCTGAGAAAACCAGGGATGAGGGGAGGGGCGGCGTGTATGTTTGTGGCAGCGAGGTTAAGTGGAAGGTTCTGTGAGATCCACCGCCTACGGAGACTTAGGCGAGAGCCCATTGGCGAGCGTCTTAGTCGCAGTTGGCGGTTAGCTCACAGGTTCTGCAACGTCGAGCGGCCACAAACATACACGCCGCCCCTCCCCTCATCCCGTCCCCCAGCCACAAGACTTTACTTCCCCCACCCACCCATTTTCCACAAAACCCTTGCCTCCACAACAACCCCTATGTTATTCTATATTCCAAAGGGCACCCCGTACACCTCACCATTCCCGGCAGCAGCATACCTGCTTCCGGTATCCATGAAAAGGGCAGACGATTCATCTGTCTGAATCATTACGGATATCAGCCCGTCTAAAATCGCTTTGCGATGGGGCAAATACCTGCTGCGGCTGCTCTTATATACAATCAGCGCAGTAAATTACGCAGATCTGATTGAACAATTATGAAAGGGGACAGATTGAGAATGAGACTGACTGAACTTTTACAAAACCTTGAATATATATGTGTACAGGGAAGCCTGGACACAGAAGTGAGGAGTGTAGTCTTTGATTCCAGAAAAGCGGATAAAGACTCTCTTTTTATTTGTATCAAAGGCGCCGTGTCCGACGGACACAAATACGCGGAGGACGTTGCTGCAAAGGGCGCCTCTGTTCTGGTCGTACAGGACCATGTGGCCGTACCGGAGCACGTGACTGTGATAAAAGTGCCGGACAGCCGGTATGCTATGGCCTGCATCTCTGCGGCATGGTTCGGGCACCCGGCCGAGAAGCTTAAAGTCATCGGCATCACAGGAACAAAGGGAAAGACCACAACCACCTACCTTGTAAAATCCATTCTGGAAAATGCAGGCCACAAAGTGGGTCTGATCGGCACGATTGAAGCCATTATCGGTGACAAAGTCATCCCGGCAGCCAATACGACTCCGGAATCCTATGTGGTACAGCAATATTTTGCAGAGATGGTGGAGGCCGGATGCGACAGCGTGGTCATGGAAGTTTCCTCCCAGGGCCTGATGCTCCACAGAACCGCGGGCTTTCTGTTTGACCTGGGAATCTTCACCAATATTGAACCGGACCACATCGGCCCGAATGAGCACAAAGACTTTGAAGATTATATGCACTGCAAGGGCATGCTGTTCAAACAGTGCAGAGTCGGCATTGTGAATGCGGATGATGAACATCTGGAAAAGGTACTGGAGGGCCATACCTGCAGTCTGGAAACCTTTGGATTCAGTGAGAAGGCTGACCTGCGGGCAAAAGACCTGCACCTGGTCACAGGAAAGGGCACGCTGGGCATTGCCTATCAGGCAGAAGGACTCATGAATTTTCCGGTGGAGATTGACCTTCCCGGCAAATTCAGCGTGTACAATTCCCTGACGGCCATTGCCATCTGCCGTCATTTCGGAGTCAGTGTGGAAAATATCCAGAAAGCCCTGAAAGCGGCTAAGGTAAAGGGAAGGATTGAGATGGTCAAAGTCTCCGATGACTTTACCCTTATGATTGATTATGCCCATAATGCTATGAGTCTGGAGAGCCTGCTGACCACCCTGCGGGAGTATGAGCCTGCGCGCCTCGTATGTCTGTTCGGATGCGGCGGAAACCGTTCCAAGCTCCGTCGTTATGAAATGGGGGAAGTATCCGGCCGTCTGGCTGACCTGACCATCATAACCTCAGATAACCCAAGGGATGAGGAGCCGCAGGCCATTATAGATGACATTAAGATCGGGATCAGCAAAACAGCAGGCCATTATGTGGAGATCGCAGACAGAAAAGAAGCCATTGCCTATGCGATCCGTCACGGACAGCCGGGGGATATCATTGTGCTTGCAGGCAAAGGCCATGAGGATTACCAGGAAATCAAAGGAAAGAAATATCCCATGGATGAGAGGAATTTGATCAGGGATATTCTGGCAGAGCAGGCCTGAAGGGGCCGGCCGGAATACGGAGTGGATATATGAGCAGATTATATGCAGATATCATAGTGGATATCTCCCAGGAAAAGCTGGATCGGACGTTTCAGTATGAGATTCCGGAACATCTGCAGGACGACATTCAGATAGGAACCAAGGTAAGAGTCCCTTTCGGAAACGGCGGCAGGGAGATTACCGGCTATGTCATAGACATAACCGGACAGCCCAAGGTGGAGGCTTCCAGGATGAAACAGATCCTGGGGCCTGAGAGCCAGGGGATTCCCATTGAATCCCGGCTCATATCCCTGGCATCATGGATCGCCAAAAACTATGGCTCCACCATGAACCAGGCCCTTAAAACGGTGCTTCCGGTTAAGGAGAAAAAGAAAAAACAGGAGAAGAAATTTCTGGTACTGAAGGCTTCTCCCAGGGAGGCACGACTGTTTTTGGAGGTGTGTGAAAAAAAGCATTTTAAAGCAAAAGCACGTCTCATGACAGGTCTTCTCGAACAGTCTCCTATGCCCTATGAACAGGCGGTGAGTGTGTGGAAGGCCTCCCCTTCTGTGATCCGCGGCCTGGAAGAAAAGGGCATGATTTCCGTGGAGAGTGAGCGGATCTGGAGAAATCCGGTGCATACAGAACAGCAGGATATCATCAAAAAAGAGTTGAACGCCTGCCAGAGAGAAGCGGTGGATCAGATTCTGGATGAGTGGAAATCAGAGACACCGCGTCCCACACTGCTCTACGGTGTCACAGGCAGCGGCAAGACGGAAGTCTATATGGAACTGATCGAGGAGGTCCTTGCAAAAGGACAGCAGGTCATTGTCCTTATCCCGGAGATTGCCCTTACCTATCAGACGGTGGAACGTTTCAGCCGGAGATTCGGTTCGGGTGTCTCTTTTATGCATTCCCGCCTGTCAGCCGGAGAGCGTTTTGACCAGTTTGAGCTGGCCAGAAAGGGGGAGATTTCTGTTGTGGTGGGGCCGCGCTCGGCCCTGTTTACCCCATTTCCGAACCTGGGGCTGATTGTCATTGACGAAGAGCATGAGTCTTCCTATAAAAGTGAGAAGACACCCTGCTACCATGCCAGAGAAGTGGCAGTCCAAAGAGGACAGGTGGAAAATGCCAGGATCGTCATGGGTTCCGCCACCCCTTCTCTGGAGAGCTATGAGAAAGGTATGAACGGTTCCTACCAGCTTCTGACCCTGGACAGCAGGTATGAAAACCGGGCGCTGCCAAAAGTGTACACTGTGGATCTGAAGGAGGAGCTGAAGGCAGGGAACCGTTCCATCTTCAGCACACTTCTCCAGGAAAAGATCAGGGAGAGGCTGGAGAAAAAGGAACAGGTGATCCTGTTTTTGAACCGCAGGGGATACACCGGTTTTGTAAGCTGCCGTTCCTGCGGGCACGTGATGAAATGCCCTCACTGTGATGTCTCACTGACTTCCCACAGAAACGGAAAATTGATCTGCCATTACTGCGGCTACACCATCCCGGATGTGCAGAAATGTCCCTCCTGCGGTTCTCCTTTTATCGGAGGCTTCAAGGCGGGGACTCAGCAGATCGAGGAGATGGTACACCGTCTGTTCCCACAGGCCCGGGTGCTCAGAATGGACGCGGATACCACGAGAAAGAAGGACGACCATGAGAAGATACTGGCCGCTTTTGCCAGAAAAGAGGCAGATGTGCTGGTGGGTACCCAGATGATCATAAAGGGCCACGATTTTCCGGATGTGACTCTTGTGGGGGTTCTTGCAGCGGATCTTTCCCTAAATGGGGAGGACTTCCGGGCAGGAGAGAGAACTTTCCAGATCCTGACCCAGGCTGTGGGCCGTGCGGGAAGAGGAAGAAAGCCCGGAGAAGCAGTGATACAGACATACCAGCCGGAGCACTACAGTATCCGGGCGTCAGCCGGACAGGACTATCCCGGATTTTACAGAGAGGAGATCGCCTACCGGATGCTCATGGGCTATCCCCCCGCAAGAGCCATGGCGGCTGTGCGGGGCGCCTGCGCAGATGAAAATCTTTTGTATCAGGGGCTTTCTTATTGTAAAAAATATATAGAGAAGATATATCCCGGAGAGGATCTGATCCTCATCGGACCGGCGCCTGAGAGCGTGTCAAAGGTCCAGGATATGTATAAGATGGTGCTCTATATGAGACACCGAAACCGCAGGACTCTGGTACAGATCAAGGACTGTCTGGAACGGTATATTGCGGTAAATAAGGGATTTGACAAAATGTTTATCCAGTTTGATTTTAATATATGATTAGTCAGAATGAAAAGGAGAAAAAAGAGATATGGCACTGAGAAATATCAGAACACAGGGAGACAGTATACTGACAAAGAAATGCAGAAAAGTGGAGGCTATGACACCAAAGCTGAAAGAACTCATTGAAGATATGTTTGAGACTATGTATGACGCCTATGGAGTGGGCCTGGCAGCTCCCCAGGTGGGCGTGCTGAAACAGATCGTGGTGATCGACACCACAGGGGAGGACCCTCACGTGCTGATCAATCCCGAGATCATTGAGACATCCGGCACCCAGACCGGGGACGAGGGCTGTCTGAGCCTTCCGGGAATGTCAGGTACTGTGACACGCCCCAATTACGTGAAGGTGAGAGCGCTCAATGAGGATATGGAAGAATATGAACTGGAGGGAACGGAGCTGCTGGCAAGGGCCATCTGCCATGAGACAGACCATCTCCAGGGAAAAATGTATACAGAACTGGTGGAGGGCGAGCTTCGCAGGAACAGCTATGAGGAGGATGAAGAATGAGAGTAGTCTTTATGGGTACCCCGGATTTTGCCGTGGGTACGCTGGAAACCCTGATTGCAGCCGGTCATGAGGTGGCAGCCGTGGTAACACAGCCGGATAAGCCCAAGGGCAGAGGAAAAAGCCTGATGCCCACTCCGGTGAAGGAGGTAGCCCTTGCCCATCAGATTCCTGTATTTCAGCCGAAAAAGGTACGGGACCCGGAGTTTGTGGAAACCCTCAGGACGATCGCACCGGATGTGATCGTGGTGGCTGCTTTCGGGCAGATCATCTCAAAGGAAATTCTGGATATGCCCAGATATGGCTGCATCAATGTGCATGCCTCTCTTTTACCCGCTTACCGGGGGGCAGCGCCTATTCAGTGGGCTGTCATCAATGGGGACAAAGAATCAGGCGTCACGATCATGCGTATGAGTGAAGGCCTGGACACCGGTGATATGATAGATAAAGTGGTAGTCCCTCTGGAGGAAAAGGAGACCGGCGGCAGTCTGTTTGACAAGTTAAGCAAAGCAGGTGCCGCACTCTGTGCAGAGGTGCTGGTAAAACTGGAAAATGGCACTGCCGTCTTTGAAAAGCAGCCGGAACAAAGTACCACGGCTTATGCTTCCATGATTGACAAGAAGATGGGAAAGATCAACTGGGAGCGCCCGGCAAAAGAGATTGAGCAGCTCATCCGCGGATTGAATCCATGGCCCAGCGCATACACATCCGTGAACGGTAAAAACCTGAAGCTGTGGACCGCTTCTGTAGTCCACGAGGCAGGCAATGGCGTTCCGGGAGAAATTCTGGAGGCCGGAAAAGAGGGGCTGCTGGTAAAAACAGGAGATGGGCTTCTGCTCATTCAGGAGCTGCAGCTGGAAGGAAAGAAAAGAATGGATACCGCAGCTTTTCTGCGGGGATATACAGTAGATAAAGGATGTATCCTTGGGGAGTAAAGAGGAAAACAAATGACAGGCAGAGTGAATATAAGGGAGTTAATCTTAGGAATACTATTAGAAATAAACAAAGAGGGGCAGTACAGTCACATTGCCATACGCGGCACGCTGGATAAATACCAGTATCTGGAGAAGACAGAACGGGCATTCATCACCAGAGTATGTGAGGGAACCCAGGAGAACCAGATACGGATTGATTATATCATCAATTACTTCTCAAAAGTGAAGGTGGAGAAGATGAAACCTCTGATCCGGGAGCTTCTGCGAAGCAGTGTATACCAGCTTATTTATATGGACAACGTTCCGGACAGCGCGGTATGCAACGAGGCGGTTAAGCTGGCAAGAAAAAAGGGATTTTACAATCTGACAGGATTTGTGAACGGGGTTCTCAGGGGAATTGCCAGAGATTACAAAAAAATCCCCTTTCCGGGCAGGGAGAATAAGGTGGAGTACCTTTCTGTGACCTACTCCATGCCTGTGTGGCTGGTCGTTCGTTTTATGGACCAGTTCGGGTTTGAGAATACGGAGAAAATGCTTCAGGCCTCCATGGAAGAACGCCCGGTGACCGTCCGTATAAAAGAATATCTCACGGACCGGGAGCAGGTGATACAGAGCCTTAAAAAAGAGGGCGTGAAGGTGGAGAAAGCGCCCTATGCAGACAATGCCTATTATTTGAGCGGTTATGATTATCTGCCTGCGCTGACTGCCTTCCGCATGGGAAATATCCAGGTGCAGGATGTAAGCTCCATGCTGGCCGGTGAGGCAGCCAATCCGCAGAAAGGCAGTTTTGTCATTGACCTTTGTGCAGCTCCTGGAGGAAAGTCCCTCTGCGTGGCAGATAAAATGCGGGGAACCGGTATGGTGGATTCCAGGGATGTAAGTGAGAAGAAAGCGGACCTGATCCGTGAAAACGTGGAGCGTATGGGCATGGCTAACATCAGTGTCTCAGTACACGACGCTACCGTGTTTGACCATGAGTCTGTGGAAAAAGCTGACCTTGTCCTGGCAGATGTTCCGTGTTCAGGTCTGGGTGTTATGGGAAAAAAGACGGACATCAAGTACAAGATCACGCCGGGAAAGCAGGAGGAGCTTGTGGAGCTTCAGCGGAAGATTCTGGAACAGGCAGCCTGCTATGTAAAACCCGGCGGTATACTTCTGTACAGCACCTGCACAGTATGCAGGGAGGAGAATCTGGAAAATGTGCTCTGGTTTACCAGGGAGTACCCGTATAAACTGGAGAGTATCGATGATTTTCTCTGCGAGGAATTGAGAAGCGAAACTACAAAACAAGGATATTTACAGCTTCTGCCGGGAGTCCATAAGTGTGACGGATTCTTTTTGGCAAGGCTTAGAAGGATAGAGTAGAATGGAACCAACAGATATAAAGTCTCAGTCCCTGGAAGAATTGAAAAAGACTGTGGAAGCTCTGGGAGAAAAACCATTCCGGGCAAAACAGCTCTATGAGTGGATGCATGTAAAACTGGCCAAGAGCTTTGAGGAGATGACAAACCTTTCCATGACGTTCCGCGGGAAATTAAAGGAGTCCTGTATTCTCACCACGCTTACGGCTCTGGATGTGCAGACATCTAAGATAGACGGCACACAGAAATACCTTTTTGCTCTCCATGACGGCAATGTGGTGGAAAGTGTGCTCATGCGGTATAAGCATGGGAACAGTGTATGTATCTCCTCACAGGTGGGGTGTAAGATGGGCTGCAGATTCTGTGCCTCCACCATAGGCGGATGGACCAGGAACCTGACGCCTGCAGAGATGCTGGAGCAGGTATACCGGATTCAGGAAACCAGCGGCGAGCGGGTGTCCAATGTGGTGGTCATGGGTACCGGTGAACCTCTTGACAATTATGATACCCTGCTTCGCTTTATACATATGATAAGCGATGAAAACGGTCTTCATATCAGTCAGAGAAACATTACAGTCTCCACCTGCGGGCTCGTACCCAAGATGGAGGCGCTGGCAGATGAAAAACTGCAGATCACACTGGCTTTATCGCTCCACGCGTCCAGCCAGGAGAAGCGGGAAGCTCTTATGCCCATCGCTAAAAAATATACCATCACACAGGTGCTGAACGCCTGCAGGAATTACTATGAAAAGACCGGGCGGCGCATCACATTTGAATACGCTTTGGTGGGCGGCGAGAACGATTCCCAGGAGGATGCAAGGCGCCTGGCACAGCTGCTCAAAGGCCTGAACTGTCATGTGAATCTCATACCTGTGAACCCCATAAAAGAGCGCAGTTACGTCCGTTCTGATAAAAAAGTTATCGGGAATTTTCAAAATAAACTTGAAAAATACCAAATTAATGTTACTATTAGAAGAGAAATGGGCCGGGATATCGATGGGGCCTGTGGACAATTAAGAAAAAGTTATATCGATAAGAAAGAGGATTCGTAGGATGAAGTCATATTCTATCACGGATGTGGGACAGAAGCGGACAGTGAATCAGGATTTCGTATTCACGTCTGAGACCCCTGTGGGCAATCTGCCAAACCTCTTCGTAGTTGCGGACGGCATGGGCGGACACAAGGCAGGAGATTTCGCTTCCAGTTATGCGGTAGAGGTTCTGCTCTCTACCATCCGGGAAGATGAGAACAGCAATCCGGTGAAGATCATACGGGCTGCTATTGAGAATGCCAACACCCAGCTTCTTAGAGAAGCATCGGACAATGAGACTATGAGCGGTATGGGTACCACCATGGTGCTGGTGACCATTGTAGGACATTATGCATATGTGGCCAACGTGGGAGACAGCAGGCTGTATCTGGTTGATGAAAATAAGATATCGCAGATTACCAAAGACCATTCCCTTGTGGAGGAGATGGTCCGCATGGGAGAGATATCCAGGGATGATGCAAGAAATCACCCGGATAAAAATATTATTACCAGGGCACTTGGAGCAGGAAGAGATGTGGATGTGGATTTCTTTGACATTCGTCTTACTCCGGGTGATATTTTGCTGCTGTGCTCAGACGGCCTTTCCAATATGGTGCCGGACGAGGATATCAGGCAGGTGATACGGACCAGCGAAACGCTGGAGGAGACTGGCCGCAGGCTTGTTTCCATGGCAAACGACAACGGAGGCAGAGATAATATAGCAGTAGTTCTGGTAGAACCAGAAACAAAAGAGGTGGAAGTATGTTAAATGTGGGAGTTATCGTAGGAGAGCGGTATGAGATTGCCGGCAGAGTAGGCTCCGGCGGTATGGCCGATGTCTACAAGGCAAAGGATCATAAATTAAACCGTTTTGTGGCCATGAAAGTTCTGAAGCCGGAGTTCAGCGCTGACACGAACTTCATTAAAAAGTTTCAGAGGGAGGCGCAGGCCGCTGCAGGTCTCGCCCATCCCAATATTGTAAATGTATTTGACGTAGGAGAGGACCAGGGAATTAACTACATTGTTATGGAACTGGTGGAAGGCATTACATTAAAAGAATACATCTCCAAAAAAGGAAAACTGACTGTAAAAGAGGCAACCAGCATCGCCATTCAGGTGGCAATGGGACTGGAAGCTGCTCACAACAGAAATATCGTGCACCGGGATATCAAGCCCCAGAACATCATTATTTCTACAGACGGCAAGGTAAAGGTCACAGACTTTGGTATTGCCAGGGCAGCGTCCTCCAATACCATCAGCACCAACGCCATGGGTTCTGTACATTACAGTTCACCGGAGCAGGTGCGCGGCGGCTACAGTGATTACAAGAGTGACATCTATTCCCTGGGCATCACCATGTATGAGATGGTGACAGGCAAGGTTCCCTTTGACGGGGATACCACAGTGGCAATCGCCATCAAACATCTGCAGGATGAGATGCTTCCTCCGTCTGAGTTTGTGCCGGAGCTTCCCCACAGCCTGGAGGAGATCATTCTGAAATGTACACAGAAAAGCCCGGACAGACGTTACAGCACCCTTGCGGAGCTGATCAACGACCTGAAGCATTCCCTGATCGATCCCAACGGAAGCTTTGTCAATCTGGCACCTCTGAGCAATCACGCACAGACTGTGGTCATTTCACCGGATGAGATGAAAGAGATCAAGAATGCGGCCTATGCGCCGTCCGGTTCCAATTCCAGCCGCTACAATGACGAGGATGAGGATGATGACGACGACTACGGTTATGATGACGACGATGATGACGAGGATGAGGATGATGATAACGGCAAAGGAATCAGCACAAAGCTGGAGAAGGCCATGACCATCGGCGGACTGATCGTGGGAGCTATTATCATCTGTATTCTGGTTTACTTCATTGTGTTCGCATCGGGCGGGCTGAAGTTTAACAATAAAGATAAAGACAATGATAAAAAAGTTGAAAATACAGGCGGCACAGATAAAGAAAGCACCGAAAAAGTGGAGGTTCCTGACCTGACCGGCAGCACCCCGGATGAGGCGCGGACAGCCCTTAATAACCTGAAGCTTGGTTACAAAAAAGGCGGCGAGGAGCCGTCCGATACTGTGGAAGCAGGTAAGATCGTCCGCCAGGAGACAGAGGCTGGATCAAAAGTGGATCCTCATACAGAAATCGTATGCTATATCAGCACAGGAACCCAGGAGGTGGAAATCCCTGACCTGGAAAATGAGACCCAGACCTCCGCAGAGGCAACGTTAAAGGAACTGGGACTGCTGACACAGATCAGCAAGGCAAACAGCAGTTCTGTGAGCATTGGAAATGTCATATCCACAGATCCCGCTGCAGGAACATCTGTAAAGACAGGCACCACAGTCACCCTGACCATCAGTACCGGTGAAGGGGATACGGCTGCAAGGGTACCGGATGTGCGCGGATGGGCAGAGGAAGATGCTAAAAGTGCAATCTCAGAGGCAGGTCTCGTACCTGTAGTACAGACCGGTTCTGACCAGACTGTGGACGTAGGTGAAGTATATGACCAGAGTATTGCTGCGGGAACGAGAGTGGACTCAGGTACAACAGTCACCATATATGTGAGAAGCCAAGATGCCGCCGGTGAAACACCTGCAGATGAAGGTGGAACCTGGAAAGCAGAAGGCCAGGCGCTTGGACAGCCGGCAAGCTACCAAGGCGGTAAAGTCAAAATAGAGCTGGTCCAGACAGATGACCAGGGGAATACCTACTCTGACCAGTCCATGGAAGTGGAAAATCCGGAGTTCCCGCTGTCTATCAGCGACCTGACGGGACGTCCGGGAATCGCAACCGGCACGGTAGGCCTCTATGAGTGGATTGGTGACAGCTATCAGATCATCGACCAGTACGATGTAACATTCCAGAAGGTAGATTAATGCAGGGAAAGATTATTAAAGGAATTTCCGGATTCTACTACGTAAAAGTAGCAGAATCCGGAATTTATGAATGTAAGGCAAAAGGAATATTCCGAAAAGAAAAAATAAAACCCCTTGTGGGTGACAATGTGGAGATTGAGGTCCTGAATGAAGAGGAAAAGCTGGGAAATGTGGTGGATATCCTTCCCAGAAAGAATGAGTTGATCCGCCCGGCAGTTGCCAATGTGGATCAGGCGCTGGTGATATTTGCCGCCAGGGAGCCGAAACCCAATTTCTCTTTGCTGGACCGCTTTTTGGTTATTATGGAACGTCAGGAGATTCCCGTGGTCATCTGTTTTAACAAGCAGGACCTGGCTGACGCTGAGGAAGCAGGCAGGATGCAGGAAATCTATACTTCCTGTGGTTATCAGGTTCTGCTCACAAGTGCCGCCCAGGGGGAAGGCACGGAGGCGCTCAGAAATATCCTGAGAGGAAAGACCACGACCGTGGCGGGTCCTTCCGGAGTGGGGAAATCCTCTCTCACCAATCTTCTGCAGCAGGAAGTGGTGATGGAGACAGGAGAGATCAGTAAAAAGCTGGGAAGAGGACGCCATACTACAAGACATTCCCAGATCATTGAGGTGGAGCCTGACACGTACCTTCTGGATACGCCGGGATTTACTTCTTTTTATGTGGAAGATATGGATAAGGAAGAGCTGCGCCATTATTTCCGGGAATTTATAAAATACGAGGGAACCTGCCGGTTCCAGGGCTGCACCCATACCCATGAACCCGGATGCAGCGTAAAAGCAGCACTTGAGGCGGGAGAAATCCCGAAAGAACGATATGAAAGTTATCTGGAGCTTTACCGGGAGCTTGCAGACAAGAGGAGGTATTGAGATGAGATATGAACTATCACCGTCCATTCTGGCAGCGGATTTTGCGTGTCTGGGGGAACAGATAAGCAGGGTGGAGCAGGCCGGGGTAAAATGGCTGCACATTGATGTGATGGACGGCAGCTTTGTGCCCAGTATTTCCCTGGGAATGCCTGTCATCACATCCATCAGAAAAAAGAGCAGTATGTTCTTTGATGTCCATCTGATGGTGCAGGACCCGGAGCGTTATATTGAGGACTTCAAAAAGGCAGGTGCAGATATGCTCACTGTACATGCCGAGGCATGTACTCATCTGGACAGGACGCTTAACTGTATCCGGGAGGCTGGTATGAAGGCAGGTGTTGCCCTGAATCCTGCAACACCCCTTGTGATGGTGGAGCAGGTGCTGGAGCTGGTGGACATGGTCCTTCTTATGACTGTGAATCCTGGGTTTGGCGGACAGAAATACATTCCCTACTCCGGTGACAAGATCAGAAGACTGAGGAGAATGCTGGATGAGAGAGGTCTGGATACGGATATTGAAGTGGACGGAGGCATTTCCGCCAACACCATTGACCGGGTCCTGGAGGCAGGCGCCAATATTCTGGTAGCCGGCTCAGCCGTGTTCGGCGGGGATATTGAGGCAAATATCAAGGTTCTGACCAATCATATAGAAGAATTCAGGAACAGGCAGTAATAAACACGTTCTGAGAGAGGGACAGGAAATATGGACACAATACTTTTGTGCGGCGGGCATATGGATGATGCGTTTGTACTCGGCTGCATAGAGAACATCGGCCCGGACTGCATCATCGGCATTGACAGAGGGCTGGAATTCTGTTACAGGAACCGGATCGTTCCCCAGTATATCCTGGGCGATTTTGACAGTATCAGTCCGGAGGTGATCAACTGGTACAGAAGCCGGAAGGAAATCCCCATCCGGGAATACAAACCGGAGAAGGATGCCACAGATACCCGTATGGGAATGGAACTGGCAATGGAGCTTGGCAGTGATCGGATTTTCCTGTTTGGAGCTACCGGCGGCCGCCTGGACCATTATATGGGGAATCTGCAGTCTCTGATCGTTCCGGCAAAGGAAGAAAAAGAAGCCTGGATCCTGGATGAGCAGAATGCCATCACCGTGCTTTTCGGCAGCAGAATGATCAAAAAAGAGTGTGCTTTCGGCAAATATATCTCTTTTTTTTCCATGGGAGATGAAGTGCGCGGAATCACTCTTTCCGGGTTTAAATACCCCCTGAAAGAGTATGATATGACAAATTTCGACGGAATCGGTGTGAGCAACGAGCTGGCCGAAGATACAGCATTAGTGGAATTTCGACAGGGATTTCTGCTGATGGTCATGTCAAAAGACAGGTAGAAAGAACGAAAAAAGTCGATATTTTTTTAATAGATGTCGAATAACAAGGCGGGTCAAAGGCTTGATTCGCCTTTTTAGGTGTGTTAGAATGAGGTCATGTGAAGGAATACAGAAGAAAAGAGGACATAAAAATGAAGTTAGGAATTGTCGGTTTACCGAATGTAGGGAAGAGTACCCTTTTTAACTCTCTGACAAAAGCTGGGGCGGAATCAGCAAACTATCCGTTCTGTACTATAGATCCCAATGTGGGCATTGTGGCTGTGCCGGATGAGCGATTGAAACTCTTAGGGGATTTTTATCATTCCAAAAAAGTGACGCCGGCGGTGATTGAATTTGTGGATATCGCAGGACTTGTGAAGGGGGCTTCCAAAGGTGAGGGCCTTGGAAACCAGTTCCTTGCCAATATCCGGGAGGTGGATGCCATTGTACACGTTGTAAGATGCTTTGAAGATGAAAATGTAGTACATGTTGACGGAAGTATTGACCCGCTGCGCGACATTGAAACCATTAATCTGGAACTGATATTCTCGGATCTGGAGATCTTGGAGAGAAGGACTGCTAAAACAACAAAGTCTGCCCGTATGGATAAAGAGGCAGCAAAAGAGCTGGAACTCTTAAAGAGACTGAAAGCTCACCTGGAGGACGGAAAACCGGCCTCCACATTTGAACCCGATAACGAGGATGAGGAAGGGTTTATGAAAGAGTATAACCTCCTCACCGGAAAACCGGTTATCTATGCGGCCAATGTATCCGAAGATGACCTGGCAGACGATGCGGTCTCCAATCCTCATGTACAAAAGGTAAGGGAATATGCAGAAGAAACAGGAAGTGAAGTATTCGCCCTGTGCGCTCAGATAGAGCAGGAAATCGCGGAGCTGGATGATGATGAGAAGAAGGAATTCCTGGAGGATCTGGGAATAGAGAAGTCAGGGTTGGAGAAACTGATAGTAGCCAGCTACAGGCTGCTTGGACTTCTTAGCTTCCTCACATCCGGTGAAGATGAGACGAGAGCATGGACCATAAAAGTAGGAACAAAAGCGCCGCAGGCGGCAGGAAAAATACACACGGATTTCGAACGAGGCTTTATCAAAGCTGAGGTTGTGAATTACAGGGATCTGCTTGACTGTGGTTCCTATGCGGGAGCCAGGGAAAAAGGACTGGTCCGCATGGAAGGAAAAGACTACGTTGTGCAGGACGGCGATGTGATTTTATTCCGCTTTAACGTTTAAAGGAGGCTTACTTATATGGATATGTCCATTCGCTTTCCGCACCTGGGGATCACGCTTCCCCATGTGGGAAAAACAATAACGGTCTTTGGCTTTGATATTGCCTATTACGGAATGGTTATCGCACTGGCTATGATCGTTGGGATCTCCATTGCCATGAAAGAGGCGAAGCGCACAGGACAAAATCCGGACACTTATCTGGATATGCTAATGATTACCATGGTAACTTCTGTAATAGGGGCGAGAGCTTATTATGTCATCTTTAGCTGGGAAGACTATAAAGACGACCTGTTACAGATTTTCAATACCAGAAACGGCGGACTGGCAATTTACGGGGGGATCATAGTCGGTGCTGTTACGGTCTACGTCTTTGGCAGATTAAAGAAGATGAACTTTCCTCAGGTGGCGGACACGGTATGTATGGGGCTTGTTGCCGGCCAGATCATCGGACGGTGGGGCAACTTTTTCAACAGGGAGGCTTTCGGAGGTTACACGGACAGCTTTCTTGCCATGCAGCTGCCGGTCTCCGCGGTGCGGAAGGGTGAGATCACATCTGCTATGTGGGACCATCTGGTAACGATAGGCGGTGTGGAATACATCCAGGTCCATCCCACATTCCTCTATGAGGGAGTGTGGAACCTGGGAGTCCTGCTGTTCCTGTTCTGGTTCCGGAAAAAGAAAAAATTCCAGGGAGAACTGTTTTTATGCTACCTGGCAGGTTACGGAGCCGGAAGGCTTTGGATAGAAGGACTTCGTACGGATCAGCTTTTGATTCCGGGGATAGGAATTCCGGTATCACAGGTGTTATCCGCCGTTCTCGTGGTATGTTCCCTTATGCTTATCGTACACAACAGGAGGAAGAGGCAAAAAGAACAAGGAGTGTAGCGATGAGAGATAAAGAGTTAGAAATACGAATAGAAGACGCACGGCAGAGACTGGACAGAGCAATCACAGAAAAACGAGGCATGCAGACCATTATGGGACTCAGCCTGGTATTGGACCGTTTGATAGAAGAACATATTTGTATAGACCAGAAAAACGCAGAACTTGTGGGTTGATCCCACCACCTCTGCCATATATTGGAAACTCTTGAAAAGAATCGGCAAAATGGCGTAAAATCCTTGATTTTACGCCATTTTTCGATTCTTTTAATATTTCTAAAGAATATATGTTCCCCTTGCTTTTTTCCCGGTTGTGTTATAGAATGGGCATGTAAGTGGTAGAAAGTGGTGAAAAGTGGTGGCAAATGGGGAGCTAGTGGCAGAAGCGCCCGTTGTCCCATGGAGGGTGCGAAGGGGAGACTCGCATCTTCACGAAAGAAGGTGACATTCATATGTTCATGGGAGAGTATAGTCATACGATCGACGCAAAAGGAAGGCTGATCATTCCGGCTAAGTTCCGCGATGAATTAGGCGAGGATTTTGTGCTGACAAAAGGTCTGGACGGTTGTCTGTCTATCTACCCAAACAATGAATGGAAGGATTTCGAAGAAAAGCTGAAAGCTTTACCGCTTAATGATAAAAATGCAAGGGCCTTCGTACGTTTTTTTGTTTCCAGTGCAACACAGTGTGAACTGGACAAGCAGGGGAGAATTCTCGTACCGGTAACGCTGCGGGAGTTTGCTGGTCTGTCGAAGGACGTAGTGCTCACAGGAAACCTCACCAGGATTGAAATCTGGAGCAAAGAAAAATGGATGGAGAACAGCAATTGTGAAGATATGGATGCCATCGCAGAAGGGATGCAGGCAATGGGTATCTTAATATAATTGCAGGAAGGTCGAGGAAACTATGGAATTTAAACACAAATCCGTATTGTTAGAAGAGACGATCCGGAATCTGAAGGTAAAACCGGATGGGATTTATGTTGACGGAACGTTAGGAGGCGGCGGCCACGCCTATGAGGTGTGCCGGCAATTATCTGCCAAGGGGAGCTTGATAGGTATAGATCAAGACGAAGCTGCAATCGAGGCTGCGGGTGAACGGTTACAGGAATTTGGAGACAGAGTTACGATTATCCGCAGCAACTATTGCAACATGAAAAAAGAACTGCAGAAAATAGGGATTTCGTCTGTGGACGGGATCGTGCTGGATTTGGGTGTTTCGTCCTACCAGCTCGACAACGCTGAGCGTGGGTTTACCTACAGGGAGGACGTGCCCTTAGATATGCGTATGGACCGAAGAGGAAGCCGTACCGCAAGAGATATTGTAAATACTTATACTGAAAACGAACTGTATCGTGTACTCCGGGACTATGGGGAAGAAAAATTCGCTAAGAAGATTGCCAGAAATATCTGTACGGCCAGGAGTGAGAAGCCTATAGAGACCACCGGAGAACTGATTGAACTTATAAAACAGTCCATTCCCATGAAAATGAGAGCAGTGGGTGGACATCCTGCGAAAAAAACATTTCAGGCAATTCGTATCGAGCTGAATCAGGAGTTGGAAGTCTTGAGAAATTCCCTGGATGATATGATTGAACTATTAAATGACGGCGGACGTATCTGCATTATCACGTTCCATTCTTTAGAAGACCGCATTGTGAAGACTATATTCAGAAGGAATGAGAACCCATGCACATGTCCGCCGGATTTTCCGGTCTGTGTTTGTGGAAAGACGTCGATGGGGAGAGTCATAACCAGGAAACCAATACTTCCGGATGAGGAGGAGATTGCTGTAAATAAGCGTTCCAAGAGCGCAAAGCTGCGTGTCTTTGAACGGACCAGAAATGAATAGGCGGAGAAATCTGAATCGGGGTTGATTTCATGAAAAAAGTATCCGGGAGTGAGGGATATGACAGCAGAAAAGTAAATAGAGGCACCGGGTATTATGTGGATGGGAACACGGTCCGCCGTGTTGAGGAAGTACCCCAGCGTAAAAAAAAGCAGGTAAGTACAGCCGCACAGAAGAACAGAGCCAGAAACATGCAGATGAGCAAAGGGTATGTTATGTTTTTGGCAGTGATGTGTGTGGCTGTCTTGTTTGCATGCGTACATTTTCTGAAACTGAAATCCGAACTGACAGAGCAGAAGAGCCAGCTTACCGCAGAAGAACTCAAATACAGCCAGTTAAAGGCTGAAAACGACGCGTACTACAGTGAGACCATTTCCAGTGTGGACCTGGATGCCATCAGAAAAAAAGCCATTGAAGAGCTGGGAATGAAATTTCCCACTGAGGATCAGATCAAGTATTATACACCGGGCGGCAGCAGCTATGTGAGACAGTATCAGGATGTGCCCGAAAAGTGACGGTACATAGGACAAAGCAGGTGATAGATTGAATAAACAGGAATCAAAGAAAAGAAAAATGACAGGCACCATGAAGAAAAAGCTGGCGGGATTGTTTGTGTTGATTCTGCTGGCTTTCGTATTTCTGGTTATCGGGATTACCATTATCAATGCCAAGAGTGGTGACAAATACACCAAACAGGTGCTGGCCCAGTCCCAGCAGCAGTACGACAGCACCACCATCCCCTACAAACGGGGAGATATTCTGGACAGAAGCGGAAATATCCTGGCTACCAGCATAAAGGTCTACAATGTGATCCTGGACTGCCAGGTGGTGAACTCCAATGAGAATTACAAAGAGCCCACAAAAAAAGCACTGTCCGAGTATCTGGGGATTGATGAGGATACGGTGGAAGATCTGCTCACCAGCGCGGAGACAAAAGAGAGCCCTTACCAGATCTTAAAGAAGCAGATCTCCATGGATGAAAAGAAGAATTTTGAAAAGATGACAGAAATTCCGGCGGATAAGAAGGAGGCAGAGGCACTCTCCGAGGAGGAAACAGTCCGCAGGAATAACACACAGGGCGTGTGGTTTGAGGAGGATTACAAGAGAACCTATCCCCTCAATGAGCTGGCCTGTGATGTGATAGGTTTTACTTATTCCGGGAACACCGCGGACTGGGGACTGGAGGGCTACTACAACAGCACCCTGAATGGCACAGACGGCAGAAAGATCGGTTATTTCAACGATGACGCTTCCCTGGAACAGAACATCATTGACCCGGTCAACGGAAACAGTCTGGTCACTACCCTGGATGTGAATATCCAGAGTGTGGTGGACAAATATATTGAGGCTTTTATGGAGAACCTGAAGGACGGCCCCAATACCGATTACCGCGGTGCCAAGAATATAGGTGTGATCGTGGCAAATCCCCAGAACGGGGAAATCCTGGCTATGGGCAGCAACGATCCCTATGACCTGAATGAACCAAGAGATCTCACCTCCCGGTATTCCGACAGTGAGCTCAAAGCCATGAATGATGAACAGACAAAAGAAGCCCTCTACAAAATGTGGAGGAATTACTGCATAACAGATGCCTACGAGCCGGGATCTGTGGTAAAGCCCATCACCGTGGCATCCGCTCTGGAGTCCGGCAGCATCACAGAGGAGGACACCTTTGTATGTGACGGCGGGGAACAGGTGGCAGACCGGTATATCAACTGCGCGGTCTATCCGGATTCCCATGGAACGGAGACCGTGGGGGAGGCCATCCAGAATTCCTGCAATGATGCCCTCATGGCCATCGGCCGGAAAATGGGGAAGGAGACTTTGCTTTCCTACCAGGATAAGTTTAATTTCGGGACAAGGACAGGGATTGACCTTCCGGGCGAGGGGACAGGAATCCTGTTCAGCCTGGACAACATGTTTGACACAGAACTTGCAACCACCACCTTTGGACAGGGATTTACCTGTACCATGATCCAGGAGGTTGCGGCGATCAGTGCCTGCATCAACGGCGGCACTTATTATCAGCCCCATCTGGTGAAAGAGATCAAGGACCAGGACAACAATACCATAAAGAGTATCAGCGGAAATGTCTTAAAGGAAGTGATTTCCCAGGAGGTCTCCGCGGATATCAGAAAATATATGGGAATGAGTGTGGAGAGCGGTACCAGCCAGACAGCAAAGATACCGGGTTACTCCATGGGAGGCAAGACCGGAACTGCTGAGAAGGTGCCCAGGGGGAATCATAAATACCTGGTATCCTTTGTGGGATTTGCCCCTCTTGATAATCCTGAGGTTGTGATCTATGTTGTGGTGGATGAGCCGAATGTGGAGGAACAGGCAAGCAGCACATATGCCCAGTATATTGCACAGGCGATCCTCTCAGAAATCTTTCCGTATCTGAACATATATCCGGACCAGGAGACAGACCAGAAGCTTCAGCTCTGGGATGAATTCACGGGAACCACAAGGATGGATGAGAGCGTCAACGGGGAGGACGGCAACGGCCCCTCCGGTGTAGTCATTGACGGCACGGAGAATCCGGATATGCCGGAACCGCCCCAGGATGATTCGGAAGAAGAAGGGATTGACAGCAACAATGCGGAGAGCGACGGCATTACCAATGAGGATGCCGGGTTCGACGAGGATGATATGGAAGAATAAGCGGGAATGCTGTACAGATGAGAAATCTGTGCAGCATTCCCTTCTTTTTTCCACAGGGCTTTGCATATATTTATAAGGATAAGCTGCAGGGGAACCGGGAATGAAGAAAAACAGAACATACCACAAGAAGAAAACCGTGATCGTATTTGCCGCCTGTGTGCTGATGCTTGCAGGGCTTATGGGCCGTATGGTCTATCTCATGGTGATAAAGTCTGACTACTATGCAAAGAAGGCGGAACAGCTCCACGAGAGAGAACGTGACATTAAGGCAGCCAGGGGCAGGATCATCGACGCAAAAGGGGAGATACTGGCCGACAACAAGGCAGTCTGTACCATATCTGTGATCCACAGCCAGGTAAAGGAACCGGATAAGATCATTGCCATGCTCCAAAAAGAGCTGGGGCTTTCCGAGGAGACTGCCAGAAAAAGAGTGGAGAAAGTTTCTTCCATTGAAAAGGTAAAGACCAATGTGGAGAAGGAGGTGGGAGACAGAATCCGGGAATACGGTCTTGCAGGGGTCAAGGTGGATGAGGATTTCAAGCGCTATTATCCATGCAATGAACTGGCCTCCAAGGTACTTGGGTTTACCGGTGGAGACAACCAGGGTATCATCGGGCTGGAGGTGTGGTATGATGATATCTTAAAAGGCATAGACGGCAAGATCCTCACCACCACGGATGCCAGGGGTGTGGAGATTGACGAGCTTGGGGAAAGCCGTGTGGAGCCGGTGGCGGGATATGACCTGCACATCAGTCTGGATAAAAACATTCAGATGTACGCTCAGCAGGCCGCGGAGAAGGTGATGGAGGAAAAGCAGGCGGATGCCGTCTCCATCCTGTTCATAAATCCCCAAAACGGGGAGATTTACGCGGACGTGAACGTACCGGAATTCAATCTGAATGAACCCTTTACCCTGAACACAGACGCAGATACTTCCGGTATGACGGATAAGGAGAAACAGGATGCCTGCAACCGGATGTGGAGAAATCTGACCATCAACGATACTTATGAGCCCGGTTCCACATTTAAGATCATCACCATGGCGGCAGGGCTTTCCGAGGGAGTGGTCAGCATGAATGACACCTTTTCCTGTCCGGGATTTAAAATCGTGGAGGACCGTAGGATCCATTGTCATAAAAGGACAGGACATGGCGCGGAAAACTTTGTACAGGGAGCGATGAATTCCTGCAACCCGGTATTTATCGAGGTGGGGCTGCGGCTTGGCGTGGATAATTACTATAAATATTTCAAGCAATTCGGACTCCTCAAAAAAACCGGGATTGACCTGCCCGGGGAGGCTGCAACCATCATGCATAAAAAATCAAACATCGGGCAGGTGGAGCTTGCAACTATTTCTTTCGGTCAGTCCTTCCAGATCACCCCCATCCAGCTCGCCACAACGGTAAGCTCCATCATCAACGGCGGCAGCCGGATCACCCCCCACTTTGGAGTGAAGGTGACAGATGAGGACGGAAATCTGGTGGAGACCCTTCAGTACCCTGTGGAGAAAGGGGTGGTGACAGAAGAGGTGTCCGGGGAAGTGCGCTACATCCTGGAAAAGGTAGTCTCTGAGGGGTCCGGCAAGAACGCGGCGATCGAGGGCAGGACCATAGGAGGCAAGACAGCCACGTCCCAGACACTGCCCAGAAGTGCCAACCGGTATATCTCCTCATTCCTGGGATTTACACCGGCTGAGACGCCACAGATACTGGGAATCTGCCTGATCCATGATCCTCAGGGGGTCTATTACGGAGGCACCATAGCAGCTCCTGTCATCCGGGATATCTATGAGAATATCCTCCCTTACATGGGGATTGAAGGTTGATAATTGATTATAAAAGCTTTATACTATAACCAGTATTGCCGACACAGGCATATGGCGGCAGCCCTGTCTTTTGCCGGGCTGCCGGGCATGATACAAAAATACATAAAAATGAGGTGTGTTATGACAGAGTATAAGATGGTGCTGCCTGTACTGGCAGCATTCATAGTCAGTGTGGTTCTGGGACCTATTATCATTCCCTATTTACGAAAGCTGAAAATGGGACAGACTGAGCGGGAAAACGGTGTGCAGTCTCATCTGAAAAAAGCGGGGACGCCTACCATGGGAGGGATTATTTTTCTGCTCTCCACAGTGGTCACATCCCTGTTTTATGTGAAGGATTACCCTAAAATCATCCCTGTACTGTTTTTGACGCTGGGATTCGGACTGATCGGCTTTTGGGATGACTATTTGAAAGTAGTCCTTAGGCGGTCGGACGGGCTTCTGGCCTGGCAGAAGATGCTGTGCCAGCTTGTGGTGACGGGAATCTTTGCCTTTTATCTGATGAAATTCACGGATGTATCCATGACGATCAAGGTGCCTTTTGCGGCAGGATATGAGATAAATCCGGGATTTCTTACGGTTCCGCTTTTATTTTTTGTGGTCATCGGTACAGTGAACGGTGTGAATTTTACGGACGGTCTGGATGGACTGGCCTCCTCGGTCACAATTATGGTTGCCACCTTCTTTTCCGTGGTTGCCATTGGCACAAAGAGCGGCATTGAACCCATCACCTGTGCGGTAGTGGGTGCGCTCATGGGATTTCTGCTGTTCAATGTCTATCCCGCCAAGATTTTTATGGGAGATACCGGTTCCCTGGCCCTGGGCGGATTTGTGGCAGGCACGGCGTATATGCTGCAGATGCCCTTATTCCTGCTGATCGTGGGACTGATCTATGTGGTGGAAGTGCTCTCTGTCATGATGCAGGTGACGTACTTCAAGATATCCCACGGCAAAAGAATTTTCAAGATGGCGCCTATCCACCATCACTTTGAATTGTGCGGCTGGTCCGAGACAAGGGTCGTTGCCGTATTCTCCATTATTACAGCCATCCTGTGCCTGATCGCACTGCTGGCATTATAAGAAAGGAAAAAGAGAAATGGACAGAACAGAGTTAAAAGGAAAACGTGTGCTTGTATTTGGTTCGGGAATCAGCGGCATCGGCGCGGTGCGCCTGCTGGAGGCAGTACAGGCTGATGTGATATTATATGACGGAAATGAAAAGCTGGACAAAGAGGAGATTAAAAAACGCCTGCCGGAACATTCATTGTGTGATATTGTTCTGGGAGATATGCCCCAAGACCTGCCGTCAACCCTTGACCTGGCAGTGATGAGTCCGGGGGTGCCTCTTGACATTCCACCTGTGGAGGCCCTTAAGCGCGCGGGCATTCCGGTATGGGGCGAGGTGGAACTGGCTTACCGCATGGGAGCGGGCACGGTTCTTGCCATAACAGGCACCAACGGAAAGACCACGACCACGGCACTTTTGGGAGAGATCATGCGGGCGTATGCCAAATCCGTCTTTGTGGTAGGCAACATCGGAAATGCCTATACAGGCGCAGCTCTCTCCATGACAGAAGAGAGTTATACCGTAGCGGAGATCAGCAGCTTTCAGCTTGAGACCACCATATCATTTCGCCCCAAGGTATCTGCTGTCCTGAACATTACAGAGGACCATTTAAACCGCCATCACACCATGCAGGAGTATATCCGGGTGAAGGAGATGATCGCGGGAAACCAGACAAAAGAGGATTTCTGTGTTCTCAACTATGAGGATGAGGAGCTTCGCCGGTTTGCAGAGGTATGTCCGGCTAAGACTCTCTTCTTCTCAAGCTTACATAAGCTGGATCATGGAATCTTCCTGGACGGCGGGCAGATCATCCTGCGCACCGGGACGGAGGAGATTTTGGTGGCAGAGACCAGTGGGCTTAAGCTGCTGGGACGCCATAACCATGAAAATGTCATGGCGGCTGTTGCTATGGCCTACTGTGCAGGTGTTCCCATGGAAACCATCCGGCAGGTGATACAAAGCTTTACAGCAGTGCCCCACAGGATTGAGTTTGTGGATGAGATTGACGGTGTGGCCTATTATAATGATTCCAAGGGAACCAACCCGGATGCGGCCATCAAGGGTATTCAGGCCATGAACCGGCCTACCCTGCTGATCGGCGGCGGTTACGACAAGGAGTCCTCCTATGAGGAGTGGATCCGGGCATTTGACGGCAAGGTGCGGTACCTGGTCCTCATTGGGCAGACAAAAGAGAAGATTGAAAAAGCTGCCCACAGCTGCGGCTTTATGAGTACCATTCTGGCGGAGGATCTGGAGGAAGCCGTTAAAATCTGTGCGGAGAAGGCAAATCCCGGAGACGCGGTCCTTCTCTCACCGGCCTGCGCAAGCTGGGGCCAGTTTGACAACTATGAGCAGAGGGGCGATAAGTTCAAAGAATACGTGAGAAATCGTAAGGAATAATATAAACCGTCAGACAATATAATGCAGTATGAGCAAAAAGGAAAGGGAAATGCGTGTGGAGAAGAGATACCTGAAAAAGCATCCCGTGGCGGGTGCGGCAGCAAGTGCTGCGGATGATAAGGTAAACGGGCAGAAAAGACGCATGGATGGAACGCTTTTGATTCTCGTACTGCTGCTGGTGGTCTGCGGTCTGATTTTTCTATATAGCACGAGTGCATATAATGGCAGGGTGAAGTTTCATGACCCTGCCTATTATTTTAAAAAGCAGCTTTTTGCAACCTCCCTGGGAATGATGGGCATGTATCTGGTATCATGTATGGACTATCATATCCTTACCAGGATGGCGCCATTTCTCTATGTGGTATCCATGGGGCTGTCCCTGGCAGTGCTTCTGTTCGGAGATGAATATAACGGCTCCAAACGCTGGCTGTCTATTGGACCTTTGTCGTTCCAGCCCTCGGAGTTTGCCAAGGTGGCAGTCATCCTGCTGCTCACCTATGTGATAACAAATTCCGAAAAGCGACAGGACAGTCTTCTGCATATGGCGGGAACCATGGCCCTGCTCCTCCCTATTGTGGGGCTTGTGGGGACCAACAACTTAAGCACTGCCATAATCATTCTGGGCATTGGCGTAATTCTGATTTTTGTATCCAATCCCAAATACCTTCCGTTTGTGGGAATCGGAGGGGTGGGGGTGCTTTTTATCGGTATTTTCCTGAGTATGGCCAGCTACCGCCTGGAGCGTATCGCCATCTGGAGAAACCCCGAAAAATATGAAAAGGGTTTTCAGACCATCCAGGGTCTGTACGCCATTGGAAGCGGCGGCATTTTCGGAAAGGGTCTGGGGAGCAGCCTGCAGAAGCTGGGATTTGTCCCTGAGGCGCAGAATGACATGATATTTTCCATTATCTGTGAAGAGACAGGTCTTATCGGTGCCTGCCTGCTGATCCTGGTCTTCGCCCTGCTGATCTGGAGGCTTATGGTGATTGCCACACATGCCAGAGATCTGTGCGGTGCTCTGATCGCTGCGGGGATCATGGGGCATATGGCAATCCAGGTGATCCTCAACATAGCGGTTGTAACTAACACCATACCTAACACGGGAATTACCCTTCCCTTTGTCAGCTACGGCGGAACCTCTGTACTGTTTCTGATGGGAGAGATGGGTCTGGCGCTGTCTGTGAGCCGGACGCGTTCGCCCTGAACCTTTTTCGCCTCTCTGCATACAATAGTGTATAGCCAGGAGGCGGGAGGAAAGGTAAGACTTGAATGAAATTAGGATAGAAGGCGGAAATCCGCTCACAGGCGAAGTAAGGATACAAGGTTCTAAAAATGCGGCGCTGCCAATGATGGCTGCCGCTCTTTTGCATAAAGGGAAAAGTGTACTGCATCACTGCCCGAAGATCGCAGATGTCTTTGTTATGGAAGAAATCCTGCGGGAACTGGGCATGCAGATTCGGCATGAGGGAGATACCCTGACGCTGGACCCTGCCCATGTGGAGAAAACAGAGATTGACTGCTGTGAGGGCCAGAAAATGCGCTCCTCTGTCATTCTGTTGGGAAGTCTGCTGGGCAGATTCAAAAACGCGTCCGTGCCTCATCCGGGAGGCTGTGTCATAGGGGAACGCCCCATTGACCTGCATCTGTACGCTCTGGAGCGGCTGGGTGCCGTATTCGAGGAGAAAGAGGGTGTTCTCACTGCCAGGACAGATGGGCTTGTGGGCAGCACCATTCATTTTCCAAAGGTAAGTGTGGGAGCTACCCAGAACGCAGTGCTGGCCTCTGTGCTTGCAAGAGGAACCACACACCTGGAGGGATGTGCCAGGGAGCCGGAAGTGGTATGGCTGTGCCGTTTTTTAAATGCCTGCGGTGCCAGAATCGAGGGAACAGGCAGTGATACCCTGACCATCACAGGAGTGGAGGAACTGCATGGGACAGAGTTCACTGTGCCTGCGGACAGGATTGTGGCAGGTACTTATGTGTGCGCCTGCGCGGCTACCAGAGGAGAGATTATCCTGGACGGCGCGCCGTTGGAGGAAATGGAAGCCCTCATGAGAGTGTACGAGAAAATGGGTGGACAATATGAAGCAATCGGTGGTAAACTGTCTTTGTGCAGCAAATGGGTGCAGGTTCCGTTAAGAAGGCAGTGTACGGAGGTATATCCGGGATTTCCCACGGATCTGCAGTCGCCGCTCATGGCGGTGCTGTGTACCATACCGGGAGAAAGCTGCCTGGTGGAAACGATTTTTGAGGACAGATTTAAGACAGCATCACAGCTTCTGCGCATGGGAGCCTATGTCCGGGTGGACGGCAGAAAAGCTGTTATCCGCGGCGGGACGCTTCGGGGCGCGGCTGTGGAGGCACAGGAACTGAGAGGCGGAGCAGCCCTTGTCATTGCAGGGCTGGCGGCGCAGGGGGAGACCCGTGTGAGAAACAGGCAGTACATTGAGCGGGGATATGAGGATATCTGCCGTGATCTGTCACAGCTCGGCGCCGTAATTGAGAGAGATTAAAGGGGAACATGTATGGACAGGAAAAAACACAGGATATTCTGGGGCTGCCTGGCAGCGGCCGTGTTAATAGCCATTGCGGTATTCTTTACCTGCTTTCAGATTACCAGTGTTAAAGTAGAAGGAAATCAGAATTATACGGAAGATGAAATCAAAAAAATGGTGCTGTCAGGCCCGCTTTCGGGCAATTCAGTGCTGGTGCGGTTTCTCAATCCTGATGAAAGAACAAAAGATGAGGAATTTATCAATAAAGTCTGGCTGGAGAGGACAGGCCGTCACAGTCTTGTGATCCATGTCAGGGAAAAAGAACTGATCGGCTATGTGAAATTTCTGGACGGCAACTTATACTTTGACAGAAACGGTATCGTGCAGGTGAGTACCACAGAGGAACTGGAGAATATACCGAATGTGGAGGGCCTTACGCTTGACAAGGTAGGGGTAGGCGAGAAAATTCCCGGGCTTGAAAAAGGCAGTCTGAGCCTGATCTTAAGCGTCACCAAGATGATGGAGAAGGGGGACAGGAAGCCGGACAGGCTGGTACTGGATGAAAAAGGACAGCTTGTGCTCTATTACGGCAAGGTGGAAGCCCGCATGGGCTCTGACAAAAATATGGACGAAAAAATGAGCAGACTTATGGGAATCATACCTCAGCTTGAGGGAATGGAAGGTGTCCTTCATCTGGAAAATGTGGACGAGACTTCAAAAAACGTGGTCTTTGACAAGGTTCTGAGTGAGGCGGAGCAAAAGGCGCTGGAGGACAAGGAGAACAAAAGCGGCGATGGTACAGATGAATCGGATACCGGTGATGAGGATTCTGACGGTTCCGATGATGAGTCCGGCTATGAGGATTCGGATGAGGGCGGTTATGAGGAGTATGACACCGGATATGAGGACTCAGGAGACGGGGATATGGATTATAACGAGGAAGATTCCGGCTACGGGGACGGTTCCGGGTATGAAGACTATGGTTCAGATGATGGTTCCGGGGAAGAATGACAGAGGAATTTTGTTTTTTATGGGACACAAATCGGGAAATTTTGATAATTTTTTTAAATTTTTTGTGAAAAAATAAATTTACCAGTTGATTAATTTTCCAAAAGACTATATTATATATCTATATGCATCATAAAGGTACTTAGAATTAAAGTACCTGGGTTTTCGGGTATTTATCATAAATACCCATGAGAACATGAAAAGAAACAGAGACAGATAAACCTGATTACAGAAAATCATACACGTCAGTGTATCCGAATGCGGATAAGATGCAGATATCTGTGTTCATGAAGAAGCAGCGAAGTGGATACAACAACCCGCTTTACAACATACGAGGGAAGCTAAAGGAGGAAGTACTTTGTTAGAGATAATGACAAACGAAGCTGAATCATCTGCAAAAATTATAGTGATTGGTGTAGGTGGAGCTGGTAATAACGCAGTCAACAGAATGGTGGAAGAGGCTATCGGCGGAGTGGAATTCGTCGGAGTCAATACAGATAAACAGGCCCTGACCTTATGCAAGGCACCGACTGTAGTGCAGATCGGTGAGAAGCTGACAAAAGGTCTTGGTGCAGGCGCTAAGCCGGAGATCGGCGAGAAAGCGGCTGAGGAGAGCATCGAAGAGATCAAACAGGTACTGCAGGGCGCAGATATGGTATTCGTTACCTGCGGTATGGGCGGCGGAACCGGAACAGGTGCCGCACCGATCGTGGCAGGCCTGGCAAAAGAAATGGGTATCCTGACCGTCGGCGTTGTCACAAAACCTTTCCGTTTTGAAGCTAAGACCCGTATGACAAACGCACTGACAGGTATTGAAAAATTAAAAGAGAATGTGGACACACTGATCGTTATCCCAAATGACCGTCTGCTGGAGATTGTAGACCGCCGGACAACCATGCCGGAAGCGCTCAGAAAAGCAGATGAGGTTCTGCAGCAGGCCGTACAGGGCATCACTGACCTGATCAACCTGCCGGCACTGATCAACCTCGACTTTGCGGATGTTCAGACCGTCATGATCGACAAGGGTATTGCACATATCGGTATCGGTGAAGGAAAAGGCGACGACAAGGCTATGGAAGCTGTACAGCAGGCCGTATCCAGTCCGCTTCTGGAGACCACTATCGAGGGCGCTTCCCATGTTATCATCAATGTATCCGGAGATATCTCTCTTATGGATGCCAACGATGCAGCCAGCTATGTACAGGATCTTACCGGAGAAGATACCAATATTATCTTCGGTGCCCTGTATGATGATAAAGAAGCTGATTATGTCAGAATCACTGTGATCGCTACAGGACTTGATGATGAGACAGCAAGGAAACCAAGCGTGAGCAGAGATAAGAAAGCAGCGAGACAGGAAGAACCGGTACAGCAGCAGACACCGGTACAGCAGCAGGCACCGGCATACAGCCAGCCTCAGCAGCAGCCGGCATTCAAGATGCCGTCCTTCCAGCCGCAGCAGGGCTTCGGAAGTACACAGCAGGGTACATTCACAAGCAATGTGCCGAAAAAGGATATCCAGATTCCGGATTTCCTGAAAAACAGAAGATAAGCGTTAAAATTACACAGGATAAAAGGGCAGTCCGGGAATTATTGCGGACTGCCTTTCGTGTATCAAAAGAGCTGTATTTCTGCATCGGGAGAGCAGATACAGGGTACTGTTCACCGCAGATGGTGCTTTCGGGCATGGCGTGGACCGTATAACGATACAGTAGAGGAGAACAGTTATGGATAATAATGGACTGACCCATTTTGACGGGGAAGGAAATGCGATCATGGTGGATGTGTCCGGCAAGGATGTGACAAGCCGTACAGCCACAGCAAAGGGCAGCATTCATGTAAACCGTGAAGTCATGGACGCGGTGGTGAACCACACAGCAAAAAAAGGTGACGTGCTGGGTGTGGCCCGTGTGGCCGGCATCATGGCAGTGAAACAGACGTCATCCCTGATTCCCATGTGCCACACACTGCTGATCAGCAAATGCAGTGTGGACTTTGAGACAGACCAGGAAAACCTGACCATTACAGCCATCTGCACAGCAAAAGTGGAAGGAAGGACCGGTGTGGAGATGGAAGCTCTCACAGGAGCCAGTGTGGCGCTTCTCACCATCTATGATATGTGCAAGGCCATTGACAAAGGCATGGTCCTGTCGGGGATTCATCTGGTGGAGAAAAAGGGCGGCAAAAGCGGGGATTTTTATTTCAAATGACAAATATTCCATATAAACATGCTTTTTATTGCAATCAAAAGGATTGGGGGAATTTTTATGAGAAGAGCAGCAGTGATAACATCGAGTGACAGCGGATATGCAGGAGAGAGAGAGGATATGAGTGCGCCTGTCATCTGTGAGATTCTGGAGAAAGCCGGCTATCAGATTACATACAAGATACTGCTCCCTGATGAGAGGGGCATGCTGAGCCGTGAGATGGCAAGGCTGGCAGATGAGAACATCGCAGATCTGATCCTCACCACAGGCGGAACGGGCTTCTCGCCCAGAGACTGCATGCCGGAGGCTACCATGGACATCTGTGAAAGACAGGTACCGGGTATTCCTGAGGCTATGCGGGCATACAGCATGCAGATCACGAAACGGGCCATGCTGAGCCGTCAGGCAGCAGGCATCAGAAAACAGGCACTGATCATCAATCTTCCGGGGAGCCCGAAGGCGGTGAGAGAATGCCTGGAGTATATTCTGCCGGAACTGGAACACGGCCTGGATATCCTGCAGGGAACCGCACACAATTGCGCCAGAACGTGACCATAGAGGACAGGCATCTGTGAACAAAACGGTATAATAAGCTTGAAAACAGACAGGGATGTGATACGGAGACCAGGATCAGCCGTAGAACATCCCTTTTTAAATTTAAAATTATTTCATATGTGCACCCAAATACCCTTCGGATTCGTCTAATGTATGTAAAAGACAATGAACCGGTTCAAAATATACAGCCAGTGTACCACTCCCCAAAAGGGAAATGCTTAGGCAGGACGCTGACAGAGAGGAGAACAGCATGTGGCTTGTAAAAAAGGCCCAGAGAGGGGACGCCGATGCTTTTGTGGAGCTGATCGAGCAGAACAAACAGGCAATGTACAAAGTAGCCAGAAGCTTTCTGAGCTGTGAGGCAGATATTGCCGACGCCATGTCAGAGGCAGTGCTTTCTGCCTATGAGCATTTGGCAGAGCTTAAGTCCGCCGCGTATTTCAAAACCTGGCTTACCAGAATCCTGATCAACTGCTGCAAAGACATCCTGCGGCAGCAGGGCAGATGCACCGTAGTGGAACAGGTGCCTGAAGAAGGAGCGGTGGAAGAGATGCAGAGCAACAGTGGATTCACAGATCTGATACAGGAACTTCCGAAGGATTTCCGGATGATTTTTGTCCTGTACTATGGGGAGGGTTTCTGTACCAGAGAGATAGCAGAACTTCTCGACATCAGTGAAAATACAGTAAAAAGCCGTCTGAGAAGAGGACGGATGAAGTTAAGTGATATCTTACAGCATCAATAAAGGAGGCACACTATGAATTATACAGAAAATGAAATGAAACAGATCCTGGAACAGGAAGTAGAGATACCGAAAAAAGTGGATGAACGCCTGCAGGACACTTACAGCCGGATCCGCAGCCAGAACAAGACAAGAACCAACTATGCCAAAAAGTCCTGGCGCAAGATTACGGCAGCAGCGGCAGCCGTAGTCCTCACCCTCACCGTAACCGGCGGCACAGCAGCGGCAGCTTACCTTTCCGAGCACACGGATTTCTTCCAGGGCATGTTCGGAAACACCACAAAATCTTCCCAGGAACACACCCAGATCCTTGCGGACCCGGATAAAGAGGACGGCATGATGGCTGACCTCCCAGGCAAAGAATACGTTCCGGTAGATGAGGAAAAAGCTGACGCCCTCATAGGCGGCAATATAACCGAGGTGAACATCACCAAAGAGATTGGTGATCACACCCTTACCATAGAGAACATTGTCACAGACGGCAACGGCATGCTCATGTCTATGACCCTGGAAAGACAGGGAGGAGTCACTGCACTGTACGCGGATGACGAGACAAACCGCACAAAAGGTGCCTATTTCTCCCAGGAATCCAACTTCTCCTTCTGTTTTGAAGATCAGGAAGGAAACCCTGCCGGTGAATTCATGTATGTAGACACAGAAAAGAGCACACCTGATAAATACTATATTTATGATTACATGATATGGGGCAGTGCAGAAAACACCTCAAACCAGCCCAGACTGCACATTTACACCTATCCCGTTACCTTCGGCGAGCTTCAGGAGATGAACGAGACAGACCCGGAAAAGAGAAATCAGATAGAAGTGACAGAAGATTACGTGGACCTTCCCCAGTGCGAAACCGTCTCCATGCAGTCCCTGTCCCGGGATGATACCTGGATATGTTCCTATTCCCCCATCTCCATGAACATCAACATGTCCGCCCAGGCCCCCGAAGAAGAGGCTCAGGACCCGTACTGCATCAAATACATCGAACTCAAATACAAAGACGGCACCAGCTACGTCATCTACGATCAGGACGAACTTGACAACACAGGCTACATCTGCGGCGTAGACACCGAATTCCGCCTGACCTACAACCGCATCGTAAACCCGGAAGACATTACCCAGATCCTCATCAACGACAACGTTTACGATGTAAACGAATAACCAACAACAATTCAAACGAACCGACAGTTTTATAAAAAATGAGCTGTCCCCTATTTCCGGGAGACAGCTCATCTTAAATTATATAACCTTCCGCCTGCAATATCATTAACAATGCTCTGTGGGAGTAAATTTCAACAGAACAATAAGAAAAATAACCGCTGCCACTGTCAGGGGAAAGAAAGGGCCGGCCTCCGGCCCTTTCTTTCCCCGTCCGCTAAGCCACCTATTTCCCCAGCCGTTCTCTGACTACTTCCATCGGCATCTCCCGCCCCGTCCATATCCGAAAGGCCTCCGCCCCCTGATACAACAACATGGCATACCCATTAAACCCCTTACATCCCATCTCCTTCGCCATCCGCAGCAGCTTTGTCTCCCATGGATTATAAACAATATCCCCCACAGCCAGCCCCTCATGCAGAAAATCCTTTCCCGGCAGAATACAACCATCTTCATCCGGTGCCATCCCCACAGAAGTGGCATTCACAACCAGCACACTATCCTCAAGACTCCTTTTCAGCCCATCCTTATCCTCATTATCACAGAGACAGATCACACATCCGGTTTCCTTTTCCAGCCGCCCGATCAAGTCTTTCATCCGAGGCAGAAACCTGCTCGTCATTCTGGCATACACATCAATTTTTCCTGCCCCGTCAAGCGCCGCCTGTGTACAGATAGCCGTGGCGGCTCCTCCGATACCCATAAGTGTTATATTCTTTCCTCTTACATCGATTTCCTGCTCCCTCACAGCCCGCATAAATCCGATTCCGTCCGTATTATGCCCGACCAGTTTCCCATCCCTGTTCTCCACAGTATTCACAGCTCCGATCAGACCTGCAGCGGGGGACAAGTCATCCAGATAGTCCAATATCTTATTTTTATTGGGCATAGTCAGATTAAATCCCTTTACACCCAGTGCGCGCAGTCCTTTTACGGCGTCTTTTAAAGTTCCTTCATTTACATCGAAACAAAGATAAACGAAATCAAGCCCCAGAGCCTGAAAGCCTGTATTATGCATCATAGGTGAAATACTGTGTTTCACCGGGCTTCCAAGCAGTCCGGTAAGCTGTGTTTGTCCCGTAATTGGTATCATGATTTTTCATCCTTTCTGAAACCTGGCGGCCATCTTTCTGTTACATGAATCTGAACAGTCTTCTGCCTGTCACATGAATCCATGCAGTCCGCCGCCTTTTTTCGCAGGCCGCCACCCGTAACGATTCAATAAAACCCAACTATAACCTGCACCTGCATTAATTTAAAGTGTAAAAGGAAACTTTCGTGGTGTCAAGAGAAAAAGTATGTTATAATAGCGGCAGTAATTTATCAGTTACTGTTCATACACCACTGTCCCGCCGGATGTTTTCAGGCCAAAGGCATGAAAACCCTGAGGCAGCCAGCGCGATATGGAGCAGAATGCTTCATATCCGTGCATCACGAAGCGTGTTGCTGGGCACGCAGTGAACAGTAACATTTACCAGGAGGAAAAAGGAACATGAAAACCGTAGAGATAAAAGGCATAAAGATCGGGGAGGGAATTCCGAAAATATGTATTCCCCTCACAGGAAAAACAAGAGAAGAAATCATAAAAGAAGCAGAAACAGTGAAAAACATGGAACCGGATTTCGTCGAATGGCGCGCAGATTGTTATGAGGAGGGAAAGAACAGCGAAAATAGTTTGGAAATGTTGAAAACCATTCACTGCGTTTTAGACAAGATTCCCCTTCTTTTTACCTTCAGAACCGACAAAGAAGGAGGCAGTCAGTCCATTACCTGTGAGGATTATGTAAATCTTCTGGAAAATGCCGCCAAAACCGGCTTTGTGGACCTGATTGACGTGGAAGCTTTTTTTGACACGGACAGGACAGAATCTTTGATGAAAAGATTGAAAGAATGCGGCGTTTATGTGGCTGCTTCCAACCATCATTTTGACAGGACACCTTCTATAGAAGAGATGGTAAAACGGATGGAGACCATGGACCGTTTCGGGGCCGATATTCTGAAACTGGCTGTCATGCCAAAAAGTGACGAGGACCTCATGTCTCTTTTGACAGCAACCGTCATGATGAAGCGCAGAACAGAGAAACCGGTCATCACTATGTCCATGGGAAAAACAGGAGTTTTGAGCCGTCTTTGCGGAGAGGCGTCAGGCTCAGCCGTCACATTTGCGGCGGGCATCAAGGCCTCTGCACCGGGCCAGATCCCGGCGGAAAGGATGCGCAGAACCCTGCAGCTTCTCCATGAAAGCTTTACATAAAGAGGATAACATAACAAGAAAAAACGGGACCAAAACTGTCGAAAAGATTTTTGATTCGTCCAAGCGGTTTTGACAAAATAAACACCCCCTATCACCTATAATGAACATTACTTATTCCAGATAAGTATGCAGCAGAAAACGCACTTAGCGGATTTTCTGCTGACATGAATGAGTCATACAAGGTTTAGGGGGTGTTTTGTGTACTACGAATTTTACATTGACGTTTTTTTCGTAGTCAATCTGGTAATGGATTTTTTGCTGCTGCGTCTGGTGAACCGGGTGCTGAAGGGGACTGCCACTCCTCTTCGTTCTCTGGCAGGTGCAGCGCTGGGAGCTGCCGGTATCTGTGTGATCACACTGCTGCCTTTATCGTCCCCCTACATAAGGGTATTGCTTTCACACGGCGTCCTGGGCATCCTCATGGTGTGGGTGGGCTGCTGCTGCAGGTCATGGAGAAAACTGTTTACAGGGATTTTACTTCTGTACGGTTTTTCCTTTCTCACAGGAGGGATACTTACGGCCCTGCCGGGCGGCACAAAGGAAGGCTTACTTACGTTTTGTTTCATCACCACAGCCACTTACTGGATTCTCATCTTAGGAATGCGACTCTTGGAATACTTAAAAGGAAAAAGCTCCGCCATTTGCGAAGTTATCATTCGCGCGGGCGGCAAATCAGTGAAAGTCAAAGGACTGTATGATACTGGCAACAGGCTGCGTGACACACTCACCAGAAAACCGGTGAGCGTTGTGGAATACGGGAGGTTTGAGGAGCTTCTTGGCGAGGACCAAAAGGCTTCTTTTGAGAGACTTCTAAGCGGAACCGGGAGTACGGAGGACATCTGTGCCCAATCGGTGCTTAAGTTTCATCCTCATTATATTTCCTATCGCAGCGTGGGGCAGGATAATGGACTAATGCTTGCCGTCACTGTAGATGAACTATATGTATCAGCAGGAGAAGAAGGCAGTGTGGTAAAACATGCAGTTTTAGGGCTTGCAGGGAACCAGCTTTCCACTGCCGGAAACTTTCAGATAATCGTCAATCCGTGCATTGTGAACGCAGAATAGAATGGTATTCTGCATTTCCGGGCACACAGCAGAGCAAAAGTCAGGATTTGCTTTGACAGTTTTAGGGAGGAGCATAAATGAATATGGAAGCAGCAGCAGAGAGAAAAGTACAGATGCCTGTTTTTTCGGGGTTTTCCAATATTATATTCAGAAGAGGGGAAGAAATTCATTATATCGGAGGAGCAGAGGTCCTTCCGGCGCCTTTGGACGCAGAAGCAGAGGCGGAAATGATAGGAAAATTACAGACAGAGGACAATGCAGATGCAAAATCACGTCTGATCGAACATAACCTGCGTCTGGTCGTTTACATTGCCAAGAAATTTGACAACACCGGGGTAGGGGTGGAGGATTTGATCTCCATTGGAACCATTGGCCTGATCAAAGCCATCAATACATTCAACCCCACAAAGAAGATCAAGCTGGCAACCTACGCATCCAGATGTATTGAAAATGAGATCCTTATGTATCTCAGGCGCAACAGCAAGACTAAGATGGAGGTTTCCATTGATGAGCCGCTGAACGTGGACTGGGATGGAAATGAACTGCTTTTATCCGATATTCTGGGGACGGATGAGGATGTGATCTATAGGGGAATCGAAAGTGAAGTGGAGCGGTCCCTTCTGGGGAAGGCGATCGGCAAGCTGACCAAAAGGGAACAGACCATTGTGCGGCTGCGGTTCGGCATCAATATGCCGGATGGCAGGGAAAAGACACAGAAGGAAGTAGCAGATCTTCTTGGAATCTCCCAGTCCTACATATCCAGGCTGGAAAAGCGGATCATGAAGAGACTGAAAAAAGAGATTGTAAGGTACGAATAACACATTACCGGGTTGACTGGGGAACCTCATTAAGGCTATACTTACTAGTGACAACACGAAGAGTTGATAATGAGGTGATGAGGATGCAGAAGGCTCTGCCAATCGGAAATGACCAGTTTCGTATAGTAAGAGAAAAAGATTATTATTATATTGACAAAACACTTCTTATAAAAGAATTTTTAGAGCTGAGGGATACGGCTTCCCTGATCACAAGACCGAGAAGATTCGGGAAAACACTAAATATGACCATGCTCCGGGAATTTTTTGATATCACAAGAGACAGCAGAGAGATTTTTAAGGGGCTTGCCATTATGGATACAAAATACGCATCCCTTATAAATACGAAACCTGTCATTTATTTTTCCTTTAAAGACTGTAGCGGTAAGACACAGGATGAGCTGAAGGTGCGTCTCTCGAAGGAAATCCTAAAAGAATATCAGAGATATGCAGTCATTTTTGAAAGCGGCAGCCAGGATAAAAGAGATGTATATGTAAGGATATTCTACAACAATCTTGAAAAACTAATTTCATGTTCTATGTCATTTGCAGAGTTGTCTGCCTATGTGGAAGAACTTATCAGGGTGGTACATGATCATTATGGGGCTGCTCCGATTCTGCTGATCGATGAATATGACCAGCCGGTTTTATCCAGCTATGAAAATGGATACAGAAAGGAACTGGGAGATTTCTTTTCCAGCTTTTACGGGTCTGCCCTGAAGGGAAATGAGTACATGGACCAGGCGCTGCTTACAGGAATCCAGAGAGTGGCAAAAGAGAGTATATTTTCCAAACTGAATAATATCAGTATCTATACAGTGATAGATGAATGTTATTCTGACAAATTCGGCATCACAAAAAGAGAGGCAGAAAAACTGCTCTGTGATTTTGGCATGGAACTGTCTGCAGTGGTGAAAGAAAAGTATGATGGATATCGGTTTGGGAGATATGACATTTATAATCCGTGGTCCCTGTTATGCTATATCAGGAAGGGCAGGGCTGAGAATTTCTGGGTGAATACCTCCACCAATTATCTGGTAAAAGAGGCTGTGAAAAAGGCAGATGAACGGTTTCGCAGGGAATTTGATGAGCTGATCGAAAAGAAAACCGTACGGGTTGGAATTAATTTGGAGACTTCATTTATAGAACTGCAGGATAATTACAGTTTGTGGGGCCTGCTGGTAAACGCAGGATATGTGACCGTGGAGGATGTGGAGGACGAAAGTTTTATGAAAGTCCGCATTCCGAATGAGGAGGTGTGCGCTGAGTTTCGTAAAATCCTGGCGGAGCAGGCGAATATTTCCGATATGGACCTGCAGGGAATGTTCCGCTGCCTGCTGGAAAAAGATATGGAGGGATTCCTGAAAATTTATCGGGATATTGTCATATCCTGTACCAGCTATTTTGATGCCAGGGAGAATGCTTATCATATGCTGTTTCTGGGAATGTGTATCAGTGTAAGAGGAATCTACGAGGTGAGCAGTAATCTGGAACAGGGGCATGGACGCAGTGATATTACGCTGAAGGCTCTGGAACCGGGACGTCCGCATATCATTTTGGAATTTAAGCAGGGAAGTGATGTGGAGACACTGAAAAAATCTGCATTGAAACAAATACTAAAAAAGCAGTATTACAGCGGTCTGACAGGAGAAGTCCTGTGTGTAGGCATTGCACATGACAAAAAGCAGTGTGCGCTTACGTGGGAATCTATAACTGTCACGGGCAGCGGGCAGGCCGTGAGGGAAAATATTTAGGGGATAAATTTTAAAATATAAAACAGCCGTCTGGTAACACGGGGAGACATATCCAATGGGATTTGCAGCTTCCGGTTATGGGACGGCTGTTTTATTTGCGTTCATTTTTAATGCGTTTTTCTGCAATCATATATACTGCTGTTCATCAAAATCATATATTTAATGATTCTGCTGAATTACATATTCTGCTGTATCTCCTGTTTTTCTTTCAAAATGATCTCTGCGAGCTGGGCAATCCGTTCATCGGACATTCTGGCAGCTGGGGCGGAGATGGAGAAGGCGTAGCGGGCACGTCCCTTATAATCAGGGAGACTTACCGCGATACAGCGCACACCAAGCTCATTTTCCTCATCGTCCAGGGCATAGCCTTTTTTTCTCACTTCTTCTATTTTTTCCTGAAAACGGGAAAATTCCGTAATCGTATGGGGGGTCAGGCACTCAATACTGCTTGCATCCCAGAAACGGCGTATCTGTTCCTCGTCCATATCAGCAGCCATGGCTTTTCCAACACCGGAGCAGTAAAGGGGAATTCGGTTGCCTACCTTGGATACCATGCGGACAGAATTCTGGTAGGATTCTTCTTTATAGATATATACAGCTTCCGCGCCGTCAAGCTGGACAAAATGCACGGTTTCCCCTGTCTTTTCGGAGAGCTTTTTCAGATGAGGGCGCACAACCTCCAAAATGTCCATACGGCTTAACAGACGGTTGGAGAGGCTTAATAATTTCAGGGACAAGTCATATTTCTGTGTGTCCGTATCCTGTTTTACATATCCCATATAGATAAGGGAGCAGAGCAGACGGTGCACTGTGCTTTTGTTGAGCGCAAGCTGCCGGCTTAAGTCTGCCAGCGCAATAGGGCCGTCAGATGCCAGGGTTTCCAGGACGAGAAACAGCCTGTCAGCCACCTGGATGGGATTCTTTTCTTCCATAATATATTCCTGCCTTTGGTTATTTTTCACGAATAGGCTTTGGCGTTATTGTAACACTTTCCCATTCAGGAAACAACCGGAATTTTTTTTCATTTTACTCTTGACAATCTGAGCGAGAAGAGTATAATTCAAGATAAAGATACCACAATACGAAACGGAGTTTCATAATGTGGAATGAATAAACACGAATAGGCAAACACAGCAAGGCCCATAAAACGAAAAATCAATCATTCATTTCAAGGAGGAAGTTATGAACGCAATCTTAGAACAGCTTTCAAAATTCGGTGTTGTACCGGTAGTCGTATTAAACGAGGTCAAAGATGCAGAGCCGCTGGCAAAAGCATTATGTGAGGGAGGACTTCCCTGTGCAGAGGTAACATTCCGTACCGCAGCAGCCGAGGAATCTATCCGCACCATGACAGAGAAATTCCCGGAGATGCTGGTAGGTGCCGGTACAGTCCTGACCACAGAGCAGGTGGACCGCGCAGTTGCAGCAGGCGCCAAATTCATTGTAAGCCCGGGATTTGATCCGGAGATTGTGGACTACTGCCTGAATAAAGACATTTTGGTTCTGCCCGGATGCGTAACTCCTTCTGAAGTGGCACAGGGCGTGAAACGCGGCCTGAAAGTTCTGAAATTCTTCCCGGCTGAGCAGTACGGCGGAGTATCCACGATCAAAGCTATGGCAGCAGCCTATGTGGGAATCAAATTCATGCCTACTGGCGGCATCAATCCTAAGAATGTAAAAGATTACCTGACCTGCGACAAAATCTTCGCATGCGGCGGAAGCTGGATGGTAAAAGGTGATCTGATTGCAGCAGGAGAGTTTGACAAGATCAAATCCCTGACCGAGGAAGCCGTTGCCCTGGTAAAGGAAGTAAGATAAATACAGGAGATATGTAACTGTCCATTACCCTTACAGTTACGGAAATATATTATTTCAAAGGAGAATTAAAAAAATGGCAAAAAGAGTGATTACATTTGGTGAAATCATGTTAAGACTGGCTCCGGAAGGATACTATCGTTTTGTACAGGCAGATACTTTCGGCGCAACATACGGCGGAGGAGAGGCTAACGTAGCTGTTTCCCTTGCTAACTACGGATTCGACGCAGCATTTGTTACAAAGCTGCCAAAACATGAAATCGGACAGGCTGCTATCAATTCCTTAAGAAAATATGGTGTAGATACAACGGAAATCGCACGCGGCGGCGACCGTGTGGGAATTTATTTCCTTGAAAAAGGTGCATCCCAGAGACCCTCTAAGGTTATTTATGACCGTGCTGGCTCCTCTATCGCTACAGCAAAATCCTCTGACTTCGATTGGAAGCACATTTTCGACGGCGCTGACTGGTTCCATTTTACGGGAATCACACCGGCCTTAAATGATGAAGTAGCAGCTATCTGTCTGGAAGCCTGCAAAGCAGCCAAAGATGCAGGCCTGACCATCTCCTGTGACTTAAACTACAGAAATAAACTGTGGTCCAAGGAAAAAGCAGGACAGGTTATGGGTGAGATCTGCAAATATGTGGATGTCTGCATCGCAAACGAAGAGGATGCTGCCGATGTATTCGGCATCAAAGCAGCCAACACAGATGTTACTGCAGGTACTGTAAACCACGAGGGATACAAAGATGTTGCAAAACAGCTTGCTGACCGTTTTGGTTTCTCAAAGGTTGCCATTACACTGAGAGAGTCCCTGTCTGCAAATGACAATAACTGGTCCGCTATGTTATATGACGGAAATGATTACTTCTTCAGCAAAAAATACAAAATGCACATCGTTGACCGTGTAGGCGGCGGCGACAGCTTTGGCGGCGGATTGATCTGTGCATGCTTAAACGGCTATGACGCACAGGCCACCATCGAGTTCGCAGTAGCAGCTTCCTGCCTGAAGCATTCGATTGAAGGTGACTTCAACATGGTTTCCATGGACGAGGTTTCCAAACTTGCAGGCGGAGACGGTTCAGGGCGTGTGCAGAGATAAGGACAGAATAAATAGTTATAAATGATAGCCCTTTTGCCATGGGTGAACATTTAAATAAAAATGGGATGTTGTGAAAACAGCATCCCATTGTTTATAACAGCAGACCATTTGGAAAGTATTCTCTGCTGAAGCAGATTGGGCTGGACAGCAGTTTTATGGTTATTGATAGATAAGAGAATCAGGGAGGGTTTTAGGATGAAAAAAGATTTTGATTTGCTTTCATTAGGAGAGATTTTACTGAGGCTGTCACCGCCGGATAATGAGAGGATCGTGCGCGGTGAGACATTTCAGAAGCAGGTGGGCGGCGCTGAGTTAAACGTGGTGTCAGGTGCGTCTCTTCTGGGCCTCAGGACAGGAATCATATCCAAGCTGCCGGATAATGCGCTGGGTGTTTATGCCAAGAACAGGGTTCGTTTCTGCGGAGTCAGTGATGACTATCTGGTGTATGACGAGGAGCCGGATGCAAGGCTTGGTATCTATTATTATGAAAACGGAGCATATCCCAGGAAACCAAGTGTGGTTTATGACAGGCGGCATGCGTCTTTCTGTAAGATTGGGGTGGAAGAGCTGCCGCAGGAGATGTTTGCAAGCACCAGGTGTTTCCATACCAGCGGGATCACACTGGCATTGGCGGAGAATACCAGGAATACAGCGGTGGAGATGATCAGGAAGTTTAAGGAGAATGGGGCGATTATTTCTTTTGATGTGAATTTTAGGGGAAATCTCTGGACCGGGGCGGAGGCGAAAGAATGTATTGAGAAGATTCTGCCCTATGTGGATGTTTTCTTCTGTTCTGAGGATACGGCAAGGCTGACATTTTTGAAAGATGGGGATGTGAAGTCTATGATGAAGAGTTTTACGGAGGAATATCCGATTTCTATTGTGGCTTCTACGCAGAGGATTGTGCATAGTCCTAAGGTGCATACGTTTGGGTCTGTGATCTATAATGCGGAGGAAGACAGGTACTATGAGGAGGAGCCGTATCGGGATATTGAGGTTGTGGACAGGATTGGGAGCGGGGATGCTTATATTTCCGGAGCGCTTTATGGGCTGCTGGCACATGAGTTTGACTGTCAGAAGGCGCTTCAGTATGGGAATGCGACCAGTTCTGTGAAGAATACGATTCCGGGGGATCTGCCTTCTTGTGATTTGAAGGAGATTGATCGGATTATTCGGAATCATATGGGGATGGGGGCGCAGGTGGAAATGGAACGATGATGTAGGGACGTATAAAAGGAGACACAAAACGAAAGATGGTCGAAGGGGGACGCCCAAAGGGGAAGACCGGCAGGGGCAGCAGGCCCGCAGGGGGTTCTCCGGCTGATGCCTTCGTCGGCTAGTCTTGCTAAGAAAAAAATGAAGCCCCGGACAAGGCACCGGGCAGAACCGCAGTCCAGCCTTTATGGCTGAACTGCTCAACTGCCCTGAAATTTCGGATGGTAACCGAAATTTCTCCTTGTCCGGGGCTTCATTTTTTCCTAAGCAAGTCTACGCCTCCTACGGAACACCAGCCGGAGAACCCCCTGCGGGCTTGCTGCCCCTGCCGGTCTTCCCCTTTGGCCTGAGAGCGTCGCTTGGGAGGAAAAGAGAGAGCGTCGTTTGGAAGGAAAAGTCGGAGAACCGTTCGGAAGGAAAAGAGAGAGCGTTATTTAAACTGTACCCCTTGTCAAGGACATTTTGAATTTGTGTAGTACCTATTTTTTAGACAAATCTACACAAAACATATCCTTGATTTTAAACAACTGAGAATGGTGACAGATCCTGGGC